>NZ_SSXE01000159.1 GCF_021699195.1 Nonomuraea sp. MG754425 | reverse complement strand
GCCTGGCCCGGCTCGGCCTGCCGATGGACTGCGACGCGGTGCTGCTCGTGGCGCGCGGCGTGCCCGACGACGCGCTGCGCCGCGCCCTGGACGACCTGCCGCACCTGATGCTGCGCCGCGGCGACGACCACTACCTGCTGGGCCCGCCGGAGCTGGGGCCCGCCGTGGCCGCGGTGCCGGGCGTCGCCGCCGGGATGAGCCGCCCGTTCCCGATGGGCGAGTCGCTGCGGGTGGCCCAGCGGGAGGCCGCGTGGGCGGTCACGCACGCCGCCGAGTCGGGGCGCGGGCTCGTCCCGTACGGCGACGACACGACCGGCCGCTGGCTGCCGGAGGACCCGGCCGCGCTGGGCGCCCTGGTGGAGTACGTGCTGGGCGAGGTGCTCGCCTACGACGAGGCGCACCGCTCCGACCTGGTGGCCTCCGTACGCACCTGGCTGGAGCACAACCGCCACATGCGCGACGCCGCCACCGCGCTGCACATCCACCCCAACACGCTCGCCTACCGCCTGCGCCGCTTCGGCGAGCTCAGCGGCAGGGACCTCGACTCCAGTGCCGCCTTCGCCGAGGTCTGGCTGGCCATCAGCGCGGCCCGGCGGCTCGGGCTGCGCACCTGAGTCACTCCGACAGTTGCACCGTGGCGATCTCCCAGGCGGCCAGCGGCAGCCGGATGGTGCCGTCCGTCACCGGGATCGGCTCTCCGGGGCGTCCGCGCAGGTCGGCGTGGCGGGCCCGGGTGAAGCCGCCGCTGACGACCGCCCGCGTGGCCTCGGGGGTGAGCGCCACGACCCGCAGCTCCCGCCACCCGTCGCGGTCCCTGAGGGAGGTCAGCACCACGCCGTCGCCGGTCACCGACAGCCCGGCCGCGGGCTCGGGCAGCGGCAGGAACCGCTCCCCCAGGCCCGGGACCACCAGCAGGTCGTGCCGGAAGACCTCCGCCTGCGGCACCACCTCCGCCCACGTCCCCCGGTACGGCATCAGCGCCAGGCGCACCGACCGCGTCCCGCGCGACTGGGCCGCCGGGGTGGGCAGTTGCGGCCCGGCGGGTTCCGGGCGCAGGGCGTTGCGGTTGCGGGAGAGGTAGCCGACCGAGCGCAGCAAGGTGAGCGCCAGCTCACCGCCGGCCAGCTCGTACTCCGTGACGTGCTCCAGCAGCGCGGCCACGCCGCCGGCGGCCACCCACGAGGAGGCGGGGAAGGTGGGCAGCGGCGTCTCGCCGCAGCCGCCCTCCGCGGTGAGCCCCCGGCTGACGACCGCGAACTGCCCCTCCGCGTGCGAGCGCGTGGCCGGCGACGGCAGCGGCACGTGCAGGCGGACCCGGTGGTCGGCGCAGCGGTTGTCGAACTCGACGTGCAGCCGGACGAACGGCTCGCCCGCGCGCAGTTCGACCCGGGTGACGACGGTGATCTCCTCCATCCTGGAGCCGCGCGCCGCGGCGGGCAGTTCGGGGGCGCCCTCGACCTCCTCGCCGGCGGCCGGCCACAGGTACGTGCGCCGCACGTCCACCGCCGCCACCAGCGGGCCGGTGCAGATCATCTCGGACTCGACCAGCTCCGGCTCGGAGATCACGAGGTCGGTCGCGGGCGGCGCGTGGTTGTAGGTGTCGCCCACGTCGCCGCCGTCCACGATCCGGCCCGCGCCGGTGATCGTGGTGCCGTCCTGGCCCACCAGCGTCAGCGTGCCGTCGGGGGCGATGGTGACCCGCAGCAGGCCGTTGTCGAGCACCTCGTCGTCGCCGCGCACCGGCAGGGTGCCCGAATCGGAGCTGAGCCAGCAGGACGGGTGGTGGGTGCCGGGCCGCAGGTCCGCCCCGTCGGCCGCGTACACCTGGTCGCGGGGGGCGGGGCGGATGCTCGTGTGACCGAGCGGCGGGACGTCCACCAGGGCGGCCACGGTGCGGCGGGGTTCGGCGACGATGCGCACGCGGGTCACGCCCCCGACGGCCGCGCGCAGGTCGTCCACGTCGAACACCACCGAGGTCTCCTGGGCCACGGTGAACGTCAGGGTGCCGTCCTCGACCGTCCAGCCCGTGATGTGCCGGCCGTACAGCTCGGTGCCGTGGATGAAGGTCAGCGCCGTGGCCGGGTCCATCTCCTCGTCGAGCAGCAGTGTGGCCGCGTACTCCAGCGGCTGCACCGGCACCGGCTCGCCCGACGGGTCGGCCAGCGGGTCCATGCCCGCGACGTCCACGACCACGACGCCGCGCCGCTCGTCGGGCGTGGGGTTGACGATCAGCACGCCGTCGGACGGCACGGCGCGGGCCAGGCGGGAGGTGACCAGGTCGCGGACGGCCTGGCCGAGCTGCTCGGCCTCCGCGATGCGGGCGGCGACCTGCTGGGCGGTGTCGTCCACGCCGCAGCCGGTCACCGAGTCGTGGCCACTGGCGTCCACCAGCCGCCACCAGGCCATGTCGAGGAAGCGGCCCGGCCACTCCTCGCCCCAGAGCGTGGCCAGCGGCTCGGCGTACCGCTCGACCATCCGCTCGGCGCGGCCCATGGCCTGCTTGACGTGCGGGCGGACGGAGATGACGCCGGGCAGGATGTTGGCGCGGGCGTGGGAGCGCAGCTCGCCGTGCACCCGGGCCAGCCCGTCCACCTCGCCGGGCCCGTCCACCTCGCCGGGGTCGCCGCCGAGGTAGCCGGACAGGGTGTCCATGCGGGCGCCGATCGCGGCCACCATCTCGGGCAGCCCGCGCACGGGCGCGGAGTGGTCGGTGCCGTACATCGCCAGCAGCGGGCCGTCGGGCCCGTGCCAGGCGCGCATGGTCCGGACGAACGCCGCCGCCCGCTCGCCGAGCCCCTCCCCGTCGTGGAACAGGTGCGCCCCGTTGCCGTAGCCGCCGGCCGGCAGGTACTGGGTGCGCAGCGCCGTGCCGTCGGGCGCGACCCAGGCGAACGCGTCGGCGGTGACGGAGGCCGGCACGCCCCGGTAGACGCAGGCGTGCCGCAGCCCCGCCTTGCGCAGGATCTGCGGCATCTGGGCGGTGTGGCCGAACATGTCGGGCAGGTAGCCGACCGGCATGGCGCCGCCCAGCTTGTCCGCCCGGTCCATGCCCAGCTCCAGGTTGCGGACGATGTTCTCGCCCGAGCAGAGGAACTCGTCGAGCAGGATCTGCCACGGCCCCACCGCCAACCGTCCTGACTTCACCAGCGCCGCCACCCGGTCACGCTGCTCCGGGCGCACCTCCAGGTAGTCGTCGACGCAGGCGAGCTGCCCGTCGAGGGTGAAGTGGTAGGCGGGCTCGCGCTCCATCGTGTCCAGCACCTCGTCCAGCAGCGCCACCAGGCGCAGCCGGAAACGCTGGAACGGTTCGTACCACTCCCTGTCCCAGTGCGTGTGCGGTACGACGACGATCTCCGTGCTCACGCTGCCTCCCCTCCGATGGGCAGATCATGCTGCACGGCGTAGCGCGCCGCGATCCGCTGCGCCGTGACGATGTCCTCCAGCCCGCCGCGCACGTCGGTCAGCGGCGGGATGCCATCGTTCACGTAAGCATGGAAAGCCCCGAGTTGTACCTCGAACGCCTCGGTCACCTCCCGCCAGTGCGTCCGGCTCTCGGCCCCGGACACCACGGTGAGCGTGGTCGGGGCGTTCATCAGGTACGGCGAGGGGAAGACCAGCTCCAGCGAGCCCTTGTCGTGGTGGAGCGTCACGGTCTCCCGGTAGGCGGGGTAGTCCTCCAGGTAGTGCCAGCGGATGGAGAAGCGGCCCCGGACCGGCAGCGCGCCGGAGATCTCGATCGAGCCGGGCGCGAGCCCCCACGTCTCGACGTACGAGATGTCCGCCGGTGCGCCGGTGAAGCGCCTCAGGAGCGACAGGTCGTGACAGATCGAGCCGAGCGCCACCCCGTACAGGTTCCGCACCTGCTCCGGGGCCGACTCGCCCAGGGCCCGCGACACCAGCGCGTCCTCCGCCGCGCGCAGCGCGGTCAGCAGCCCCGGGTCGACGTCGCCCGCCCGCGTCAGGTTGGCGAAGGCGAGTTGCGACTCGCCGCTCGGATGCAGCACGGTCACCTCGACCGCCCTGAGCGCCTCGGGGCCGCCCAGCGCGGCCAGCGCCTCCTCGGCCCGGCGCACGGCCGGGTCGTACTGCTTCATGTAGCCGACCATCAGCCGCCCCGCGGGCAGCGCCGCCACCTCGGCCCTGGTCAGCGCGAGCGGCTTCTCGCACAGCACGGCGTGCCCGGCGGCCAGGGCCTGCCGCACGGTCTCCCCGTGGGAGCCGGACGCCAGCACGACCACGGCCTCGAACCCGCCGTCGGCGAGCAGTTCCGACACCGCCGTGTACCGCCGCGCGGCCCCCAGCCGCTCGCCCACGGCGTCGGCCAGCGTCCGCGACAGGTCGCAGACGGCGCTCACCTCGAACAGATCCCGCCGCCGCGACAGCAGCGGCACGTAGACGGCCTGCGTGACGGCCCCGCAACCCACCAGCGCGATCTTCACAGGCCCAGGTCCTTCAGCTTGCGGCGGTTGGCCGCCTGGTCGGCGATGTTCTGGGCGACCGTGCGCCGCCCTGGCAGGGTGTCCTGCTCGATCACGATCCAGCCCGCGTAGCCGATCTCGTCGAGCGCGCGCACGACGGCGGGCAGGTCCAGTTCGCCCTCGCCGAGCTGGGCGAACCCGCCGCGGCCCATCAGCTCGCGCAGGTCCACGCCGTCGGCCAGCGCCCGGGCGAGGATCGCGGTGTCGCCGTCCTTGATGTGCACGTGGCCGACCCGTTCGGCCCATGCGCGCAGCGCCGTGACCGGATCGCCGCCCGCCAGCAGCAGGTGGCCCGTGTCCAGGCAGAGTTGCACGTCGGTCAGCTCCAGCAGCCGCTCGACGTCCTCGGGGGTCTCGACGTAGGTGCCCAGGTGGTGGTGGAAGACGGGCTCGAAGCCGCGTGCGCGGCAGCGCTCGGCCGTCTCCTGGACGCGGGCGGCGTAGCCGGGCCACTCGGAGGCGGGCAGCCCTGGAACGCTCCCGCCGGGGCGGGCGAACCGTTCCGGCGAGCCGGAGCAGGCGATCGTGGGACGCGGCGGCAGGTCGCCGGGGGGCGCGGCGGCGAACACGTCCAGCGCCGCCGCCAGCGCGGGCAGCCCCCTCTCGTACGCGTCCGCGTCGCGGTAGGGCAGGTCCACCCAGCCGCCGCAGAGCAGCAGCCCGGCGCCGCCCAGCCGGTCGGCCAGCTCGGAGCCGGTGCCCAGGTAGCCGATCGGCCCGGAGTCGATGCCTTCGTAGCCGGCCGCCGCCAGGGCCCGGACCATCTCGTCGGCGGTCAGTGGTGGCGGGGCGTCGCTGAGTTCGAAGACGCCGAAGCTCACGGGGGCGTTGGCGACTTTCCTCACGCGCATAGGGCGATCACCTCGTTCTCGTAGGTCTCCAGCCGGTGTGCTCCGTCGCGGGCCGGCAGCAGCACGCGCTCGCCGCGGACCACCTGCCGCGTGCCGTCGGGGCGGACCAGCACCAGGCCGTCGGCGTCCAGCGCGAGCAGGTCGCCGCCCAGCCTGAGCAGCAGGGGCCCGTCGGGGCCCGTGGAGACGGCGGTGCGGCCCGCGCGCACGCCGTCGAGCACCGCGTCCACGTCCTCGGCCAGCACCCAGGTCGTGGGCGCGCCGGGCAGGCCGTCGGAGCCGGGGCGGTGGAAGTCGCTGCCGCCGATCGCGATCACGTCGTCGCGCCAGGCGTCGGCCCAGGCCAGCGGCGCGCCCCAGCGGCGGTCCCACCAGCCGGAGCTCCACACCTCGGCCACGCGCGGCCGGCGGCTGATCGGCAGCAGCCAGGCGCAGTCGCCGCCGAGCGGGTGGTTGATCGAGATCAGTCCGCCGGCGCGCTCGGCGTGCTCCACCCACGCGTCGGCGGGCTCGCGGAAGTCCACCCAGCCGACCTCGCCGAACACGTTCGCGTGGCCCCGGTCGGTGGTGACCTCCTGGCCGGGGACGAGCCTGATCCCCCGGTCGATCCCGCTCAGCCGGGGGTGGTGGCTGACCGTGTTGTGGTCGGTGACGGCCAGGAAGTCGAGCCCGCGCCCGTGGGCGAGTTCGGCCAGTTCGTCGATGGTCAGGCTGCCGTCGCTGTGGACGGTGTGGGCGTGGAAGTCGCCGGCGTACCAGCGCAGGCCGTCCACGTCGGGGACGTCCCTGCGCGGCGGGCGCTCGCCGTGGGGCGGCGGCGCGGCGACCGGCTCGGGCGGCGCCTGGCCCGACACCGTGACGTCGAGCGTGTAGTCCAGCCCCTGCGCCGGGATTCGGTGCAGCCGCAGCCACACGTGCCAGGTGCCCGCCTCGGGCTCGCCGGGCAGGTAGCCGGGGGTGGCCCAGTCGCGGCTGATCGTGTACGTGTCGCGCGCCCCGCCCGACCAGCCGCGGAACCCGCCGGGCGACCCGCAGCCGAGGTCGATCACGCCCTGCGAGCGGTCGTAGGACAGCCGCACGGTGACCGCCGCGCTGCCCGCGGGCACCTCGAAGGGCACCTCGCGCAGGGTCCGTTCCAGCCGGTCGTCCAGGCTCCAGTGGCCTTTCACCCTGCCGCCTCCCTTGCCGGAGTCGAGATCGAGGGAGAGCTTGGTGTTGTGCTGCTCGTCATCGATGCCGTGGGGAATGAACGTGACCGTGACGTTCTTCCCCTTCGTCCTTGCCGCAACGCCATGCGAACCCTCCGACGCTCCCCGGGAGGTGGCATTCAGGAGCCAATATGTCATGACATTCATATGACGTAAAGCGCCAACCGATATGCGCAACATCCTGGACATCTTGATGTCATGACAATATGCCATAGTGTCGTGGGTAAGCTCCGTCAGTGGAGGTGCTGTTGTACGACTTGATCACGATCGGCCGCTCCGGCGTCGACGTCTATCCGCTGCAGACCGGCGTGGGCCTGGCCGACGTCGAGACCTTCGGCAAATTCCTCGGCGGCAGCCCCACCAACGTCGCCGTCGCCGCGGCCCGCCACGGGCTGCGCTCCGCCGTGATCACCGGCGTGGGGGCCGACCCGTTCGGCGACTACGTACGCCGGGCGATCCGCGGCTTCGGCGTGGACGACGCCTTCGTCAGCACCATCGAGGGCCGACCCACCCCCGTCACGTTCTGCGAGATCTTTCCCCCCGACCACTTCCCGATCTACTTCTACCGCGGCGAGCACCCGCCCGACCTCCAGGTCTCCCCGTCCATGCTGGACCTCGCGGCGATCGCGCAAGCCCGGCTGTTCTGGTTCTCGCTGACCGGGCTCAGCCAGGAGCCGAGCGCCGCCGCGCACGCCGCCGCGCTGTCGGCACGCACGTCCGGGTCGGCGGTGTTCGACCTCGACTACCGGGCGACGCTGTGGGACTCGCGCGAGGCGGCGAGCGAGGCGGCCCGCCGCATGTTGCCGCTGGCCGACGTGGCCGTGGGCAACCTGGAGGAGGTGGAGGTCGCGGTCGGCGTCCGCGACCCGGAGGCCGCCGCGCAGGCCCTGCTGAACACCGGCGTACGCATGGCGATCGTGAAAATGGGGCCAGCAGGGGTTTTCGCGCGTACCTCCGAGGAGAGCGCATTGGTGGAGCCCATGGAGGTGAAGGTGGTCAACGGCATCGGCGCGGGAGACGCGTTCGGCGGCGCGATCTGCCTCGGGCTGGCGCGCGGCTGGCCGCTGGAGCACATGCTGCGCTTCGCCAACGCGGCCGGCGCCTTCGTGGCCGCCCGCCTGGCCTGCGCCGACGCGATGCCCGGCACCGCCGAGGTCGAAGACCTGCTGAACGGGGCGCGCTCTTGAGCGACATCGCGCCGTCCCGGCCGGCCGACTACGGGCGGCTGACCCACCTGCGCGCCACCCGCCCCGAGGCGATCGCCGAGTCCGCGGCTCGCCGGCGGCGGCGCGGCCTGCCCGGCGGCGGCGAGCGGCTGCTGATCATCGCCGCCGACCACCCGGCCCGCGGCGCGCTCGGCGTGCGCGACCGGCCGCTGGCCATGGCCAGCCGCACCGACCTGCTCGACCGGCTGCGGGTGGCGCTGTCCCGCCCCGGTGTCGACGGCATCCTGGCCACCCCCGACGTCCTGGAGGACCTCCTCCTGCTGGGCGCGCTGGAGGGCAAGCTGGCCTTCGGCTCCATGAACCGCGGCGGCCTGCACGGCTCGGTGTTCGAGGTGGACGACCGCTTCACCGGCTTCGACGCCGCCTCCATCGACACCATGCGGCTCGACGGCGGCAAGATGTTGTGCCGCATCGACCCGTCCGACCACGCCACCGCGACCGCGCTGGAGTCGTGCGCCCGCGCGGTCACCGACCTGGCCCGCAGGCGGCTGGTGGCCATGGTCGAGCCGTTCTGGTCGCGCCGCTCCGAGTCGGGCGCGCTGCGCAACGACCTGTCGCCCGACGCCGTCATCCGCGCGATCAGCATCGCCCAGGCCCTCGGCGTCACCTCGGCCTACACCTGGCTGAAGATCCCGGCGGTGGCGGAGATGGAGCGCGTGATGGCCGCCACCACGCTGCCCGCCCTGCTGCTCGGGGGCGACCCGCCCGACATCGACGCCGCCTACGCCGACTGGCACCGCGCCCTGAGCCTGCCCGGCGTGCGCGGCCTGGTCGTCGGGCGTGCCCTGCTCTACCCTCCCGACGACGACGTGGCAACCGCGGTGGACGGCGCCGCCGCCCTGGTACGAGAGGCCCGCCCATGACCTACCACCCCTACGGCAAGGCCGCCGGCGACCCCTGGTCGGTGGAGATCACCCCGTCCCTCGCCGGCTGGACGTACTCGGGCCTGCGCGTGGCGGAGCTGACCGGCGCCCCGCTCTCCTTCGACACCGGCGAGGACGAACTGCTCGTCCTCCCGATCGCGGGCTCGTGCACCGTCACCCTGCCCGGCCACCGGTTCACGCTGACCGGCCGCGCCTCGGTGTTCGACGGCCCCACCGACTTCGTCTACGTCCCGATCGGCACCCCCGTGACCGTCGAGGGCACCGGCCGGATCGCCTTCCCCTCGGCCCGCGCCACCCGCGCCCTGCCCGCCCGCCACGTCGCCGCCGCCGACGTGGCCGTCGAGATCAGGGGCGCGGGCCAGGCATCGCGCCAGGTGAACAACTTCTGCTCCCCCGACGCCTTCGAGGGCTGCGACAAGCTCATGGCCGTCGAGGTGCTCACCCCTTCGGGCAACTGGTCCTCCTATCCCCCGCACAAGCACGACACCCCCAACCCCGGCGAGGCGGTCCTGGAGGAGATCTACTACTTCGAGGTGGCCGGGCAGGGCGTCGGCTACCAGCGCGTCTACTCCTCCGAACGCGGCCCCATCGACACCCTCGCCGAGGTCTCCTCCGGCGACGTGGTGCTCGTCCCGTACGGCTACCACGGCCCCTCCATGGCCGCCCCCGGCTACGACCTGTACTACCTGAACGTCCTGGCGGGCCCCGCGCAGCAGCGGTCGATGGCCTTCTGCGACGACCCCCGCCACGCCTGGATCCGCTCCTCCTGGGACGAGCAGCCCATCGACCCCCGGCTGCCGTTCGGGAGGACCTCATGATCCGCCTGACGGTCGCGCAGGCCGTCGTGCGCTTCCTGGCCCGCCAGTGGAGCGAGCGCGACGGCGCGGAACGCCGGTTCTTCGGCGGCTGCGCCGGCATCTTCGGCCACGGCAACGTGGCGGGCCTCGGCCAGGCGCTGGCCACCTCCACCGAGGACCTGCCCTACCGGCTGAGCCGCAACGAGCAGGCCATGGTGCACACGGCCGCCGCCTACGCCCGCGCCAGCAACCGCCTGGCCACGCTGGCCTGCACCACCTCGATCGGCCCCGGCGCCACCAACATGATCACCGGCGCGGCCGGCGCGACCATCAACCGCCTGCCCGTGCTGCTGCTGCCCGGCGACATCTTCTCCACCCGCGCCGCGAGCCCCGTGCTCCAGGAACTGGAGGACCAGCGCTCCTACGACATCTCGGTCAACGACTGCTTCAAGCCGGTCTCCCGCTACTGGGACCGGATCAACCGCCCGGAGCAGCTCCCGTCCGCGCTGCTGGCCGCCATGCGGGTGCTCGTCGATCCGGCCGAGACGGGCGCGGTGACGCTGGCGCTGCCGCAGGACGTGCAGGCCGAGGCGTTCGACTGGCCCGACGAGCTGTTCGCCCGCCGCCTGTGGCACGTCCCGAGGCCGCGCCCAGAGCGTGCGGCCCTCACGCGGGCCGCCGCGCTGATCAGGTCGGCGACCCGCCCGCTCATCGTGGCCGGCGGCGGGACGATCTACAGCGAGGCCGGCGCACAACTCCGCGCCTTCGCCGAGTCCTTCGGCATCCCCGTGGCCGAGACGCAGGCGGGCAAGGGCGCGCTCCCCCACGGTCACCCGCTCGCGCTCGGCGCGATCGGGGCCACGGGCACCACCGCCGCCAACACGCTGGCCCGCGAGGCCGACCTGATCATCGGCGTCGGCACCCGCTACAGCGACTTCACCACCGCCTCCCGGACGATCTTCGCCCCCGGCGCGGCCTTCGTGAACCTGAACATCACCGGCTTCGACGCCGCCAAGCTCTCCGGCCTGCAACTGGTCGCCGACGCCCGCGAAGGGCTGGCCGACCTGGCCGAGGCGTGCGCGGGCTGGAGCACCCCGGCCGCCTACCGCGAACGGGCCGCCGCCCTGACACGGGCATGGGACGCCGCCGTGGACGCGGCGTACGCGCTGGAGGGCTCGCCGCTGCCGCAGTCGGCCGTGATCGGCGCGGTCAACGCGGCGGCCGGCGACGACGGCGTGGTGGTGTGCGCGGCCGGGTCCATGCCCGGTGACCTGCACAAGCTCTGGCGGCCCAGCGGTCCGGGCGCCTACCACGTCGAGTACGGCTACTCCTGCATGGGCTACGAGATCGCCGGCGGCCTGGGAGTGAAGCTGGCCGTGCCGGAGCGCGAGGTGTTCGTGCTGGTGGGCGACGGCTCGTACCTGATGATGGCCCAGGAGCTGGTCACGGCCGTCTCCGAGGGCGTCAAGCTGATCGTGGTCCTGGTCGACAACTCCGGCTTCGCCTCCATCGGACGGCTGTCCGAGAGCGTCGGCGCCGAGCGGCTCGGCACCGCCTACCAGGGCCGCGACGGCGGCCCGCTGCCGGTGGACCTGGCCGCCAACGCCGCCAGCCTCGGCGCCACCGTGCTGCGCCCCGAAACGGTCGCCGACCTGCGCAAGGCCCTCGACACCGCCCGTTCGGCCACCGGGACCACGGTGATCCACGTGCACACCGACCGGCTGGCCGACGACGCGCCGTCCTCCGAGGCGTGGTGGGACGTGCCCGTGGCGCAGGTGGCGACCACGAGCGGCACGTACGCGGCGCGGGAGGCGTACGAGGCGAACAAACGCTCCCAGCGGCCCCACCTGGCCCCGCCCGGCTGAGCAGGGTTGCCCTCGATCAGCCTGGGGAACGCCTCTGACCAGGCACGATTGGGGGGCGGGGATGGGGCCGTGGCGGCTGCTCGGATGGTTCGCGGTCATCGCGGTGATCGGCTTCTGCCTCTACCAGGTGCGCACGGTGGTGCTCTCGATCGTCATCGGCGTCTTCCTGACCGCGCTGCTGCTGCCCCCGGCCCGCTGGCTGCGCTCGCGCGGCTTCGGCCGGGGCGCGGCCACCGCGATCGTCTTCGCCGGCGGCCTGCTGCTGGCCGGCGCGCTGATCGCGCTGGTCGTCCCGCCGACCGTGGACAGCGTGTCGGAGCTGCGGGCCAGCGTCGGCCACGTGCTCGGTGACCTGCACAACCTGGCCGTCAAGTTCGGGCTCGACGACCGGCAGTTGCTGGCGAAGGCCAGGGACTACCTGTCCGACCAGAGCCGCCAGATCACCACCGGGGCGCTGGCCGGGGTCAGGACGGCCGGCGAGATCGTGGTGGGGGCGGTCCTGGCGGTCATCCTGTCGGTCTACTTCGTGCACGGCGGCGACCGGCTCTTCCGCTGGCTGGTGGAGCTCGCGCCCGCCCGCTCCAGGACCCGCCTGACCGAGACCGGCGAGCTGGTCTTCTCGGTGATCGGCCGCTACATCCGCGGGGTCGCGATCGTGGGCATGGTGGACGCGTTCTTCATCGGGATGTCGCTGTGGATCCTGGGCGTGCCGGTGGCGCTGCCACTGGCGGTGCTGACGTTCGTGGGGGCGTTCCTGCCGGTGGTGGGGGCGTTCTTCGCGGGGCTGCTGGCGGCCGTGGTGGCGCTGGTGGCCAAGGGCTGGCTGGTGGCGCTGATCGTGGTGGCGGTGACCGTGGCGGTGCAGCAGATCGAGGGGCACGTCCTGGCGCCGCAGGTCTACGGCAGGGCCCTCGCGCTGCCGGGCGCGGCCATCCTGGTGGCGCTCACGGTGGGCAGCGTGATCGCGGGGATCGCCGGCGCGTTCCTGGCCGCCCCGGTGACCTCGGTCATCGTCGCTTTGCTGCGCCAGCCGCGCGCCACCTGACGGCCCGCCACACGTGCTGTCGTTGGTGGTGACCAGGTGCAGCCGGCCCGCGCCCCGCTCGGCCGCGACCGTCCGCACCCGCGTCGAGCACCCGCGTGGCCACGGGCAGATCGCCGGGGCGGATGGGGCGCACGGATACGGTCATGACCGTCATGATGTGAGTCATGCGATGGGTTACGTTCGACTGTTTCGGAACTCTGGTCGACTGGCGGCACGGCATCCTCGGCAGCGCCGAGCTGATCGCGCCCGGGCAGGGGGTGCGGCTGCTGGAGGCGTACAACCGGCACGAGCACGTCGTCCAGGCCGAGTCGCCCGCGATGCGCTACCGGCTCGTGCTGGCCGAGGCGCTGCGGCGGGCGTGCGCGGAGGAGAAGGTCCCGCTGGCCGCCGACGACGCCTCGGTGCTGGGCGCGACGCTGCCGTACTGGCCGGTCTTCCCCGAGGTCGGCGCCAAACTGGGCGCGCTGCGGGAGGCCGGCTGGCGGCTGGCGCTGCTGACCAACTGCGACCGCGACCTCATCGCCGAGACGCGACGGCGGCTGCCCGTGCCGTTCGACGCGGTGGTGACATCCGAGGACGCGGGGGCCTACAAGCCGGCGGACGCGCACTTCGAGCTGTTCAGGGGCTCGTACGAGCCGGAGGTGTGGGTGCACGTGGCCCAGAGCTACTTCCACGACATGGAGCCCGCCCACCGGCTGGGCCTGCCCCGCGTGTGGGTCAACCGGCACGGCCAGCGGCCGGCGAAGCCGTCGATCGTCCCGCACGTGCGGCCCGACCTGCACGGGCTGCTCGCCGCGGTCGAAGCCGCCTGAACCCCGGCCGACGACGGCCTGCTCGTGGTGACCCGGCGCGGTCGTGACGGGCGTGCGGCGCGCCCGCTGCTCTCGCGGCGGGTGCGGCCGTCTCAGCGGACCCGTTGTTCGAGCACGTCGGCGATGCCGGTGAGGAACGAGTCGACGTCCGCGATCAGATAACCGGCCCGGAACAGCACGGTGGAGAACTTCGCCTCCCGCACCTCCTTGGCCGTCACCGGATAGTCGGTCGTGGCGCGCAGCGTGGCCACGACCCGGTCGAGGAAGGCGTCGATCTCGTCCTCGTTGTAGCCGGTGCCCATGCGGCCCG
Organism: Nonomuraea sp. MG754425; assembly: GCF_021699195.1. Taxonomy (GTDB): domain Bacteria; phylum Actinomycetota; class Actinomycetes; order Streptosporangiales; family Streptosporangiaceae; genus Nonomuraea. The sequence continues at coordinate 9,574 of NZ_SSXE01000159.1, read as the reverse complement.
GACGGAAGGCCACGCGTTCGACCCGCGCGGCCTGCGTCTCGAACCACTGCTCGCGCAGCAGGTCGCCGGTGGGCTCGGCCATGGCCAGACGGACCGGCCGCTGGGCCTGGGTCTCCAGCGCCACCACGAACGCCTCCAACGCGAAGTCCACCGCGGTCTCCTGGTAACCACCGCGTTTCGCGCGGAACGTGGCCGTGCGGACCTCGTCCGCCGTGACGGGCTCCAACGCGTGCGCGCCCCGGCCGAGGGTCGATTCGATCCGCCCGATCAGGGCGTCCACTTCGGCGGGGTCATAGCCTGAACGCATGCCCATGACGCGCGGAAAGCGGTTCAAGCCTCGCTCCTCTTGAGATGGTGCTGGGGGTCCCTCCATTGTCGGACCTTTATCCCGACCCTGCGACCCGACATATACGGTTACCGGATCATGCGTCTGTCCAAGGTCACTTTCCGCTACCGAAGACGTGATCCTCTCGTCATCGAAGACGCCGACGCCCAGCTCGCCCCCGGCGACATGATCGAGTTGACCGGCGTGAACGGCGCGGGCAAGTCCACCCTGCTCCGTCTCCTGGCGGGCCTCGCCCGGCCGAGCACGGGCACGATCACCGGCCGCCCGCCGGTAGTCGGCTTCGCCCCCGACCGGTTCCCGGTGAGCCAGCCGTTCACGGTGACGGCGTACCTGCGGCACATGTCCCGCGTACGCGGCGGCGGCGCCCGCTGGGAGCCGTGGATCGAGCGGCTGAACATGGGGCACCTCCTCGGCACCCCGCTGAACGACCTGTCGAAGGGCAGCGCGCACAAGGTCGGCCTGGCCCAGGCGCTCATGGCCGAGCCGGGCCTGCTGATCCTGGACGAGCCGTTCGCGGGCCTCGACGCCGACACGCGCGACGCGCTGCCCTCGATCGCGACCGAGGTGGCGGCCAGGGGCGGCATCGTCATCGCCAGCGACCACCAGGGCGGCCTGCGCGGCCTGCCCGGCCTGCGCCACTGGTCCATGGTGGACGGCCACCTCAAGGAGGGCACGTCCGCACCCCCGCCGGTCCCCTCGCACGTCACCGTGGCCGTGACCGTGCCCACCGGCGACCTCGCACGTTTCCTGACCAGAATGCGCGAGGACGGCTACCAGGCCCGCCGGCTCCGCACCACCATCGCCGAAGGCGCAACCGCGCAGGACACCGACGAGCCCGCAGCCGTGGAAACCCCTGACGAGCGGACAGCCGTGGAAGCCACGCACGGCCCGGATCGTCGCGCCCCCGAGACCCAGGAGACCTCATGATCGCCCTGGCGGCCTTCCGCCTGGCCGCCTACGTGCGCTCGCACCGCGTGTTCCAGGCGCTGCTCCTCACCCTGGCGCTGCTGGCCATCCTGAACGGCAGCCGCGCCCCGCGCGGTGCCGAGGCCAGCGTGCTCGCGGACGGCGCGGTGCTGCTCGTCCCCATCCTGGCCTGGGCGGCCAGGAGCCTGCTCGACACCGAGCCCGACCGGCAGCGCGAGATGTCGGCGATCCAGGTCGGCGGCCGGGGCCGGGAGGTGGCGTCGGGGCTGCTGGCGGCCTTCGCCACGTGCGCCGGGTTCGCGGCGCTGGGCCTGCTCTGGGCGCTGCTGCTCGGCATGACCGGCGCCCCGCCACCCGGCCTGCTGCCCGCCGGCGTCGTCCTGTACGCGATCTCCGCCCTGACCGGCACCGCCCTCGGCGCTCTCACCAGCCGCGCGATCCTGCCGTCGCCGGCCGTCTCCATCATGGCCCTGCTGCTCGGCTTCCTGGCGATGCTGCTGCTCAGCGCGACGTCGCTGTACTGGCTCACGGTGCCGCTCATCTCGTGGATGAAGGCCGCCAACACCGGCGCACTGCTCGGCCTGTTCCCGCAGCTCGCCGCGATCTCGCTGGGCTGGTGCCTGATCGGCCTGACGGCGTACGCCTGGCTGCGCCGCAGGCGGTGACCGCCCTATTCGGCGGCGGCGAGCTGCCCGCAGGCCCCGTCGATCTCGCGCCCGCGCGTATCACGCACCGTCACCGGCACGCCGTGGAACTCCAGCCGCCGCACGAACGCCCGCTCGTCCTCCGGCCGCGAGGCGGTCCACTTCGAGCCGGGCGTCGGGTTGAGCGGGATCAGGTTGACGTGCACGAGCTTGTTCTTGACCAGCTTGCCGAGCAGGTCGGCCCGCCATTCGTGGTCGTTGATGTCCTTGATCAGCGCGTACTCGATCGAGATCCGCCGCTTGGTCTTCGCCGCGTACGCCCAGGCGGCGTCGAGCACCTCGGCCACCTTCCACCGGGTGTTGATCGGCACGAGCGTGTCGCGCAGCTCGTCGTCGGGCGCGTGCAGCGACAGCGCCAGCGTGACCGGCAGCCCCTCGTCGGCGAGCTTCCCGATGGCGGGCACCAGCCCCACCGTCGAGACCGTGACACCGCGCGCGGAGATGCCGAGCCCGTCGGGGGCCGGCTCCACCAGGCGACGCACCGCGCCGATCACCTGCTTGTAGTTGGCCAGCGGCTCGCCCATGCCCATGAACACGACGTTGCTGACCCGCCCGGGCCCGCCGGGCACCTCGCCGGCGGCCAGCGCGCGCGCTCCGGACACGACCTGCTCGACGATCTCGGCGGTGGACATGTTACGGGTCAGCCCGGCCTGCCCGGTGGCGCAGAACGGGCAGTTCATGCCGCATCCGGCCTGGGACGACACGCACATCGTGACCCGGTCCGGGTAACGCATGAGCACCGACTCGACCAGTGCCCCGTCGAACAACCGCCACAACGTCTTACGGGTGGTGCCGCCGTCGGTGGTCTGCTCCTTGACCGGCGTGAGCAGTGTGGGCAGCAGCGCCGACAACTTCTCCCTGGCCGCCGCGGGCAGGTCGGTCATCGCCTGCACGTCGGTGGTGAGCCGCTCGAAGTAGTGGCGGGAGAGCTGGTCGGCCCTGAACGCCTTCTCGCCCAGCTCGGTGACCGCCGCCCGCCGGTCGGCCATCGGCAGATCGGCCAGGTGCCGTGCGGGCTTGGCCCGACGGGGCGCGACGAACGTGAGCTGACCTGGGGGCTGGGACACTGTGCTGCCTTTGCTTGCTTGAGGGGTTTGCCACCAGGGTAATGAACGTTCGGATCGGAGGTGGCATTCCTGGTCTCGGTACGGCTCGCGTCTTGGTCTCCGCCCGATCTACAGTCATCTCGTATGGCGATTTTTCGGTCGGCATCTGGCGAGGGTGGCACCGAGGTCGTGCTCGCCTCCGGCAGCCCGTACGGGAGCCGGACGCTCGTGGTCGAGCGGGACGAGAACTCCTCGGTGGCTTACCTGTGCTCGCCCGACGGCACGGTTCACGGAGCCGTCTGGCTGGCCAACCATCGCCCCGCTCCGCCCGTCATCGACCTGGCCCGCGTCAACGCCGGCCGGCCGCCGCTCATGCCCAGGGCGGCCACGCTGCACCCCGACGGCCGCCGGCCGCTCGGCCAGCTCAACCCGCTGTGGTTCGAGGAGGGCGACGGCGTCGCCCTGTACGAGGACGACGAGTTGCTGGCCGTCATCCCCGGCTGGGCCGACATGAGCAGGGGAATGCCCGGGTACGCGCGCGACGCGGTGGGCGAGTCGCCGTTCGCCTGGGCGCTGTCGGAGGCGCTCGACGGGCTGCGCCCGCGCATCTCGAACGCCCGCTCCTACTGGCGCTGGCGGCACGGCGAGGGGTCGTGGCCGTCGTTCCAGCAGTTCGTGATGGGACATCTGGACCGGGTGCTGGGCCCGGCGGGCCGATACTGGGACGCCAGCGGTGAGCGCCTGCCCACCGTGGGCATCACCGAGCGCCCGCCGCACGGCGAGCGCGGTTTCACCGTGCTGTCCACGGTCGGGATGAGCTGCCAGCGCATGCCGACGGTGGAGCAGTGGATCGACGAGCCGGGCACGTACGCCCGGATCGAGCTGGCCGTGGCCACCCGCGAGGACCCGCGTGACGCGGCGCTGTTGCTGGTGTGGCTGTCGCAGTATCCGTGGCACTCGGTCACGTGGCTGGGCCACGGGCACACGGCGAAGTGGTACCACGACCCTTCGACGTTCCCGCTGGGCTCGCAGTACTCGGGGGTCCTGATGCAGGCCAACCCACCCCACATGCCCGACATGTCAGGATTCGCGTTCGGCGGTGAAGGCGTCCGGTGGCTCTGGCTCTCCCCCGTCACCACGCAGGCCCTGGAGTCCCAGCAGGATTAGAGCAGCGGCGTTGGAACAGCAGCGTCAGAGCAGCAGGGTCAGAACAGCCGGGTTGGAACAGCAGGCTTGGCGCAGCAGGCTTGGCGCAGCAGGGCCGTCAGCCGAAGAACAGGGTCATCAGCAACCAGACCGGCACCAGCGTCGTCACCAGCGAGTCCAGCCGGTCCATCAGCCCGCCGTGACCCGGCAGGATCGAGCCCAGGTCCTTGATGCCGAGATCCCGCTTGATCATCGACTCGATCAGGTCGCCCACGGTCGCCAGCACCGCCGCCAGCGCGCCGATCAGCGCACCCTGCCAGATCTGCCCGCCCAGCAGCCACGTCACCAGCCAGGCCCCGACCGCCGTGCACGCGACGACCGACCCGGCCAGCCCCTCCCAGGTCTTCTTCGGACTGATCACCGTGAGCTGATGCCGGCCGAACAGCACGCCCGCGATGTACCCGCCGATGTCGCTCGCCACGGTCACCGCGATGAAAATGATCACCCGGTGGTCGCCGTCGCCCTCCTTGAGCAGCAGCGCCACGAACGCGCTCAGCATCGCCGGGTAGAACAGCGTGAACACCGACGCGGAGGCGTCCCGGACGTATCCATCCGTACCGGCGCTGAACATCCGCCAGATCAGCAACACGAACGCGAAGATCGCGAACGCGGCCAGCAGCCACTGCGGCCCGCCCCAGTACGCCGCCGCCTGCATCGTCGCCAGCCCCGCCAGCACGGGCACGGCCGGAACCCTGATGCCCCGGGTGGCGTAGGCCTTGATCAGCTCCAGCGCGCCGACACCGACGGCAGCCGTGACCACCGGGAGGAACAGCTCCTTGATGGAGTAGACGGTGCCGAGCACCAGCGCGCCCAGGCCCAGGCCGACCGCGATGGCGGCGGGCAGGTTCCGGCCGGTACGGCCGCCGCCGCCCGGGCTGGTGCCGGCCGTACGTTCTTCCACAGTCTTCTCCAAGAGCCACGGCCCCCGCCTCGGGTGGCGGAGGCCGTAGATGACCCGCTACCTGCGGCGGAACGCTCCGGGCGACCCACCGTGCAGCGCGCCGCTCAGACCTCGAGCAGCTCGCTTTCCTTGTGCTTGAGCAGCTCGTCGATCTTCGCGACGTGCTTTTGGGTGAGGTCGTCGAGCTCCTTCTCGGCCCGCCTGACCTCGTCCTCGCCGGCCTCGCCGTCCTTGATCATCTTGTCGAGGACTTCCTTGGCGGAACGACGGATGTTGCGCACCGACACCTTGGCGTTCTCGCCCTTGTTCCTGGCGACCTTGATGTACTCCTTGCGGCGCTCCTCGGACAGCTCCGGGAACGTCACACGGATCACCTGACCGTCGTCGGTGGGGTTGACGCCGAGGTCGGAGTCGCGGATGGCCTTCTCGATCGCGCCCATCGAGCTCCTGTCGAAAGGACTGATGAGAACCATGCGCGCCTCGGGCACGTGGAAGGACGCCAGCTGCTGGATCGGCGTCGGCGTCCCGTAGTACTCGGCGTTGATCTTGTTGAACATGGAGGGGGTGACCCGGCCCGTACGGATGCTCGCGAAGTCCTCCTTCGCGACCGATACGGCCTTGTCCATCTTTTCCTCGGCTTCGAGGAGGGTTTCGTCGATCACAGCGGCTCCCTGTCTTCTAGCTGGCGGTGTCGGGCTCGCTCCGTCATTTGCCTGCGGGACTCACCAGCGTGCCGATCTTCTCACCGCGCACCGCTCGCAGGATGTTGCCCTCGCCCATCAGGTCGAAGACCACGATCGGCAGATCGTTGTCCTTGCACAGGCTGATCGCGGTGGCGTCCATGACCGCGAGGTCGCGCAACAGCACCTCACCGTAGTCGAGATGGTCGAAGCGCACCGCGTAGGGGTTCTTGCGGGGATCGGAATCGTAGATCCCGTCCACCTGCGTGCCCTTGAGCAGCGCCTCGGCGCCGATCTCCAGGGCCCGCTGGGACGCCGCGGTGTCGGTGGAGAAGAACGGCGAGCCGAGCCCCGCCCCGAAGATGACCACACGGCCCTTCTCCAGATGACGGATCGCCCGGCGCGGCAGGAACGGCTCCGCGACCTGCTGCATGGTGATGGCGGTCTGCACCCGCGTCTCCACGCCACGGCGCTCCAGGAAATCCTGGAGCGCCAGGCAGTTGATGACCGTGCCGAGCATGCCCATGTAGTCGGCCCTGGTGCGGTCGATGCCTCCCTGCGAAAGGGTGGCCCCACGGAACATGTTGCCGCCGCCGACCACCACCGCGACCTGCACACCCTCTTTGACCGCCTCGGCGATCGAGTCGGCCAGATGATCGACGATCACCGGATCGATGCCCAGCGGCTCGCCCCCGGCGAACGCCTCGCCCGACAGCTTCAGCATCACCCGCTTCCACCTGAGTGGACCTTGCGGGTTTGGAGACGAGGAAACCGCCGTCCGTGTGGATTCGTGGGCTGTCTCCCGGTGGTCCTGCACGGCGGCGGCCTCCTTCATTCGTGGATCGTTGAGCTGGCAGCTTGCCTAAGCCTAAGCCTGGCCGACCTTGAAGCGGACAAAGGCCAGCACCTCGACGCCGTTCTCATCGGCGTACTTGCCCACGCTCTTCTTGTTCTCCTTGACGAAGGCCTGCTGCAGCAGCGTGAAGTCCTTGTACCAGCCGTTCACGCGACCCTCGACGATCTTGCCGATGGCAGCCTCGGGCTTGCCCTCCTCGCGGGTCATCTCCTCGAAGAGCTTGCGCTCCTTCTCGACGACCTCGGCGGGCACGGAGTCGGCCTTGAGGTACTGCGGCGCCATCGCGGCAGCGTGCTGCGCGATGTCCTTGGCGACCTCGGCGTTCGGCTTGTCGAGCTGCACCAGCACGCCGACGGCCGGCGGCAGGGCCGGGTCGGTCTTGTGCATGTAGGCGCCGATGTAGCCGCCCTCCAGCACCGCGAACCGGCGGATCTCGATCTTCTCACCGAGCGCGGCATTGGCGATGTCGAGGTGCTCCTTGACGGTCTTGCCGCCGAAGGACGACTCGAGCAGCGTCGCCACGTCTACGGGCTTGGTCGCCAGGACGTGCTCGACGACCTCGGCCGCCAGCTCCTGGAAGCGCTCGCCCTTGGCCACGAAGTCGGTCTCGCAGTTGATCTCGACCAGCGCGGCGGAGGAGTCACCGTCCTGCTTGAGCGCGACCAGGCCGTTGGAGGCGGTACGGGCCTCGCGCTTGCCCACGTCCTTGGCGCCCTTGAGGCGCAGCAGCTCGATCGCGCGGTCGAAGTCGCCCTCGGACTCCTCCAGCGCCTTCTTGCAGTCCATCATGCCGGCAGCGGTGATCTCGCGAAGCCGCTTGACATCGGCCAGGTTCACGGAAGCCATTGCTCTTATTCCTTGTGGGATTTCGTCGTCGTCATCGTGGTTCGGGCGGGGAGCCGGGATCCGGCCTCCCACCCTGGTGTTCGTACGGCAGGCACCCGCCGTACAGGAGCCTTGTCCTGTTCGGGCTCGGGCCGGCCCGGCTTCGCTGCTGCTTCGCTCGGCATACTGCCCAGCCTCGCTTCGGCTTACCACCTCAGCTCGGCATCGCCCGACAACCTCACCTCGGCACCACCTTCGGGCCGATCGGCACTCACCGCCTCGGCCAGGACCTCGGTCGCCGATCTCGGCGACGGAGAGACCTCACCGTCCACGGCACGAGCCGCCCTGCCTTCGGCGCTTCGGCGCTTCGGCGCTTCGGCGCTTCGGCGCTTCGGCGACAAGCGTCTTGCCCTTCCCGGCGGGAAGTTCGCCCTGACCCAGCCCGGTTTACCGTCCGAGGCCCGGGAGCGGTCCGCCCGGCACGCCGTCCTGGCTCAGCCATGTGCCTGCCGAGCCGGAACCACTACCTTGCCTGACCACCCACCCGAGCCTCACGGCCACCTGGTGGTTCGCCTTGTTCAGCTGTCACGTCGCCTTGCTTGCCCACCTGCTTGCTCGCTCTCCGACCGGCGACCAGCGCCGGCCGACGAGCCCTGCCGAAGCCTGGCACCGCCACCCGGCCCGGTTTCACCGGACCCGGCGGCGGCCACCCGCGCCGGATCCCGGGAAACCCCGGGACCGGAACCCCTCGGGGTGCCGCTGATCCACCAGACCCGTCCCCGCCGTCGAAGGCGGGGCCGGGTCACCAGCAGGTCAGCGACATCCTTCAGGTCTGCGGACCAGACCGTTCGGGCAGGTCAGCCCTGCTGCTTGTCCTCGCCCTCGGCAGCGGCAGCCTCGGGAGCGGCCGGAGCCGCCTCGGCGGCAGCGCCCTCCTCCGCGGGAGCCTCAACCTCAGCAGCAGCGGGGGCCTCCGCAACGGGAGCCTCAGCAGCAGCAGCGGGGGCCTCGGCGGCGGCAGCCTCGGGAGCAGCCGGGGCCTCTTCGGCCGCGCGCTCGCCGGTGCCCTGCTCGATGAGCTCGCGCTCCCACTCGGCCAGCGGCTCGGCGGCGGCCGGCTTCTCGTCACCGCGAGCGGCGCCGGAGCGAGCCATCAGACCGGCGGCGACACCGTCGGCGACGACCCTGGTCAGCAGACCGACGGCGCGGATGGCGTCGTCGTTGCCGGGGATCGGGTAGTCGACCTCGTCGGGGTCGCAGTTGGTGTCGAGGATCGCGACGACCGGGATGCCAAGCTTCTTGGCCTCGCTGATCGCGATGTGCTCCTTCTTGGTGTCCACGACCCACACGGCGCTGGGCACGCGGCCCATGTCACGGATACCGCCGAGCGTACGCTCCAGCTTGTCCTTCTCACGGCGACGCATCAGGAGCTCCTTCTTGGTGAGCCCCGAGGCGGCGACGTTGTCGAAGTCGAGCTCCTCGAGCTCCTTCAGTCGCTGAAGCCTCTTGTGCACGGTGGAGAAGTTGGTGAGCATGCCGCCCAGCCAGCGCTGGTTGACATACGGCATGCCGACCCGCGCGGCCTGCTCGGAGATGGCCTCCTGAGCCTGCTTCTTGGTGCCGATGAACAGGATCGTGCCGCCGTGGGCGACGGTCTCCTTCACGAAGTCATACGCACGGTCGATGTACGACAGCGACTTCTGCAGGTCGATGATGTAGATGCCGTTGCGCTCGGTGAAGATGAAGCGCTTCATCTTCGGGTTCCAGCGCCGAGTCTGGTGACCGAAGTGAACGCCACTCTCGAGCAGCTGTCGCATGGTGACGACGGGGGCCATGTGCTGGTCCTCCAGGTCTGGGCGCCCTGCGGATGGGCGCGGTTCTCGGTTATGCCGCGACAGCACGTTGTCTGCCGCCCTGATGCCCCGAACCCGCTCCCGCCGGGCACGTGGCCCGGACCGATGGCGCGGTCCGCAATGGGGCATGCGAAGTCGGCCTGTGGTCACAGGCCACCGAAAAGTCTACCTCCCACACCGCCCCAGGCTGACCGTCCATGGTCAAACGGACATCCACCCCTTCCCTCACT
>NZ_SSXE01000158.1 GCF_021699195.1 Nonomuraea sp. MG754425 | reverse complement strand
GGGATCACGGGGCGCGCCTGGTGACAGACGTACCCAGGCGAAGGTCCCCTGGCACGAGGTCCAAGGTCCATGGCTGAGCGCCCGGTGCGCGGGTAGCGTCCAGACATGGCCACCTTCGACCTGACCAGCCCGCGAGCCGTGCGGGGGCGACCGGCCGGCACGCCGCGCCGTACCCGACCGGAGGGGAAGCGATCATGACAGGCACCGGAGACCTCGGGCGGCGCGTCATCCATCACCGCCGCCGGCTCGGCCTGACCCGCGAGCAGGTCGCCGAGCGCGCGGACATCTCACCGGGTTACCTGAAGTACCTGGAGGAACACGCCGACACCCCGGACACGGGCATGCTGTACCGGCTGGCGGACGCGCTGGGCACCACCGTCGAGGACCTGCTGGGCGGCGGCCAGGACCGCCCGCCCGGACGCGGCCCCGCCATGGCCCACCCGACCCTGGAGCCGCTGGACGAGGCGGAGTGCCGGCGGCTGATCGAGCCGGGCGGGATCGGGCGGGTGGCGTTCAACGGCTCGCACGGGCCGACCGTGCTGCCCGTCAACTACAAGGTGCACAAGGGCGCCATCGTCTTCCGCACCGCCGCGGGCGGCGCGATGGACCAGGACCTGCGCACCGGGCTGGAGGGCGTCGACATCATGATCGCCTTCCAGATCGACAACATCGACGAGGCCAACCGGGAGGGGTGGAGCGTGCTGGTGCAGGGGCCCGCGCACCACCTGCCGCCGGAGGAGACGGACGAGGCCGCCGGGGCGGGCGTCACCCCGTGGGCCGGGGGCGAGCGGCAGCTCTACATCCGCATCGTCCCCCAGCAGATCAACGGGCGGCGCATCCACGGCATGTGAGGCCCCGGAGGCCGGAAGAGGTCAGCGGCAGCCCCTGACGGAGAACGCCATGAACAGCGTGGCCTCCTCCGCGGAGAAGTTGTCGTCGGAGCCGATCACCAGCGTGCACTCGCCGTTGGCCAGGCGCGGCCCCCAGGCCATGCCCTCCAGGTTCTGCACCGGCGGGCGGAAGGCGCCGAGGTCGCGGACCAGCCGCTTGGTGACCGGCCGGTACGTGCCGCCCTGCCGCAGCGAGCTGCGGTTCAGCACGTTCGTGGCGCCGCGCAGGTCGAACTCGTACAGCTTGACCCGGTAGCCCACGCCCTGGATCCAGGAACGTTCCAGGGACAGGAAGCGAGAGTCGGAGATGGGCAGGATCTCCGACACGCCGCTGTCGGACTGGCCGGTGGGCGGGTTCGGCGGGGCCGCGAGCGCGTCGATGGGGTAGGCGTACTGGGCGCGGGCCGCGCCGCGCCGGTCCCAGACGGTCAGGCGGGTGACCGCGCCCCTGGTGGCGGTCGGCACCGGCCCGTCCTCGTAGCGCGGCCCCTCGGTCATGGCGGTGATGGCGTGCTCGGTGACGGCCAGGCCCTCGAATCCGAAATTGCGCCTCGGGCCGCGTTCACCGGTCGTCAGGCGCAAATTCGCCGGCACCGGCAATTCGCTCAGTTGCCGTCCTTCGAGATTCATTCCGCGCACCGCGGACGGCGAAAGGGGAATATTCGGATTTGACGGCTCGGGGCGGTCGCCCTCGTCCCCCCACACCAGCCGCCGGCTCCACCGGTCGAACCTGATCGACTCCGGGTCGGCCGCCCCCGCCTTCCCGTACGCCGGGTACGGGGAGCCGTCGGCCCTGGTCAGCGTCCTGACACCGGACAGCCGCACCCCGAGGAAGGTGCCCGACCTGGTGTCGAAGGCCATCCGGCCGGTGTAGAAGCGGGCGGGCTGGTAGCGCCAGCGGTCGTCGGAGATGAAGTACCAGAGCCCGGTGCGCGGGTCCCGGTCGAAGCCCGACAGGCCGCCGACGGTCGTGCCCCCGAAGGTCGCCAGGTGCGGGATCCGCTGCTCGCCGAGGAAGCGGGTGAGCCGCACCGGCTCCCTGGGCGCCGCCGCGGCGGGCGGCGCCGAGCCCGCCACCATCGCGCACGCGAGCGCGATCCCCATAACCGTCCGTGCACTTCTCCGTGTACGCGCCATCTGATCCTCCGAACCGAAAATCGACGGAGGAAATGAAAGCGCGTCCCGGGGAAGAAGTCCACGAACAAAACAACTGCACGCCGCACTGCAAAAGGCGCAAATCACTGCGCGATGTCGGGCAGGGTGACGAGGTGCAGGCTCCCGTCGGGCCGGCCGCCGAGGCGTCCAGCACGCTGCCGTTGGCGTCGATCTTCGTGGCGCTCGCCGCCCACGTCCCGGCCGCGCCGCGCGCCCGGCTCCAGACCCCGGCCCCGGGCACGACGGTCTGCACGTGCAGGGTGCCGTCGGGCAGGCCGGCGGCGGACACGGCGCTCACCGAGCCGTTCGCGTCGATCCGCGCGGGCGCGCTCTGCCAGGCCCCGTTCGCGCCGCGCGCGAGCGTCCACACCCCGGAGCCCGGCACCGCGGTCTGGACGTGCAGGGTGCCGTCAGGAAGGCCGGCGGCCGAGATCGCGACCGTGCCGGCGTCGGCCGCGATCGGCACCGCGCTCGCCGCCCAGGCTCCGCCGGCCCCGCGGACGCGGTCGCGCACGCCCGCTCCCGGCACGAGGGTCTGCACGTGCAGGGTGCCGTCCGGCAGGGCCGCGGCGGACACGTCGGACACTGCGCCGTCGGCGTCGATCTTCGTCGCGGCGGCGTCCCACACGCCCGCCGCGCTGCGCGCCCGGCTCCACACGCCGGCCCCCGGCACGACGGTCTGCACGTGCAGGCTGCCGTCCGGCAGGCCGGCGGCCGACACGGCCGAGACGCCGCCGTTCGCGTCGATCTTGACGGCGTGCTCGTCCCACGTGCCCGCCGGGTCGCGCCGCCGGTCCCAGACGCCGCTGCCGGGCACCACCGTCAGCACGTGCAGGCTGCCGTCGGGCAGCGCCGCCACCGCCGTGCCGGAGACGGTGGCGTTGCCGTCGATCCGCGCGGCGCTCGCCTCCCACGTGCCGGACGGGCCGCGGACGCGGTCCCAGACGGTGCCGCGCAGGCTGCGGTCCTCGACGCCGTAGTACGGGCTCCACACCCGCGCCTTGTAGAAGGCCGCGCCCGTACGGGTGCGGGTCATGGCGGGGCCGAAGAAGTCGACGGTGTCGGTGCACCAGGTGCTGGCGGCGCACGAGCCCGGCGGCGTCTTGGCGGAGTCGGCCCGCGTCTGGACGATCTGGCCGGAGGGCTGGTTGCCGACGGACTTGACCCCGCCCCGGTTCGCGCCGCCCGCGGCGGGGGTGAAGGTCTTGGTGGCCTTGTCGTACAGGTAGACGGCCGAGCCGGTGGAGACCCACAGCCTGTTCACGTCCTCGGTGTGGGCGTAGACGTCGTGGCCGCCCCCGGTCGGCAGGACGGCCCTGCGCGGGGTGTCCTCGCGCAGCACGGGCCGGGCGGCGGTGCCCTCGACGGCGAGCGCGGTCAGGATCGGCTGCGCGGTGGCCGGGTCCTGGCCGGTCACCCACAGGCGTCTGACGGCGGGGTCCCAGAGCGCGGCGTGCGCGTCGGTCAGCCGGAACTCGTCGTAGGCGGCGGCGTCGGGGCCCTGCGAGGAGGCGTACACCCTGACCCAGCCGCCGGCGGAGGCGGCGACCGCGATGTTGCCGTCGGGCAGCAGTTCGGCGGCGTGCAGGTTGCCGGGCAGGAGTCGCGCCCACTCGCGCGCGCCGCCGGGGTAGGAGACGATCGCCGCCACGCCCTGACCGCCGCCCGCGGCGACCACGAAGCTGCGCCGCCCGGACGGCCGCTCGCGCAGCTTGAAGTCGGCGATGAGCCCGAACGCCGACACCTCGGCGGCGCTGAACCCGCCGGGCGTCACGCTGGGCTGCCACGTCCAGGTGACGGCCGAGGAGGTGTTCCAGTCGGCGACGGCGGGGTCGAACGCGATCAGCCGGCGGCCCGTCTGGTCGCCGCCCACCACCCAGTGGTCGCCCGGGGCCGCAGCGCTTGCGGGGGCGGCGGGGACGATGCCCGCCAGCACGATCGCGACCATCGCCGGCCATCGCATGCGTTGCCTCCTCCGATGGGGGACCAGGCGTCCGCCCGTCCCGCCGTTGATCACCCGCCCCGAACCTATGCCGTCGCGCGGGCCACGGCCAGCGGCGGGATCATCCGGCCAGTTTCTCCAGCGGCCGGGTCGCCCCGGGCCGGCCGCCGTCCCACGCCCCGGCTGCCGCGCCGCGCCGTTCGGGGTCGCGCCGCACGATGTCCACCGTGAGGAACTGCGCCCGGTCCGGGTGCCGCCGCACGCGGACGTGACTCGCGCAGCAGGCCGCCGCGATTTCCGCGCCGAACGCCTCGAAGTCGTCGGCGCAAATCCCGGCCCGCAGCAGAATGAACGCCCTTTCCCCGGAATCGGTCGGCGTCATCCAGAGGATCAGCGGAATTCTGCCGGCCCGGGTGTGCATGGACGTCTCCATGCACACCCGCTGCATCCGGTGCCGGGAGAAAAGGCACCAGAAGTGGCGCAGAATCCATTTCCGTCCGGCGGGCACCGTGGCGGGGGCGGCGCCGGTGCCCACCACGGCCACCGCCGCCCACCACAGCCCCTGCCCCATGGCCGCCACCATCGCGGCCGCCGCACCGGCCGCGAGCAGGAGCAGGGCGATCTCGGTGCGCCACCGCCACACCCGCGTGAGCACGCCCGGCCCCCAGGCCGGGCCCTCGACCGCCAGGTACGGGTTGTGCCGCGGATTACGCGGGAACATGCTGATCATCTCCTCGGACCGGAGCCCGGCCGGCGGCGCGGATCCCGCCGGGCCCGGCCGTCTTGAGGGCGTCGGGACGCGGGGTGCGACGCGGGCCGAACCGCGGGCCGAACCGCGGGTCGCGATAGCGCCGGGAGCCGAACCCGGTCCTGGTGACCGTCCACCCGTGCCGGCCGGCCCGCTCGTCCTGAGCCGCGCAGAGCGCCCGGTCGGCGCGTGCCGCCATCGTGCCGAGAAAAGACCTGAATCGCGCTGCCCATCCGGTGACGTTCAACATTCCGGCCACCACTCCCCTCCGTCCCTGCCGTTCTGGAAACCCCTCGAAATTGCGCCTGCCGATGCCGCCAGTTTGCGCCCTGCTCACGAATTCCTCGATAAAGCTGCCTTCCGAATCGATGGTTCGGTTTTCCGCACCCATTGAGCCGGCGGGGGGCGGCGGACTAACGTTTGGCGGGTGACGTCCTTCCGGGTGGTGATCGCCGAGGACCACCTGCTGGTGCGGGCCGGCATCGAGGCCCTGATCGCGACGGAGGCGGGCGCCGAGGTCGTCGGCGTCTGCTCGGGTTACGACGCGCTCATGGACTGCGTCGCCCGGGAGAAGCCGGACGTCGTCGTCACCGACATCCGGATGCCGCCGACGATGACCGACGAGGGCATCCGGGCGGCCACCGCGCTGCGGGCCGGGCATCCGGACGTCGCCGTGCTGGTGCTGTCGCAGTTCCTCGACCCCACGTACCTGCTGGCGCTGATCGAGCAGGGCAGCAGCGGGCGCGGATACCTGCTCAAGGAGCGCATCGCCGCGCCCGGGGAGCTGATCTCGGCGGTGCGCACGGTCGCCTCCGGCGGATCTTTCATCGATCCCGTGGTCGTCGAGTCGCTGGTGGCGGCCAAGGCCCGCAACGACGCGGAGGTGCTGCGGCACCTCACTCCGCGCGAGCACGAGACGCTCGCCGAGGTCGCGGCCGGGCGCTCGAACCTGGCCATCGCGACCGCGTTCCACGTCTCCGAGCGCGCGGTCGAGAAGTACATCAACTCGATCTTCGCCAAGCTCGGGCTGCGCGGCGACCGCGACACCAACCGGCGGGTCAAGGCGGTGCTGATGTTCCTCGACTCGGGCTCCCCCGAGCGCTGAGCCCGGCCGGAGCGGGCGCGAATGGTGATGCTGGCACCACCGACACGGCGGCCCCCGGATGCGACGATCGGAGTCGTGGACCGATCCCCCGTGCGCGTTCTGGTGGTGGACGACCTGCCGCCGTTCCGCCGGGCGGTGGCCGGCGTGATCGCGGTGGTGGACGGGTTCGTGCTGGCCGGGGAGGCGACCAGCGGCGAGGAGGCACTCGGCTTCCTCGACGAGCACGCCGTCGGAATGGTGCTGATGGACGTGAACATGCCCGGCATGGGCGGCCTGGAGGCGGCGCGGCGGATCAGAGGCCGCCATCCCGACGTCACGGTGGTGCTGCTGTCGGTCAACGACACAGAGGAACTGCCTCGGGAGGCGATGGCGGTGGGGGCCCGCTATCGGCACAAGGACCGCTTCGGCCCCGACGAACTGGAGGCGCTGTGGAAGGACGGGGGGTCCGCAGGCTCTTAGCCGGGCTGCGGGGGCACGAGATCATCGAGATCGGCGCGCCCGAGTGGGAGCGGCTGCGCACGTACGTGCAGGTGGACCTGGCCGGCGTGGCGGTGGCGGCGCTGTGGCTGGGCGTCCTGTGGGCCGGGGGGCGGCGCGAGGGCTGGCTGCTGGGGATCGTCGCGCTGCTGCTCGTCATGGCGGCCTTCCTGGTGCGCGCCATCCGGCTGATCCGCGGGTACCGGCGTTTCGCCGCGGTGGTCGTCTTCGCGCTGTCCAACTGGGTCGTGGCGGTCGCCGTCACCTCGGTGGCGCCGTTCGCGCTGGGCACGCTGACGCTGGCGGTGCTGCTGCCGGTGCTGGTGGCGGTGCAGCACATGAACCACGTGCGGCTGTCGGCCATGCTCGGCGCGACCATGCTGGTCGGCACGGCGCTGGTGGTCGTGGGCAGCGTGACGCCGGGGGTCGGCCTGGAGGAGACGGTGCCGAAGGCGGTCATGGACGCGCTGGCGATCGTGTTCATCCCGTTCATCACGGTCCTGGTGTCGCTGGCCGCCTGGCAGAACCACCGGATGCTGGTCGCGCGGGCCGAGGCGCTGCGGGAGTCGCGGGCCCGGCTGGTCGCGGCGGCCGACCGGGAGCGCTGCCGGATCGAGCGCACCCTGCACGAGGGGGCCCAGCGACGCCTGGTCGCCGCCGCGGAGCAGGCCAGGCAGGCGCGCCGGCTGCTGGGCGTCGCCCCCGGCCGGGCGGGCCCGCTGCTCGCCCGGCTGTCGGACGACCTGCAGGAGGCCGGCGCCGAACTGCGCGACCTGGCGCACGGGATCTACCCGCCGCAACTCGGCCAGCACGGCCTGGAGACGGCGCTGCGCGCGGCGGCCCGGCACGCCCCGATCCCGACCGCGGTGCGCGCGGACGGCGTCGGCCGCTACCCGCCCGAGATCGAGATCAACATCTACTTCTGCCTGGTGGAGGCGCTGCAGAACGCGGTCAAGCACGCGGGCGATCAGGCCACGGCCGCCATCGCCCTGCAAGACCGCAACGGCCTGTCGTTCGACTTCCGCGACACCGGCGTGGGCTGCGAGCCCGGCCTCGTCCGGGGCGGCACCGGGATGACGAACATCAACGACCGCCTGGGCGCCATCGGCGGCACGCTGACGATCGACACCCGGCCCGGCGGCGGGCTGCGGCTGCACGGGCACCTGCCGCGCTCGGCGCTGGAGAGCGCCGGGGTGCAGCGTTCCCGCCAGGAGCAGGGCGGGGCCGTGCTGGACGCGCTGCACGCCGTCTGGCGCCTGGTCGCCAGGCTGTACACGAACCTGCAGCGCAGCACCCACCCGCATCCCCTCCAGTACATCGCCACCGGCCTGTGGACCATCCTGGGCGTGGTGCTCGGGGCCGGCACAGTCGCGCTCGCGCTGTTCTCCGGCGCGCAGGTGCCGTGGCTGCTCGCGCTGGCCGGCGGCTGCGGGACGGTCGCCCTGCTGATCGTGGTGGCGCTGCGGACCGTCAAGGGCGACCGGGTCGAGCCGGCCATCGGCCTGTCGGCGGGCATCACCTGGTGTTACGCGTTCACGCTGACGGTGCTGGTCCCGGCCGCGCTGCCGTACGCCACGCTGGTGACCGTGTCGCCGGTGCTGCTGTCGGTGGCGTTCCTGCGGCGGCGGCGCTTCAAGGCCATCATGGGCGGCACGGTCGCCGCGGCCGTCGCCGTCACGCTCGCCGGCCGGCTGCTGCCCGGCGTCGGGTTCAGGGAGAGCGCGCCGCGCTGGCTGGTGGCCGGGGTCGTCGTCGCGCTGGTGGTGCTGGGGCTGACGCGGGCCTCGTACCTGGCCTGGCACAACCACGTGATGCTGGTGGCCAGGGCGGAGGCGTTGCAGGAGTCGCGCGCCCGCATGGTGGCGGCGGCCGACCGGGAGCGCCGCGAGATCGAGCGCGACCTGCACGACGGCGCCCAGCAGCGGCTGGTGGCCGCGGCGGTGCAGTCGCGGGTGGCCCAGCGGCTGGTGGACTGCGATCCCGGCCGGGCGGCCCCCGCGCTCGCGCGGCTCCACGACGACCTGAGCGAGGCGCAGGCGGAGCTGCGCGGCCTGGCGCACGGGATCTATCCGCCGCACCTGGCCGAGTCGGGGCTGGAGGAGGCGCTGCGCGCGGCGACGCGGCACTCACCGCTGCCGGTCGTGATCCGTGCCCGGGGCCTGGGCCGGTATCCGCCCGAGGTCGAGATCAACGTCTACTTCTGCCTGATGGAGGCGTTGCAGAACGCGGGCAAGCACGCGGGCGAGGGGGCCACGGTGACCATCGACCTGTGCGGGCGGGACGGGCTGAGCTTCGACGTGCGCGACACCGGCGACGGCGGGCACCCGAGCCTGATCCGTTCGGGGCACGGCATCACCAACATGTACGACCGCATGGGCGCCATCGGCGGCACCCTCACCCTCGAGACCGGCCCGGGGGCGGGGCTGCGCCTGCGCGGGTACGTCCCGGGCCTCGGTGCGGGAACGCGGGGAACGCTCTGATACTGTGACGGTCCCGTCGCCGGAACGTCCTTGGGAGGTGAGCCCCATCACCGCTGTGTCAGTGCGGGTGCTCCCTCCCCTCAGCCGTCGGGCCAGGTGACCGCGGGAGCCACCCATCGGCATCCCGAAAGGCTCCCATGTCGGTTTTTTCATCATCCATCCACACCGCTGCGCTCGCCGCCCGGCTCCGGGCCGCCGGCTGCGTCTTCGCCGAGGACGAGGCCGACCTGCTCGTCTCCGCCGCCCCCTCCCCCGCCGGCCTCGACGCCATGGTGGCCCGCCGGATCGCCGGGGAACCGCTCGAACACGTGCTGGGCTGGGCGGAGTTCTGCGGGCTGCGGGTGCGCGTGGCGGCGGGAGTGTTCGTGCCCAGGCCGCGTACCGAGTTCCTCATCGAGGCGGCCCTCGCCCTGGCTCGGCGGGTCGCGGGCACGCCGGTGGTCCTCGACATGTGCTGCGGCACCGGCGCGATGGGCGCGGCCGTGGCCGCCGGGCTGGCGCGGGCCGAACTGCACGCCGCCGACCTCGACCCCGCCGCCGTGCGCTGCGCCCGGCACAACCTGCCGGGAGCGGCGGTGTACGAGGGCGACCTGTACGACCCGCTGCCCGCCACCCTGCGCGGCCGGGTCGACCTGCTCATCGCCAGCCCCCCGTACGTGCCGTCGGAGTCGGTGGGGCTGCTGCCGCCGGAGGCACGCCTGCACGAGCCGCTGATGGCGCTGGACGGCGGCGCCGACGGCCTCGACGTGGTGCGCCGGGTGATCGCCGGCGCCCCCGAGTGGCTCGCGCCCGGCGGGCGGCTGCTGGTGGAGACCAGCGAGCGCCAGGCGGCGGCGACCGCCGAGGCCGTGCGCGCCGCCGGCCTGACCGCCCGCGTGACCACCTCGGACGACCTCGACGCGACGGCGGTCATCGGCGCGCGCGGACTGACCGGAGGCGGCCGCTAGGCCGAGCGCTCGTGGCGTCGCGGGCCGTCCAGGTGGTCGCGGGGCACCAGGGTCGGGTTGACGTTGTCCAGCACGGTCTCGCGGGTGATCACGACGCGGGCCACGTCGTCCCGGCTCGGCACCTCGTACATGACGTCGATCAGCACCTCCTCCAGGATCGCCCGCAGCGCCCTGGCCCCGGTGCGGCGCAGCAGCGCCTGCTCGGCGACGGCGGCCACGGCCCCCGCCTCGAACTCCAGCTCCACCCCGTCGAGTTCCAGCAGCCGCCGGTACTGCCTGATCGGCGCGTCACGGGGCTCGGTGAGGATGCGCGTCAGCGCCGCGAGGTCCGGCGGGCGCAGCGTCGCCACCACCGGGACCCGGCCGACGAACTCCGGGATGAGCCCGTAGCGGACGAGGTCCTGCGGCATCACCTGGGTCAGCGGGTCGTCGTCCGCGCCCCGCGGGAGCGCGCCGAAGCCGGCCCCGCCGCGGGCGAGCCGGTGCTCGACGATCCGCTCCAGGCCGGCGAACGCGCCGCCCGCGATGAACAGCACGTTCGTCGTGTCGAGCTGGATGACGTCCTGGTGCGGGTGCTTCCTGCCGCCGTGCGGCGGGACGCCGGCCACCGTGCCCTCCAGCAGCTTCAGCAGCCCCTGCTGGACGCCCTCGCCGGAGACGTCGCGGGTGATCGACGGGTTGTCGCCCTTGCGGGCGATCTTGTCGATCTCGTCGATGTAGACGATGCCGGTCGCGGCCCTGGCGACGTCGTGGCCGGCCGCCCGGACGAGCGCGCCCAGCATGCCCTCGACGTCCTCGCCGACGTACCCGGCCTCGGTGAGGGCGGTGGCGTCGGCGACCGCGAACGGCACGTCGAGCAGCCGCGCGAGCGTCCGGACCAGGTGCGTCTTGCCGCTGCCGGTGGGGCCGAGCAGCAGGATGTTCGACTTGCCCAGCTCGACCTCGTCCGGCTCGGGGGCGGGGCGGCGGACCCGCTTGTAGTGGTTGTAGACCGCCACGGACAGGGCGCGCTTGGCGGCGTCCTGGCCGATCACGTACTGGTCGAGGAAGGCGTGGATCTCGCGCGGCCGGGGCGGGCGGGTGTCCTGGCCGCGTTCCGCCGCCTCCTCCTCGGCCATGAGCTCCCTGCACAGGCCCACGCACTCGTCACAGATGTGGACGGCGGGCGGGCCGGCGATGAGTTTGCCCACCTCGTTCTGGCTCTTGCCGCAGAACGAGCAGAGCACCGCATCGCCGCCCTTGCCGATGCGCGCCATCGCCGGCTCAGCCCTTCGGCCGCAGCAGCACGGGCAGCGACGCCAGCCGTCTGGTGCCCGGGTCCGGCAGGTACGACGCCTCCCCCGCGAGCGCCATCTCGGGGTAGCGGCGCAGCAGGACCCCGAGCGCGACGCCGGTCTGCGCCCGCGCCAGCGACGCCCCCACGCAGAAGTGCGGCCCGTGGGCGAAGGCCAGGTGCGGCCCCGGCTCCCGGGTGAGGTCGAAGCGCTCGGGGTCGGGGAACACGCGCGGGTCCCGGTTGGCGGAGGCGATCGAGACGGTGACGGGCTGCCCCTTGGGGATGGGCACGCCGCCGACCTCGATGTCCTCGGTGGGGAAGCGCGGCACGGTCATCGGCTGCGGGGTGCACCAGCGCGCCAGTTCCTCCACGGCGCGCGGCATGAGGGCGGGGTCGGCGCGCAGCGCGGCGAGCTGGCCGGGGTGGGCCAGCAGGGTGGCGACGGAGTTGGCGACGAGGTTCGCCGGGGTCTGACCGGCCAGGACGAGCAGCCAGACCATGGTGACCAGTTCGTCGTCGGAGAGCCGGTCGCCGTCCTCCTCCACGATGCGGACGAGCTGGGAGAGCAGGTCGTCGCCGGGCTCGGCGCGGCTCGCGGCGATCGCCGACGCGGCGTCGCCGATGATCGCCGGGATGGCCGCGGCGAACTTCTCGCCGTGGCCGGCGGTGACGGCCGCGCCGTACTCGCGCCAGCGGGCGCGGTCGGCGGCGGGGATGCCGACCAGCTCGCAGATGACGTCCATCGGCAGCGGACGGGCGAAGCGCTCCAGCAGGTCCACCGGCTCGGTCTCGGGCAGTTCGTCGAGCAGCCCCTCGACGATCCGCTCCATGCGCGGCCCGAACCCGGCGGCCTGGCGGGGCGTGAACGCGGGCGTGACCAGCCGGCGCAGGCGGGCGTGCTCGGCGCCGTTCGTCTCGGACATGGTGCGCATGTGGCGCAGGCAGTGCTCCGGCACGCCGGGGCGCAGGTAGCTGGACTCGTTGATCTCCATGCGCGGGTCGCTGAGCAGTGCCCTGGCCTCCTCGTGCCGCGTCACGGCCCAGAACGGGCCGAACCCCGGCACCAGCAGCCGCACCACCGCCGACCGGTCCCTGACCCGCGCGTACGCCGGGTACGGGTCGTGCAGCACCGCCGGATCGGTCAGGTCGATCTCCGGTACGCCGGTCATATCGGGCTCCCCATTTCGAATGATCTCATCATCTGAATGTTCACGGTATCTTGATGCCGGAGCACCCGGCAACGAGGAGGACGCTTGGCCCGGCTCACCCGAGCGGAGGCGCAGGAGCGCAATCGCGCGAAAGTGCTGGCGGCGGCCAGGCAGGAGTTCGCCGAGCGCGGATTCAGGGACGCGAAGATCGACGACATCGCCGACCGCGCCGAACTCACCCGGGGAGCGGTCTACTCCAACTTCCCCGGCAAGCGGGCGCTCTACTTCGCCGTCCTGGCCGACCTGGCCGAGCAGGCGCCCGTGGCCGCCCTCGAGGAGCCGGCGCTCACGGTGCGGGAGGCGCTCGGCGAGCTGGCGCGGGCCTGGGTGACCGGGTTGCCGCTGGCCACCGAGGACGAACGCCAGCCGAGCAGGCTGAGCATGCACCTGATCCCGGAGATCCTCGCCGACGAGGTCACGCGGGTGCCGTACGCGCAGCTCATGCAGCTCAACGCGGTCCTGCTCGGGCTGGCCATGGAACGGCTGCGCCCGCCGAAGGAGCCCGGCGGGCGGCTGGTGCGGCTGGCCGAGGCCGTGCTCACGGTGCTGCAGGGGGCCGCGCAACTCTCGGCCGCGGCGCCGGGGTTCGTGGAGCCGTTCAACGTCATCCGGGTCTGCGAGCAGCTCGCCGACCTCGACCTGGGCGACCGGTGGGCGGCGGCGCCGCTGCGCCCGCGCGTGCACGAGGCCCGCGGGCCGTGGTCGCCGCCGCAGGCGCTCGACGCGGTGAGCCGGACGCCGGCGCGGCTGGAGCGCGACGGCGTGGTGGCGGTGCTCGGGCTGCACCGGCTCTCGGCCGCCGAGGAGGCGGTACGCGCGGCACCGCCCGGCGCCGAGGTCACCGCCGTCGTGGTGACCGGCGCACCCAAGGAGCTGCTGCCGCTGGCCCGGCTGGTGATCTCGGAGGTGGGCACGTGCCTGCGGCAGGCGTTCCCGCACCCGGCCTGGCCACCGCTGCGCGTGGTGTACGACGAGACGGGCGCGCTGGCGGCGGCGGCAGGGGTCGCCGAGCCAGGCGACGGCACGGAGGTCGCGCTCCGGGTCGAGTCCGGCACGGTGGTCGCGCGCGCCGAGGGCTACGGCGCCTGCCACGCCGCCGCGTCCGCCCGGCCGTGACCGCCTATTTCCGGCCATCGCCCCTGGTGGCGGCGGCCGGACGGAATCGGCGGCGTGGCGAGGGAACCGCCAGGGGTGGACGCGCGGTCCAAGCTAAGGGCGACGTTCAACGCCGGTGTCCGCCCGCCGGCCGCCTGCGGGCGGCCACGAAGTCGCTGGAGAACCGGCCGACGCCGCGGACGGCCCTTCCCGTCCGCCGCGCGTGCTGGACGTCGCCCCCCACCAGTCGCCCCCACCAGTCGCTGGCCGCCGCGCCGGAGGTGCCGATAGCGTGCCGTCACGTCCCGGAAGGCTCCGGGGCGCGGACCGCACGAAACGGAGCAACGGTGACAGACGACGACGAGCGCTTCCTCCGCATGGCCATCGGGCTCGCCGCCGGGGCGCGGGCGGCGGGGAACCCGCCGTTCGGCTCGCTCCTCGTGGGGCCGGACGGGACCGTCCTGGCCGAGGCCGCCAACAGCACCCTCACCGACGACGACATCACCGCGCATCCCGAGCTGAAAATGGCCAGGTGGGCGGCGCGCGAGCTGGACCCGGCCACCGCGGCGGGCACCACGATGTACACGAGCTGCCAGCCCTGCGGCATGTGCACGGGGGCGATCGAGCGGTCGGGGCTCGGGCGTGTGGTGTACGCGCTGTCGGCCGGGCAGCTCGACTCGCTCAAGCCGGCCGGCTCGGGGTTCCCGCAGGTGCCCGCGACGGGGCCGGCCCTGTTCGAGGAGGCACGCGGGCCCGTCGAGGGCTACTACCGGTGAGGCCGCTCCCGCCCGCCGCCTGACGGGGCGGCGAGGCGGTCCGGCCGGTCCGTCACCCGAACGTCATGACCTGTTTTCGGGCCCGTGCCCGGCCTGGCGGGCCCTGCGGGAGATTTCTTCCGGGTTATTGACGAAATTTGCGCCACTTCGGCAGACTCTCCCGCATCGCTGCACGACGGCGGCCCCCACCGGGCCGCGGCATGCCCGTGGGACGTCCGCCCCCGCCTGCCGCGACCCGGACCCGCCGCCCGAGCAGCGCCGACGTGGGAGGACATGACTGATGACTGGTTCCGACAACGGCGCGAACGTCGACCGGCGGTCCCTGCTGACCGGGGCCGCGGGCGTCCTGGGAGCGGCGGCACTGCCCGCGACCGCCGCCCAGGCGGCCCCGGCGAGCACCGAGACCGTGGAGATCAAGGCGATGCGACGCCATCCGGAGAACTGGCCCGAACTCGAGCCCTACGGCCTCGCCGACACCCGTCAGGCGCTGTGGCCGCGCGACGACAACTCCTTCGTCCTGCCCCTCCAGCTCCGCCCCCGCGACGAGGAGCTCGGCCGGGTCTGGATGCGCGACACCTACGTCAACTGCTTCCGCGTCGGCGGCCGTCCGCTCTACGTCGCCACCGGCACCACCCGCTCCCCCGGCCTGCCGGCGGCCGGCCCGTGGAACGACGGCATCTTCGTGTGGACGGCCCCGTCGCTGCGCGGCCCGTGGCGGCTGGCCGACACCACCGGCATCCGGCCCGGCGCCGAGCGGGGCAAGGTGTGGTCGCCGGAGTTCGCCGGCGAGAACCGGGACGGCCGCACGGTCGTCGCCCCGTGGCAGGAGTACTGGACCGACGAGGGCCAGTTCGGCAAGCGGGGCAACGTCTGGGCCCCCGAGGTGCACCGCTTCCGCGGCAAGTGGTACATCGTGGCGTGCATGGGCGACCACTCCCAGAAGGTGGGCTCGTTCCTGCTGGTGAGCGAGGGCGGGGTCGAGGGGCCGTACCGGCTGGTCGAGGGCAACCGGGACAAGCCCTTCGGCGACCCCTTCATCGGCGGGCCGAACTGGATCAAGCCCGGCGCCTACCACCACATCGACGGCAACCTCTACAGCGAGGGCGACGACGCCTGGCTGGTGCTGCACAACAACCTGTACGCGAAGTTCAGGGACGACATGGAGGACATCGTCCCGGCCACGGACCTGCCGAAGTTCCGGCAGACGCCGTACGCGCCCGAGCCGTACCTCGAAGGCGCGTACGTCTTCAAGTACGGCGGCAGGTACTTCCTGCTGCACGCCGCCTGGAACCGCGCCTCGGCCAACGCCGACGGCAGCACCCGCCACGCCTACGACCCGCCCGCCGCCGGCCGGACGCAGTACCAGTACGACGCGGTCGTGGCCGTCTCCGACACGTTCGAAGGGCCCTACTCCAGGCGGTGGACGGCGGGCGTCGGCGCGGGTCACAACAACTTCTTCACCGACCACGCCGGCCACCTGTGGGCGACGTTCTTCCGCAATCCCAACTTCGGTCACTGGGCCGACCCGTCCCGCGTCGGTGACGCCGCCGTGCCGGGCGTCGTCCGGGTGGAGTGGACGGGTCCGGAGGGCAACCGCCTGTACGTCCAGCGTCCTGATCGGGGGCACGAGGGCTGAGGTCATCGGGCGCGGCGGCCCGCGGGCGGCGGGCGGGCTGGAGCTGGGCGGCGGCGAGCGCGGCCAGCACGACGACCGCGCCGCCCGCCTGTGCGGCCGTCAGCTCCTGCCCGAGCACGAGCCACCCCAGCGCCGTGGCCACGACGGGGCTGAGCAGCCCGAGGAACGTGACCTTGGTCGCCGTCAGCACCCGCAGCCCCCTGAACCACAGGGTGTAGGCGAGCGCGGCGCCGATCAGCGAGAGGTAGGCGTACCCGGCGACGTTGACGCCGCTCAGCGCGGCCGGCGGCGCGCCCTCGACGGCCAGCGCGACGGGCAGTAGCAGCGCCCCGCCCGCGACGAGTTGCCAGCCGGTGGTGGCCAGCAGGGGCGCGGGCGACTGCCACCGCTTGCTCAGCACGACCCCGGCCGCCATGACGACGGCCCCGCCGAGCGCGGCGGCCACCCCCAGCGTGTCCAGCCGGGCGTCCGCGCGCAGCACGAGCAGGCCCACCCCGGCCGCGCCCGCCACGGCGGCCAGCACGGTCCGCGGCGTGAGGCGCTCGCCGAGCAGCCCGGCCGACAACAGCGCCACCAGCAGCGGCTGGATCGCCCCGACGGTCGCCGCCACCCCTCCGGGCAGCCGGTAGGCCCCCACGAACAACAGCGCGAAGAACACCCCGATGTTCAGCGCGCCCAGCACCAGCGCCCGCCACCACCAGATCCCCTGGGGCAGGCGGCGGGTCACGGCGACGAGCAGCAGCCCGGCGGGCAGCGCCCGGAGCACGGCCGCGAGCAGGGGCCGGTCGGGCGGCAGGAACTCGGTGGTGACGAGGTACGTGGTGCCCCAGATGACGGGGGTCAGCGCGGTCACGAGGACGACACTCGTTCGATTGCTTAGCACTAAGACAAAGTAGCTCAGCACTAAGAGATCTGTCGCCGTGTTTTACCTCACCGCTAAGACATCACGTAGGCTGGGCCGGTGGCCGATCATGTGGAACTCGTGCTGAAGCAGTGGCACGACCAACGCCCCGACCTGGACGTCTCCCCGATGGCGGTGATCGGGCGGCTGTCGCGGCTGCACCGGCTCATCGACACCGAACTGCGCCGTACGTTCGCGGCGCACGGGCTGGACTCGGCCTCGTTCGACGTCCTGGCCACGCTGCGGCGCAGCGACCCCCCGCACCGGCTGACCCCCGCCGAGCTGATGCGCGCCTCCATGATCACCTCGGGCGCGGTCACCCAGCGGCTCGACCGGCTGGAGGCGCGCGGCCTGGTGGCGCGCGCACCGAGCGACTCCGACGGGCGCGTGGTCCACGTGACGCTCACCGCCGACGGGTACACGCTGATCGAACGCGTGCTGCCCGATCACATGGAGACCGAGCACCGGGTGCTGGCCGGGCTGCCGCCCGAACGCCGCCAGGCCCTCGCCGACACACTCCGTGACCTGCTGGAGTCCCTGGGGGACACGACCGGATCGCCGTGACCCCGGGCGGGTCAGCGGCGGCGGGACCGGCGGCCCGCGCTCTGCCTCCCGCGCCCGCCGCCGGAGCGGCCACCGGCGACCTGACCGGCGGCCTGACTGGCGGCCTGACCGGCGGCCTGACTGGCGGACGCCCAGTGCGCCGGCCGGGTCAGCGCGGCGGGCAGCCGGGTGACGGAGTCGCCCCTGGCCGCGTTGACCTGCGCCTGGGTCAGGAACACGCTGCCGGTGAGATCGGCCCCCGACAGGTCGGCGCCCCGCAGGTCGGCCCCGATCAGGTCGGCCTGCCGCAGGTCGGCGCCGCGCAGGTCGGCCCCGATCAGGTACGCCCCGCGCAGGTTGGCCCCGCGCAGATCGGCCTTCGCCAGCCGGGCGCCGATCAGGTCGGCGCCCCGGTGCTCCCTGCCGTTCAGCCCGGCCCGCGCCAGCTCGCCGGCCCGCAGCAGCAACTCGTTGACCTCGGCCCGGTGGGCGGCCACGTCGAGCTTCTCCAGCACGTCGGGGCGCTCGCGGGTGAGCCGCTCGGTCTCGGCCAGCGCGCGCCGCAGCGGCTCGCGCACCGGCCGCGCCGCCTCCAGGGCCAGCGCCTCGGCCAGGTACCACAGCAGTTCGTGGAGCTGCCGCATGACCGCGAACACCGCGAACATCTGCCGCGCGCTCGCCGGCTCCGCACGCCAGCTCCGGCCCTCGTACGTGACGCGCGAGACCTTCTGCCCGGCCCCGAAGCAGTCGAACACGGTGCAGCCCGGGAACCCGCGCTCGCGCAGCCCCTCGTGGATCGAGCAGCGGAAGTCGTCGCGCAGGTTGTGGCAGGGCTCGCCGGCGGCCTTGTCCACGGCGAAGTCCGCGGAGGCGGAGAACGGCAACGCCACGCAGCAGAGCCCGAAACAGCTCTCACAGTCGGCCAGCAGGCCGAGTTCTCGCGGGTTCGTCACGGGCTCCTCGGAAACGGGCGGGATCGCGCAGGCCAAGGATACTCAAGAATGCGCCCGCGACGGCCTGGCCGCAGGGCGCGGGAGGCGCCCGCGTGCCGCCGCGGTCAGCTCCCGTAGCGGCGCTGCCGGGCCGCGAAGCTGCGCAGCGCGCGCAGGAAGTCGATCTCGCGGAACGCCGGCCAGTACGCCTCGCAGAAGTACAGCTCGGAGTAGGCGGACTGCCAGAGCAGGAAGTTCGACATGCGCTGCTCGCCGCTGGTCCTGATGACCAGGTCGGGATCGGGCTGGCCGGCGGTGTAGAGGTGGCGGGCCACGTCGTCCACGGTCAGGGACGAGGCCAGCTCCGCCATGGACTGGCCGGCCTCGGCCCGCTCGTACAGCAGTTCGCGCAGCGCCTCGATGACCTCCTGCCGGCCGCCGTACCCGATGGCCAGGGTGAGGTGGAAGCCGGTCTCGCAGGTGCGGGTGGCCTCGACGGCGCTCTTGAGCGCGCGGGCGGTGGTGTCGGGCAGGATGTCGAGCATCCCGGCCACGTGGACCCGCCAGCGGGCGTCGGGACGGTCGAAGTGGTCGGCGACCATCTGCTCGATCACCCTCAGCAGGAAGGCCACCTCCTCGTCGCCGCGGTGCTGGAGGTTCTCGGTCGAGCACAGGAACACGGTCAGGTGCTGGATGCCGAGCCCTTCGCACCAGGTCAGCACGTGTTCGATGTGGTCGGCGCCGTACTTGTGGCCGATGCTCGGGTTGGCCATGCCCATCTGTTTGGCCCAGCGCCGGTTGCCGTCCATGATCAGGCCGACGTGGCGGGGCAGCGGGCCGGCCATGGCCTGACGGCGCAGGCGCCGGGCGTACAGGGAGTGAAGGAGGTGAGTGGTCTGCACTGTCCAAGGATGACGCGGACGAGGGGCCGGAATCTGATCTTTCCCGATATCCGTTCAGTGCTCGGTCAGGGTGGTTTTGGCGATGGACGCGACGAATGCGGCCCCGGATCCGTGCCGCGTCCAGGTCAGCGCGGGGAGCCGGGAGGTCGCCCGGCTCGTCCCGCTTTCTGAGTTCCGCTGCGGCGGTCTCAGCCGGCCGGGGGCCAGGGGTCGCCCCAGTCCGTGTCCCTGGCCCGCCGGTAGAGCTCGCCCTGGCGCTTGGAGACGATCACCTCGCGGAGCCCGTCGCCGTCCGCGCACAGCCGCAGGGAGACCACGCCCTTGCGTTTGACCGGGTGACGCAGCACGCGGGCGGCCGGGCGCGGCCAGGGGCCGGTGGCGGCGGCCACGTACGAGAACTTCTCGTCCTCGAAGCTGAGCGTGCCGGCCTTGATGCGGCGGTGCAGGGCGGTCCGGGGCAGGCGTACGGAGAAGTGGCACCAGTCGCGTCCGGGCACGATCGGGCAACCCCCGTCGTGCGGGCAGGGGGCGACGATGGTGCGGCCCTGGGCGGCCAGGATCTCGCGGGCGGCGGCGACGGTAGCGTACCCGGCGGGGGTGCCGGGCTCGATGACGATCACCATGGCGGCCTGCGCGGCCAGCCACCCGACGACGCCGGGACGGTCGGCCGCGGGCAGTTCGCCCAGCGCGTACGACATGGTGACCAGGTCGGCGGCGGGCCGGTCGAGCCCGGCGCCGACGGACGCCTGCCGCCAGGTCGCGCCGCGCAGGGCCGGCGGGCCGCCGCGGGCCAGGCGGCGGCCGAGGTCGATGATGTGCGGGTCGTGCTCGACGACGGTGACGTGCTGGATGTCCGGCCAGACGCCGGCCGCCGCCCAGATCGCCGCGCCGGTGCCGCCCCCGGCGTCGAGGTGGCTGCGCGGCTCGAAGCCGGGAGTGAGCGTCGCCGCCTGGCGCATGGCGGTGGCCGCGGCGGCGTACGTGGCGGGCATGCGGTAGGCGGCGTAGGCGGCGATGTCGGCCCGCGAGCGCAGGTGGTTCCCGCCGGTGGAGACGCCGGCGACGCGGTAGCGCTCGGTCAGCCTGGCCACCGAGTCCGACAGCTCCTGCGGGGAGAAGCGGGCCAGTGCCTGGTCAAGGGCGGCGCTGAGGTTTTCGGGCAGCATGACTGGGTCGTTCACCTGATGTGCGAGATGAGGGTGCGGGACGGGCTTCGGCGAGCGTGGCGACCGGGGCCGGCGGCGCGCCGAACAGGTCCGCGCCGAGGCGCGCGGACATGACGGCAGGCCGCGGGGCTCCTCGAAGGGAGCGCGGGAACGGCCCGGGTACGCGCGTGGCCGCTTCGGACGAGGCACGCCGGCCCACCGGCCCTGACCGGTTCGGCCGGGTCAGTTCGAGCCGTGGCCGACCGGCGTGCCTTCGTGTGCGCCGAAAGCAGGCCGGGGGCCGGTTAAGGCGATGTCACGTGCCCTCGACCCGAAGCGGCGGCACAGAGCTCGGCGTGACGCATGCGAACCCCCATCTATCGCGTGTTGGCAACCGTCGCCATTATCGGTCATCCGGCGTGCTCTGGCAGCCGGTGCGGAAGAGCCGCCAGAACGCCGGGGCCGACTCCTCGGGACGCGTTCCCTCCGTCACGCAGTGCGCGATCACGCCGACGAGGGCGCCGGCCAGGTACGCGGCGTGCACGCCCACCGGGACGTCGTCCCATCCGGCGGGACGAGCGCCGCCGGTGAAGCGGCGGGTGAGCTCGACGGTGAGGCGCTCGCGCATCCGGGCGGCGAAGCGGGCGCTGCCGTGGGGGCCGAGCATGCGCCGGTACATGTGGGCGTTGGCGGCCACGTGCTCGAACAGTTCCTCCAGCGGGCCGGGGGCCCGGTCGCGGGGGGCGTCGAGCGGGCAGAGCGCGGCGGCCCTGGCGACGGCGGCGACGGTCTCCTCCATGGCGTCGGTGACCAGCGCGTCGACGTCGGGGTAGTGCAGGTAGACCGTCGCCCGGTTCACCTCGGCGCGTCTGGCCAGCGCGGACACGGTGATCGTGGCGAGCTCCTGCTGCGCGGCCAGGTCCAGCACGGCGGCCTTGAGCCGGGCGCGGGTGCGCTGGGCGCGCGGGTCTTCCGGGTTCACCCGCCTCACTATACGACAATCATTGCTTATACGACATATGTTGACTATTCAACACATGTCGCATACCTTGACTGCCATGAAGATGGAAATCTGGGCGGACGTCGTCTGCGGATGGGCCCACATCGGGAAGCGGCGACTGGAGAAGGCGCTCGCCTCCTGGGAGGGGGAGCCGGTCGAAGTGGTCTGGCGGCCGTACCAGATCGACCCGTCCGCGCCCGCGCGCGCCGTCCCCATGGCGGAGGCGCTGCGGGATCCGGTGGCCGACCAGGCGCTGCGGGCCTGCTCGCCGGGGCTGTCCCCCGTCGAGAACCGGGCGCGGGTGGCCGAGGTGGCCGCCGCCGAAGGGCTCGGGCCGCAGTGGGGCTCCGGGTGGCGGGCCGGGACTCTGGAGGCGCACCGGCTGATCGCGCTGGCGTACGAGAAGGGCGGGGCCGAGCTGCAGGACCGCGTCGTGGAGCGGGTGCTGCGGGCCCACTTCGTGGACGTCCAGGACATCAGCGACCTCGGCGTGCTGACCGCCGTCGCCACCGAGACCGGGCTCGCCGAGGAGGCGGGCTACACCGGCGACCCCGACCTGCGCACCCTGCCGGGGGCCGAGTTGGTGCGCGAACTGCTGCTCGTCGGCAAGGCCAAGGGCGTGCGGACGTCGCCGACGATCGTCGCCAACGGCCTCGCCCTGGAGGGCGCGCAGTCGCCGGAGACGATCCGGGAGTTCCTCGAGAACGCGAGCCGGCACACCCCCCGGCGGCTGCCCGCCGAGGTGGAGCGCCTGCGGCACGCGGAGTCGCTGCTCGACCGGCGCGACCCCCTCGGCGCGCTGACGCTGCTGCGGACCCTGATGGACGAGCACGGCGGCGACCGTGGGGTGCGGCTGCTGGCGGCTCGGGCGTACTTCGCCTCCGCGCAGCTCAACCGGGCGCGTACGGCGCTGGAGTCCCTGGTGACCGAGTCCCCGGACGACTCCTACGCCCGCCACCTGCTGGGCCGGACCCTGCAGCGGCAGGGACGGCACGAGGAGGCCGCCTCCCACCTCACCCTGGCCGCCGTCATGACCCCGGACTACGCAACCGGGTGACCCCGCGCCTCTCGGGACGGTCCGGCGCGGTGTTTCGGCGGGGCGGCTCACCGAGCCACCCCGCCGAAACACACCCACCACCCAATCAAGAAGCCACACGACCGCGCCGCACCACCGAGCCGTGCCGCCGCCCCGTGCCGGCCTCGTGCATGCGGGGCGACGCCAGTCACGCGACGAGAGCCGGGGCGCGGTAGCGGCCGGCCGCGCAGGGGGACCGTTTGCGGGGGAAGCGCGAAGACCACGCGCAGGCGAGCACCGGGCGAGGGCGAACACCCGACAAAAACGCCAGGCAGGAAGTGCCCGCCCGTCAAGGGGTGGGCACCGGTCAAGGGCGAGTGCCGGTCGCGCGGTGAGCGCCGGTCACGCGGTGACGGTGGAGGGGTGGTCGGTGCCGTGTCGGGGCAGGTCGCGGGTTGCCAGGACCAGCAGGGTCGCCCACACGGCGCAGTACCCCCCGAAGAGCGCGCCACCGCGATCGGTGAGCAACGCGCCGCCGAGCATGCCCACCGCCCCGATCGCGGCCATCGCGGCACAGAGCCGGTGCGCGCCCGGCAGCAGCCTGCTCGTCCACCGTCGCGCCCGCTCATCGGGTCGCCGCCAGGATCGCCGCCGTGCCCCCAGGCGGAGCCGTCCGGCCAGCAGGACCGCCATCACCAGCGCTCCGGACCCCGCGTTCGCCCACTGCGCCAGGGCCACCTCACCCACCCCGTACGCGAGGTAGGAGTCCGGCGAGACCACCGGACCGCCGGTCACCCCCAACCGCCCCTCCAGGGCGTAGACGATCTTCGAAGCCACGTACAGCCCGGTCCACCCGATTGCCATGTCCGCATATCTCACGACCACGACACTGCCGCCCGTCCCCCACAACCGGGCTCCCCCGCAC
>NZ_SSXE01000157.1 GCF_021699195.1 Nonomuraea sp. MG754425 | reverse complement strand
GGCACAGGTCGTGGGTGAGCAGCCCCCGCCGCACCGCCACGGCCAGCGCCGCCGACGCCCGTTCGAGACCGGCCCCCGTCTGGGCCGCGATCTCGGCGAGCGTGCGCCGCCCGTCGCAGTCGCCCGCGAACGCCGCCCCGTCGGGCGTCTCCCCCGTCCACGTCCTGCGCTGGGGCACCAGACCGGCCACGAGCGCGGGGTCGGCGAGCAGCCGCTGCTGCAACGCCTCGCCCACCGGGGCCGCCGGGTACGCCACCCGCCGCGGGCACACGTGGGCCCCCGCCCACGTGTAGCCCCCGTCGCGGCCGGGTGTGACGGCCCCGTAGCCGATCGGCCCGTAGCAGCCGGACGTCTCGCAGGAGGCGGACAGCCGCTGCACGAGTTCGGCGAGTTGCCGCCGGGTCCTGCCGCCCTTGGCCCCGTGCCGCAGGTCCCGGTAGAGGCCCGGCGCGGAGCACACGAGCGCGTCGAGGAAACGTTCGTCGGCGATGATCCCGGCGACGGCGGCCCTGGCGAGCGCGGCGTCGCCCGCGGCCAGGCCGTCCAGGGTGAGCCTGGCCTCCTCCAGCCGGCCGGTCACGTCGTTCCAGGCCGCCAGCCAGCCGTCCGGGCCCGGTGTGTCGTCGGGCAGCGGGCGCAGGTCACGCAGGCGGCTGCGCACGCCACGTGGCAGCCGCCCGCCTCCCGCCCGTCCGTCGGGCGCACCGGACGGGCGGGCGTCGGCGCCGCGGTCGGGCGCCTCGGCGAGCAGGCCCAGCGCCTGCCGTTCGAGCCGGACGACCTGCGCGGCGGTCTCCGCCGCCCGGGGATGGACGAGGGACAGGACGAGCTCCCAGGGAAACCCGGCGTTCCGGACGACGACGGCCGGCAACAGGGTCCAGTCGAGCTCGATGTCCATATGGGCAGCGCCCCTTTCCTGACGTGAATTAGACGATCCGCGTCTCAACTCAGATATTTACAAGATCATTTTCTTGTGTCAATGAGTTTGGAGATTAGAAGAAAATGAGAACCCGGTATGCCCCAAAGAAAGACCCCCACACCACCAGCAAACCCGCCAAACAGGGCGCGATCGTTTACTTTCCGTAGCCAATGGGCCTATCCTTGCAGCACACACGGTCACAGCCGCCCGTCGCCCACTCACAGAAAAACGCACGAATACGAATTCATCCGCCCGGCCGGCCGCCGATTTCGGTGCCATTCATAACGCGAGCGGAGCGATTCGGCGGCGACGTCCGGATAATCACGTCAATACGCGCCGCGGCGTTCCCGATTGAGTGTCGCGGACAAGGTGCGGTCAAGGGCGTGTGCCCGCGTGCCGGGCAGGAGAAACAGACTGATAGAAGAGGACAAGGGGGTGAAGCGGACCAGTGACGGACGACGGGAGGCGCGGCCGGCTCCGCGACGGGCCGCGCGTGAGCACGCCGGTGCTGGCGACGGGCGTCTTTCTGGTCACGGTGGTGGTGGTCGCGCTCGACGTGGCCACGGGCACGGCGGTGCGGCTGTTCCCGCTGCTGATCTTCCTGCCGGCGCTCGTCTCGGGGCTCGGCGAGGTGTGGCAGACGGCCGCCACCTCGCTCTGGGTGATCGTGGTGGAGATCGTCACCGGCGTGTACGTCGGCGTGCCGCCGGCGGACAACCTGCTGGCGTCCGGGTTCATGACGGTCTTCGGGGTGCTGAGCGTGCTCGGCTGCCGCTACCGCGTGCGGC
Organism: Nonomuraea sp. MG754425; assembly: GCF_021699195.1. Taxonomy (GTDB): domain Bacteria; phylum Actinomycetota; class Actinomycetes; order Streptosporangiales; family Streptosporangiaceae; genus Nonomuraea. The sequence goes on along the minus strand of NZ_SSXE01000157.1, from coordinate 21,525 downwards.
GCGAGGAGGAGGTGTTCCGGCTGCGCTCGGCGTCGGCGGCGCTGCAGCGGCTGATCGTGCGCCCGCTCCCCCTGCGCACCGCCGACGTGCTCGTGGACGGCCTCTACCAGCCCGTCGAGGAGGACACGATGGTGGGCGGCGACATGTACGAGGTGGCCACCTCCCGCCATGGCACCCGCGTCCTGATCGCCGACGTCCAGGGCAAGGGCCTGCCCGCGATCGGCACCGCGCTGGCGGTGCTGGGCTCGTTCAGGGAGGCCGCCTACCGTGAGCACACGCTCACCGGCGTCGTGGCCGCCCTGGAGACCGCGGTGGTCAGGCAGAACGCCTTCGCCTCCCACACCGGCGAGCCCGAGCGGCTGGTCACCGCGCTCGTGCTCGACATCGGCAGGAGTCCCGTGGTCGAGGCGGTCAACTGCGGCCACATCGCCCCGTTCCTCATCCGCGACGGCGTCGCCTGCCAGATGGACCTGGGCGAGCCCGCCGTGCCCCTCGGCCTGGCGGCGCTGTCGACGACGCCGCGCCGGGGCGCGCGCTTCGCCTTCCCGCGCGGGGCGACGCTGCTGCTGTGCACTGACGGGGTGACCGAGGCCCGCGACCGCCACGGCGCGTTCTATCCCCTGGAGGAGCGGCTGCGCCTGTGGGCCCGCGAGCCGGGCGACGGGCGGCTGGCCGCCGCGCTCGGCGCCGACCTGCGCGCCTTCACCGGCGCGGCCCCGCGCGACGACATCGCGATCCTCACGCTCCGCAGGACCGACGAGCCGCCCCCCGTGAACCGCTGACGGCGTCCGCGCGTACCTCCACACGTCCGACACGTGGTCCCTGGAGGTGTCGTGGAGCTCGGTCTCTTGCGGGCACAGGCGCACAGCCCGTCGTACTTCTCACTGCTGCGCAGTTCGACGGGAGAGCGCCCGCCGGTGGACTTCTGCATCCCCTGCAACCCGTATTTCCCCACGCCGGAGATCTTCGAGTACCTCGGGAGGAACCTGGAGACGATCCTCAAGTTCTACCCCAGCGACGCGGGCACGATCGCCGAGGAGCTCTGCGCCACCCTCGGCCTGCACCCCAAGACGGTCGCGATGGGCAACGGCTCGACGGAGCTGATCACCTGGATCGACCACCTGCTGGTCCGCGACAGCCTCGCGGTGCCGATCCCGACCTTCGGCCGCTGGACGGACCAGCCGCTGGAGACGGGCAAGCGGGTCGACATGTACCCGCTGTCGGAGAGCCGCAACTTCGCGCTCGACGTGCACGACTACGTCTCGTTCATCCGTACGCGCGGCTCGCGGGTGGCGGTGATCTGCAACCCGAACAACCCCGACGGCGGCTACCTGCCCAAGCACGAGGTCCTCGACCTGCTCGACCGGCTCATCGATCTCGACCTGGTGATCGTGGACGAGTCCTTCGGCGACTTCGTGGACGCCGAGCCGTACCCGGGGGTCGCGGCCGAGGCGGCGGTGCGGCCGAACGTGATCGTGCTGCGCAGCCTCGGCAAGAACTTCGGCCTGCACGGCATCCGCTTCGGCTACATGGTGGCCAACCCGGCCCTGGCCGGCCGGGTGCGCGACGCGCTGCCCAAGTGGAACCTCAACTCGTTCGCCGAGGTCGTGGTGTTCATGATGCGGCAGTTCATGCCCGAGTACCAGGACAGCCTCACGCGGCTCGGCCAGGACAGGAGAGTGATGTTCCAGCAGCTCAGCACGATGCCGGGGCTGTCGGTGTTCGCCTCCCAGGGCAACTTCCTGCTGGTGCGGCTGCCGCCGGGGCACGACGGGGTGCCGCTGCGCGACCACCTGCTCACCGAGCACGGCGTGTACGTCCGCGAGTGCGGCAACAAGCTCGGCACCACGAGCCGGTTCCTGCGCCTGGTCGTCCGCCCCCAGGACGACGTGCGCCGGCTGCTGATCGGCATGACGCAGTTCCTGTACTCGGGCAGCCTGCACGAGATCCCCGTGACCGGCCTGCACCACCGGGCGGTCAACCCGATCTCCGCCTGAGCCGCCGAGCGCGCGACCTGTTCCACTCCGGGTGGGGGGTAAGCTGTCCCGGCTATCCCTTTACAGCATAAATAGTCAGCCCGATGAGGGAAGGATTCCGTGCTCTCCACCCACCAGGCCAGCACCGTCCAGACTCGCGATCACACCGCCGCCGACAGCCACGGCCACATCCAGGTCCGCGGCGCCAGGGAGAACAACCTCAAGGGCGTCTCCGTCGACGTCCCCAAGCGGCGTCTCACCGTTTTCACCGGAGTGTCCGGCTCCGGCAAGTCCTCGCTCGTCTTCGACACCATCGCCGCCGAGTCGCGGCGGCTGATCGACGAGACGTACACGGCGTTCATCCAGGGGTTCATGCCGAGCCTGGCCCGTCCGGACGTGGACGCGCTGCACAACCTGAGCGCGGCGATCATCGTGGACCAGGAGCGGATGGGCGCCAACGCCCGCTCCACCGTGGGCACCGCCACCGACGCCCACACCATGTTGCGGATCGTCTTCAGCCGCATCGCCGAGCCGCCGGTCGGCTCCGCCTCCGCCTTCAGCTTCAACACGGCCGACGGCATGTGCACCGAATGCGAGGGGCTGGGCAAGGCGTCCGAGATCGACGTGGACGCGCTGGTCGACAGGGAGCTGTCGCTGAACGAGGGGGCGATCAAGGCCCCCGGGTACGCGGTGGACAGTTGGCCCTGGCAGGTCGTGGCCGGCTCGGGCCTGTTCGACCCCGCGGTCAAGCTGACGGACTTCACCGAGCAGCAGTGGGCCGACCTGCTGCACAAACCCGCCGTCAAGCTCAAGTACGGGGCCAACAACTTCACCTACGAGGGCCTGGTCACCCGGGTCAGGCGCAGCTACCTGGGCAAGGACCGCGAGTCGATGCAGCCGGCCGCGCGGGCGTTCGCCGAGCGGGCGATCAAGCTCGCCCCCTGCCCGTCCTGCGGCGGCACCCGGCTGAACGAGGCCGCCCGCTCGGCCAGGATCGCCGGGCGCAACATCGCCGACTGCTCGGCCATGCAGGTCGACGACCTCGCCGAGTTCGTGCGCGGCATCGTCGACCCCCGGGTCGGGCCGGTGCTGGACGGGCTGCGCTCGACGCTCGACTCCCTGGTCGAGATCGGCCTGGGCTACCTGAGCCTGAACCGCGAGTCGGCCACGCTGTCGGGCGGCGAGGCGCAGCGGGTCAAGATGGTGCGCCACCTCAACTCCAGCCTCACCGACGTCACCTACGTCTTCGACGAGCCCACCGCCGGGCTGCACCCGCACGACATCGAGCGGATGAACCGCCTGCTGCTGGCGCTGTGCGACAAGGGCAACACGGTGCTCGTGGTCGAGCACAAGCCGGAGACGATCGCCATCGCCGATCACGTGGTGGACCTCGGACCGGGCGCGGGCACGGCCGGCGGCCAGATCTGCTACGCCGGCGACCTGGCGGGGCTGCCCGCCTCGGGCACGCTGACCGGCCGCTACCTCGACCACCGCGTACGGCTGCGCGAGGACGTCCGCAAGCCCACGGGCTGGCTGCCGATCAGGAACGCCACCCTGCACAACCTGCGCGACGTGAGCGTGGAGCTCCCGCTCGGCGTGCTCACCGTCGTGACCGGCGTGGCGGGCTCCGGCAAGAGCTCGCTCATCCACGGGCACGTGGCCGGACGCGACGGCGTGGTGGTGGCCGACCAGTCGCCGATCCGCGGCTCGCGCAGGAGCAACCCGGCCACCTACACGGGCGTGCTCGACCCGATCCGCACCGCCTTCGCCAAGGCCAACGGGGTCAAGGCGAGCCTGTTCAGCGCCAACTCCGAGGGCGCCTGCCCGGCCTGCAAGGGCATCGGCCTCATCTACACCGACCTGGCGATGATGGCCGAGGTGGCGTCGGTGTGCGAGGCGTGCGAGGGCCGGCGGTTCACCGCGGAGGTGCTGACGTACCGGCTGCGCGGCAAGAACATCAGCGAGGTGCTGGAGATGCCGATCTCCGAGGCCCGCGACTTCTTCCGCACCGGCCAGGCCGGCACGATCCTCGACCGTCTCGTCTCGGTCGGACTCGGCTACCTGGGCCTCGGCCAGCCGCTCACCACGCTGTCCGGCGGGGAGCGCCAGCGGCTCAAGCTGGCCATCAACATGGCCAGGAACGGCACCACCTACGTGCTGGACGAGCCCACGACGGGCCTGCACCTGGCCGACGTCGACCAGCTCCTGACCCTGCTCGACCGCCTGGTGGACGACGGCAACACGGTGATCGTGATCGAGCACCACCAGGCCGTCATGGCCCACGCCGACTGGATCGTGGACCTCGGCCCCGGGGCCGGTCACGACGGCGGCCAGGTCGTCTTCACCGGCACCCCCCGCGAGCTGGTCGGCGACGGCTCCACGCTGACGGCCGTGCACCTGCGCGACTACGTCGGGCGCGGCTGACCCTCGTCAGGCCGGGGACCGGGCGGACCGGCTCAGACCGCCAGGCGGGCCAAGACGCGCGCGAAGTCCGGCGGCGGCGCCACCACGAGCCTGGTCTGCCCGGCCCGGTTGACGATGTCGGCCCTGATGAGCGTCAGCCGCTCCGCGTGCCACCAGTGCACCTGGGAGCTGAGCCCGTCGGTGCGGGCGGCGTGCACCCGCAGCCGCTCGATCGCCCGCACCACCCCGATCCCGTCCACCGGATGCACGAGCAGCGTGTACGGATCGGGCAGCACGACCAGCACCCCGTCGGCGGGCACCGAGAGGTAGTCGTCCAGCCACCGCAGATGCGTGGCGGCCGACGGGGCGGAGGCGGTCAGCCGGGTGACGGGCGTGCCGGACAGCTCGATGTGCTCCACCCGCAGCCGGTCCTGCCCGCGCACGTTGGCGACGGCCAGGTCGAGGGCGTGCCCGGTGGGCACCGGCCAGCATCCGGACTCCTCCGGGCGCACCGGCCGCGACCCGGCGGTCAGCAGCTCGACCAGGTCGGCGTTCAGGTGACGGCCCACGACGCGGGTCAGGTCGGGCACCTCGTCCACCGACTCCACCCGGGTGCCCAGCAGCGGGCGCGCCTGCTCCAGGTCGCACACGTCCAGCCGTTCGCCGGCGGTGGTCACGGCGTGCGCGAGGTGCTCGGAGACCAGCATCGGCCAGTCCTCCCTGGCCCGCCGCCCGGCCTCGCGCCGCAGCCCGGTGAGCTTGACGACGAGGGCGGCGCCGCGACCGGTGAGGGTCACGGCGGAGCCGTCGCGGGCGAAGGCGAAGGAGTATCCGAGGGACTCGGCGACGAGCGCGAGCAACGAGTCGAGATCGACGTCCTCGACCGGCCGGCGAGAGGGCTCACGCCTGAACAAGTTCACGCGCCGTGTCCCTTTCTGTCGGATTCGTCCCTCCTACCTTGCCTGCTCCCCATTCCTGGTCGAGCCAGCCAGCGAGCACGATTCGGTATCGATAACACCAAGTGCGCCGAGCCAGACACTGATCTGCGGCGACCCGTGGCCGACCGGCAGCCCCGCCACGATCGGCACCCCGAGCCGCCCCAGCCGGTCCTCCAGCACCGGGTACGGATCACCGCACTGCTCCCACGACCCCAGCGTGATCCCCCGCACCCCGTCGAACACCCCGGCCTGCAGCAACTGGGTGAGCATCCGGTCGATCCGGTACGGCTCCTCGTCCACGTCCTCCAGGAACGCGATCGCGCCGGCGAAGGACGGCTGCCACCGCGTGCCGCACAGGGAGGCGAGCAGCGACAGGTTCCCGCCGCGCAGCACGCCCTCGGCCCGGCCCGGCGCCAGCACCCGATCGCCCGTCACCGTGTCGGCCTGGCCGAACAGCGCCGCGCGCAGGCTCTCCCACGTGCGGGGCTCGGGCCCGTCGTCGTCGCCCGCGATGACGTCGCAGGCGGCCATCGGCCCGTGCAGGGTGGGCACGCCCAGCTCGACCGCGAACGCGGTGTGCAGCGCCGTGATGTCGCTCGACCCGAGCAGCACCTTGGGTCCCTGCCTGCGCACGGCCTCCCGCATCGCGTCCCAGTCGAGCAGCGTGAGCAGGCGGGCCGCGCCGTAGCCGCCGCGGCAGCAGAACACGCCCGTGACGGCCGGGTCGCACCAGGCCGTCTGCAGGTCGGCGGCCCGGGCGGTGTCCTCGCCCGCGAGGTAGGCGAGCCCCTGGCGGTCGAGCGCGTGCTCGCCGGCCACCACCTTCAGCCCGAGCGACTCCAGCCGCCGGACGCCGCGTTCGAACTGCGCGGCGTCGGGCGGCCCCGACGGGGAGACGAGCGCGACGGTGTCACCTGGTCTCATCGATCAACTCCTTGACGAGCGCGGGCAGTGCCTGGCCGATCGGCTCGTTGACGACACGATCGGCGAAGGGATCATAGGGGGTCGGCTCGGCGTTCACGATCACGAGCCGGGCCCCGGCGTCGAGCGCCTCGCCGCACAGCCCGGCCGCGGGATGCACGGTGAGCGAGGTGCCGACCGCCACGAACACGTCGCACGAGCGGGCCGCGTCCTGCGCCGCGCGCAGCACCTCGGCCTTGAGGTTCTGGCCGAAGGAGATCGTGTTCGACTTCTGCAGGCCGCCGCAGCGCGGGCAGAGCGGGTCCTGCTCCCCCGCGGCCACCCGCTCCAGCACCTCCGCCATGGGCGTGATCAGGTCGCAGGTCAGGCACTCGACGCGGTGCAGGGTGCCGTGCAGCTCGATGACCTTCTCCGGCGCGGACCCGGCGCGCTGGTGCAACTCGTCGATGTTCTGGGTGATGAGGGCGCGCAGCAGCCCGGCGCGCTCCAGGTCGACCAGCGCGCGGTGGGCGGCGTTCGGCCGGGCCGCCCAGGCCGCGTGACCGAGCCTGGCCTGCCACGCCGCGCGCCTGACCTCGGGGTCGGCCACGTACCGGTCGATGGTCGCGCTGGCCGCCGCCTGCGGGTTCTTCGTCCAGACTCCCTGCGGCCCCCGGAAGTCGGGGATCCCGGAATCGGTCGAGACGCCCGCTCCGGTGAGCACCGACACTGACGTTGGCTCGTTCACGGGGAAAACGGTGTCACACTTGCTTTCCGTATGCGACTTCCGCCCCACATCCTCGTGGTCAACGGCATCAAGGTCCGCCGGCCGGTCTTCCTGCTCGGAGCTCCGCATTCCGGCGTCGACCTCCTGGCCCGCGCGCTGAAACGCTCACCCGGTTTCCACGTGACGATGGGCCGCGCGAGCGTGGCGCACGTGGTGTACGCCTTCGCCCGTAAGCCGTCCATCGCCCGCACCTCGGGGGCCGTGCGCGTCATGCGCGACGCGCTCGCCGAGTCGTGGCAGGTGCTCCCCCGCTCCTGCGGCGAGTGCGCCGAGCCGTGCCGCGAGGCCGGCGGCGTCACCGGCTGCGGCCCGTGCGTGTCGGCCGACGACGTCACCCGGTTCGGCGACGGCAGCCCCGACCTGATCTACAGCGCGACCGTGCTGCTCCAGTCCTTCCCCGACGCCCGGTTCGTCCAGCTCATCCGCGACGGCCGCGACGTGGTGGCCGGCATGCTGGGCGACCCGGCCTGCCTGGCCTGGTTCAAGCCGGCGATGGTGGCGGAGCAGACCGAGTTCCCCAACGCCTTCCTCGGCGTCAACAAGGACGAGCACCTCGATCGCTGGAAGACGATGCCGGCGGCCGGCAAGAGCGCGCTGCGCTGGCGCGGCGCGGTACGCATGAGCGCCGAGCTGCGCCGCACGCTGCCCGCCCCGCAACTGCTCACCCTGCGCTACGAGGACCTGGTGGACAAGCCGCCGCAGTCGGTCGCCACGCTGTCGGAGTTCCTGGAGACGCGGGTGTCCAAGGTCGTCCTGTACGACACGGCGGTGCCCAAGGTCGGCGCCTGGCGCACCCGGCTGCGCCGCGACGACCTGGTGCTGGTGGAGAAGGTGGCCAGGGAGGAGCTCAGGCGGCTGGGCTACCGGACGAGCTGAACTGCGTGCGGTAGAGCTCGGCGTACAGCCCGCCGCGCGTCAGCAGCTCCTCGTGCCGGCCGCGCTCGGCCACCCGGCCGTCCTGGATGACGAGGATCTCGTCGGCCTCCCTGATCGTCGAGAGCCGGTGCGCGATGACCAGCGACGTACGGCCCTCCAGCGCCGTCTTCAGCGCCACCTGCACGGCCGCCTCCGACTCGGAGTCGAGGTGGGCGGTGGCCTCGTCGAGCACGACCACCCGCGGCGCCTTCAGCAGCAGCCTGGCCAGCGCCAGCCGCTGCTTCTCGCCGCCGGACAGCCGGTAGCCGCGATCGCCGACCACGGTCTCCAGCCCGTCGGGCAGGCCCTCGACCAGCTCGCCGATCTGCGCGGCCCGCAGCGCCCGCCAGATCTCCTCGTCGCTCGCCCCGGGACGGGCGTAGCGCAGGTTGGCGCCGATCGTGTCGTGGTACAGGTGCGCGTCCTGCATGACCACGCCCACGGTGTCGCGCAGCGAGCCGAGCGTGGCGTCGCGCACGTCGAGGCCGTTGATCCGCACCGCGCCCTCGTTGACGTCGTAGAGCCGCGAGACCAGCGAGGTGATCGTGGTCTTGCCCGCCCCGCTGTGCCCGACGAGCGCGACGAGCCGGCCGGGCGCGGCGGTGAACGACACGCCCTTGAGCACCGGTTCCGCCGGGCCGCCGGTGTCCTGCCTGGCCACCGACTCCAGCGAGGCCAGCGAGACCTCCTCGGCGGACGGGTAGCGGAAGCGCACGTCGTCGAACTCGATCGTGACCGGGCCGTCGGGCACCGGCACGGCGTCCGGCTTCTGCGCCACCATGGGCTCGAGGTCGAGGATCTCGAAGACGCGGTCGAAGCTGACCAGCGCGGTCATCACGTCCACGTGCACGTTCGACAGGGACGTGAGGGGGCCGTACAGGCGCATCAGCAGCGCGGCCAGGGCCACCAGGGTGCCGAGCTCGAAGGCGCCGGAGACCGACAGCACGCCGCCGATGCCGTACACGAGGGCGGTGGCCAGCGCGGCGATCAGGCCGAGCGCGACCCGGAACACCGTGCCGTACATGCCGACGGTCACGCCGACGTCGCGCACCCTGGCCGCCCGCGCGCCGAACACCTGGGCGTCGTCCTCCGGCCGGCCGTACAGTTTGGCGACCATGGCGCCGGCCACGTTGAAGCGCTCGGTGGTGACCGAGCTCATCTCGGCGTCGAGCTGCATCTGCTCGCGGGTCAGGGCGGACATGCGGCGGCCGACGTACTTGGCGGGCACCACGAAGATCGGCAGCAGCACCAGCGCGACCAGGGTCACCTGCCACGACAGCGCCAGCATCGCGCCCAGCACCAGGACCAGGCTGACCACGTTGGCGACGACGGAGGACAGCGTGCTGGTCAGGGCGCGCTGGGCGCCGATCACGTCGGTGTTGAGCCTGCTGACCAGCGCGCCGGTCTGCGCGCGCATGAAAAACGCGACCGGCAGGCGCTGCACGTGGTCGAACACCTCGGTGCGCAGGTCGTAGATCAGGCCCTCGCCGATGCGCGCCGAGAACCACCGCTGCACCAGCGTCAGCCCGGCGTCCACGAGCGCGAGCGCGCCGATGGCCACGGCCAGCCAGATCACCACGCCGGCCTGCCTGGGCAGGATGCCGTCGTCGATGATCGCCTTCATCAGCAGCGGGTTGGCGACCACGATCACCGCTCCCGCCACGACGAGCAGCAGGAACGCCGCGATCTGCCGCGTGTACGGACGGGCGTAGCGCGCGATGCGCCGCACCGTGCCGGGCCGCAGCCGCTGCTTGGTGACCGATCCGTCGCGCCGCAGCGAGACCATCATGCCGGGGCCGAAGCCCCCTCCCATCATCGCCATCCGGGGGATCCCTCCTCCTCCGCCGGAGACAGCGCCGCCGGGGCGCTTGGGGATTCCCGGCTCAGCTCACCGCGAAACCCGGCCCACCACGAGACCACCTCACCGCGAAACCCAGCTCACCGCGAAACCGGGCCCCGGCGCGAAACCCAGCTCACCACGGAACCCGGCCCCGGCGCGAAGGCGCCGGGCCGCCCGCGCGGCATTGCCTCTGGACGCGCCCTGAAGCGGCCTCTGAGCGCCGAGGAGACGTACTCCCGCATATCAGGCCCAACCCACCCTCCACGGGCGGCACAGCCCCTCAGAGCCGGGCAACGACCGGAAAGCGTTCGCCGCCGCCGCACGTCACCCAGGCGTTCCCTGAGTGCCGAATCAGCCGCTGAGTGCCCGATCAGCCCGTTGAGCGGCGAATCAGACCTTGAGCGATGAATCACACCTCCGACCACCGGATCAGCCCCTGATCACCGGCTCAGACCCTGAGCGGCGAATCAGACCTCGCGCGGCCGATCACACTTCGCGCGGCGAATCACCCCTCGAACGGCCAATCGGCCCTCGCAAGCCGGATCAGACCTCGCGGGCCGATCGCACCGCGCGTGAAGAATCAACCGAAGAGCGCCGGTTCAGCCGAAGAGCGCCTTGATGCGGGCCGCCTGCTCGATCCCCTCGGCCCTGCTCTGCTCCTCCAGGGAGCGGGCCCGCGCGCCCTGGAGGAGCCTTTTGGTCGCCACGGCCGCGTCACGATTGGTGGACAGCAGCGCGGTGACCTTCTCGCGTACCGCTTGATCCAGGTCGCTCCGGGCGACCACTTGCTCCGCGAGGCCGATGCGCATGGCCTCGTCCGCGTGCACGGTCCTGGCGGTCAGGCAGATGTCGATCGCCTTGGCCAGGCCCACCAGTTCGACCAGGGGCTTGGTCCCCGTGAGATCGGGCACCAGGCCCAGTGCGGGCTCTTTCATGCAGAACGAGACGTCGTCGGCCACGATGCGCAGGTCGCAGGCGAGCGCGAGCTGGAATCCCGCTCCGATCGCGTGTCCCTGCACCGCGGCGATGGAGACGATCTCCGGGCGGCGCAACCACAGGAAGCCCGCTTGGGCCTGCCGGATGCGCTGCTCGAAGCCGGCGTCCTCGCTTGCGGCCGCCGAGCTGAACGAGCCCTGTCCGGGCACCCCCTCAGATGTGAACATTCGCAGGTCGATACCCGCTGAGAAGGACGGTCCCTCACCTTTCACGACGACGACGCGCACCTGCTCGGGCAGGCTCTCGCCGATGCGAGCCAGTGCCGACCATGTCGCGAACGTCTGAGCGTTGCGCTTGTCCGGCCGGGCCAGCGTGATCGCCGCTATCTCACCGTCCACCTCGAATCGGACCGCGCCCTCTGCCGTGGCAGGGCCGTCGTCCGCATTCCCCCCGCGCTGTCGCGCCTGCGCTTCCGCCATCGCCCGCTCCTTCGTCCGGAGTGCTGACCGTCGCGCCCGAGCCTACAGAACATCGTTCTGGCCCGGACGCGACGGTGGCTGACTAGGGACGGGCGGCTGCGGTCGCACGTTCCAAGGCGGCCGTCAGCGCTTGGACTTGCCTCGAGTCGCCCCGCCGCGCCCACGCAGAGTCACACCGGACTCGCTCAGGATGCGGTGGATGAACCCGTAGGACCGACCGGTCGAAGCGGCCAGCGCGCGAATGCTTTCGCCCGCGGCGTAGCGCTTCTTGAGATCGCCGGCCAGTTTTTCCCGGTCGGCCCCGGTGACCCGGGTGCCCTTCTTCAGTGTCTCGGCCACGAGTACCTCCTGTAGTGCCGGACTTCCGCAGCGTTACTCCGCCATGATCAGTCATTTCAGCGGGATCGGCTACCTACTCCACGGGAAAAGATCCGTACCCACTCAAATTAAGATCAGGCAAGTGCCACAAGATCGGAAAATTCGTCGCTCCATGCGTCTTCAGTTCCGTCCGGTAGCAAGATCACCCTATCCGGTGACAGGGCGTCAACGGCACCCTCGTCATGTGTGACTAGGACGATTGCTCCTGAATACGACCTCAGGGCGTTGAGAACCTGCTCGCGGCTGACCGGATCGAGGTTGTTCGTGGGCTCGTCGAGAAGGAGCACATTGGCGCTCGACAGAACCAAGATCGCAAGTGCGAGCCGGGTCTTCTCACCGCCGGACAGAACTCCGGCGGGCTTGTCGACGTCGTCGCCGGTGAACAGGAACGAGCCGAGCACCTTGCGCAACTCGGTGTCGGTGAATTCGCCGCCCGCCGAGCGCATGTTCTCCAGCAGCGTACGGCCGGAGTCGAGGGTCTCGTGCTCCTGCGCGTAGTAGCCGACCTTCAGGCCGTGGCCGGGCCGGACCGCGCCGGTGTCGGGGGCCTCCAGGCTGCCCAGGATGCGCAGCAGCGTGGTCTTGCCCGCGCCGTTCAGCCCGAGGATGACGACCCTGTGACCTCGGTCGATGGCCACGTTGACGTCGGTGAAGACCTCCAGCGAGCCGTACGACTTGGACAGCGCCTCGGCCGTGAGCGGGGTGCGCCCGCACGGCTGCGGCTCGGGGAAGCGCAGCCGCGCGACCTTGTCGCTCTGGCGCTCCTCCTCGGTGCCCGACAGCAGCCGGTGGGCCCGGCGCATCATGTCCTGGGCCGCCTTGGCCTTGGTGGCCTTGGCGCGCATCTTGTCGGCCTGCGCCAGCAGCGCCCCGGCCTGCTTCTCGGCGTTGGCCCGCTCGCGCTTCCTGCGCTTCTCGTCGGTCTCGCGCTGGGCGAGGTAGGCCTTCCAGCCGACGTTGTAGTGGTCGATCACCGATCGGTTGGCGTCGAGGTGCAGAACCTTGTTGACCGTGGCTTCAAGAAGACCGACGTCGTGGCTGATGATCACCAAGCCACCTTGATGACTCCGCAAAAAATCACGAAGCCACCCGATTGAGTCCGCATCTAGGTGGTTTGTGGGCTCGTCGAGAAGGAGAGTTTCCGCTCCGCTGAAAAGAATTCGCGCCAATTCCACGCGCCTGCGCTGGCCGCCGGAAAGCGTTTGCAGGGACTGCCCCAGCACCCTGTCCGGCAGACCCAGACTGGAGGCGATGGAGGCGGCCTCCGACTCGGCCGCGTACCCGCCCAGGACATGCATTTGATCTTCGAGCCGCCCGTACCGCCTGACGGCCTTCTCCCGGGTGCGCTCGTCGGCGGAGGACATGCCGCCCTCGGCCTCCCGCAGCTTGCGGATGACCTCGTCGAGGCCGCGCGCCGACAGGATACGGTCGCGGGCCAGCACCTGGAGGTCGCCGGTGCGGGGGTCCTGGGGCAGGTAGCCGACGCTGCCGGTGGTGTTGACGGTGCCGGCGGCGGGAATGCCCTCACCCGCCAGCACCTTGGTCAACGTCGTCTTGCCCGCGCCGTTGCGGCCGACGAGCCCGATCTTGTCGCCGGGGTTGACCCGGAACGTGGCTTTCTCGATGAGCAGGCGCGCGCCCGCGCGCAGCTCGATATCAGTTGCGATGATCATGGTGACCGGAACACTCCCGAGCTAGGAAACGAGGATTGGGCGTGCGCCGCCGGTCAATCGGGAGTATGCATACCGATCAGTGTAGGGCTCCCTGCGGGAGCCCCACCTCCTCGTTAACGTTCCGTCAGGTGCTCGCCGATCAGCACCAGGTTGTGAATGGCGGCCAGGCCGTACTGCGCGGCGCTGTTGGTGCTGACGAACGGCGCCTCGAAGACCGGGTGCGGCACCTCCGGCCCGTCCACCAGGGTCAGCTCCCACTTCTCCTGATGCTGCAACGGGTTGCGGTTGAGCTGGTCGCCCTCCCCGAGGCGGAACTTGCGCCAGGCCCACGCCGCCAGTTCGGCGTCCCCGGTCCGCGCCGCCGCGTACGCCGTGAGCCGGCTGTGCGCCTGGATCAGCGAGATGCCGCTCAGCCGCTGCCCCACCTCGGCCTCCTGCTGCTCGGGCGGGGCCAGGTAGAGCCGGCAGTACTCCAGCCAGGCCGCCTCGAAGCCGGGCACGTCCAGGTCGAGCGCGATCAGCTCGGCGCACATCTCCGGCAGCCCGAACAGCGACGACAGGTGGGAGATGGAGATCCGCTCCCGGGAGGTGTCGAAGCGGCCGGTCGCCAGGTCGAGGCGGCCCTCGCCGGTCAGGAAGCGGCGCGGCATGGCGGCGATGCCGGCCATCGTGCCCAGCAGCCGGTCCCTGGCCCGCTCGTCCCCGTGCCGTTCCCACCTGGTCAGCCAGGCCGCCGCCAGGGAGCCCCAGTCGGTGCCGAGCCCGACCGACAGCGCCGACGGGTCCGGGGTGTAGACGTCCTCGCGCACCTTGCGCAGCGGGTCGATCGCCAGGAACGTCTCCTCGGGGACGCTCAGCTCGTCCATGAGGTCGCCGGTGCGCTCGTCGGCGGTCAGGTAGTAGTAGAAGCGCCGGTAGGCGGCGTTCGAGATGCGCAATTGCTTGCAACTGCAGCCCCAGTGCTGCACGTTGTGGCGGCTGCCCAGCCCCTTCCACCGGCCCAGGTGGTAGACGTCCACCTCGCCGGTGTGGCGGGTCATCGACTCGGCGAACCGGAAGACGTCGGCCCGGCCCGTGCGCAGGTACTGCAGCCACAGCCACAGGTCGGGTGACAGCTCGGAGTTGTCCCAGGCGTAGCCGCCGACGTCGTAACGCCAGGTGTGCCGGTCGCCGTCGTAGGTGTGCATGACGTCGCCGTAGTCCCAGAAGCCGTACCAGCGGCGCTGCTCGCGCTCGCGTACGTACAGGTCGAAGAGGAAGCCGAGGCGGTCCTCGATCTCGGCGCGCGCCGGGGTGGAGCGGTCGGGCAGGCCCCAGACGCCGAAGACGCCCGCCTCGCGCACCCGCTCGGGGCTCGCGGTGAGCAGGCCCGGCTCGTCGAGCGCCGCGGCGTGCGCGGCCAGCTCGCCCGCGGACGGCGTGGCGTCGTGGACGCGCAGGCTCAGCTCGTGCGTACGCGCGATGCCCCGCGGATCGCCGAACCCCGGCTCGTAGTCCTCGTAGGTGATCTCCAGCCCTTCGAGCTGCTCCTCGAAGGTGTCCTGGCCCATGCCGTCGTGGTAGAAGCGCAGGTCCATGGCCGGCGCGGACGGCGACCACAGCCAGACGGTGACGGTCGCGGCGGCGGTGGCGGCGTTCCTGACGTCGAGGCGGGTGGGGTGCAGCCGCCAGAAGTCGCGCAGCCCGAAACCGAGGCCGCCGCTGACGCCGCCGACGTAGCCGTACCCGGCGGAGCGGGCGCCGGCCGGGATCGTCACCCAGGCGTGCCCCTCCTTGGTGCGCTTGCGCAGCGTGTAGCCGTCGGCGGAGCCCTGGTCGAGGGTGTAGTCGTTCCAGGCCGGGATGAGGTGTGCCCGGCTCGCGACCTCGGTGGCGAGCTCCCCGGCCGGGCGGCCGTCGACCTGGGCGCGGCGGGCGGCCTCGCCGGGGTCGAGGCGCAGGCCGGTCAGCCCGCGCACGGCCTCGGTGAGGAAGCCCGCGCCGCCGGCCAGCCGGACGTGCCGGTCGTGCAGGTCGTCCCGCATGATCACGTCGGCGCGCAGGCCGAGCCCGGCCAGGAAGTCGCGCTCGGGATCGCCGTCCCAGACGAACGTGTGCATGATCCGCACCTGCTCGGCTCCGGCGTAGAAGTACAGGCGCACGGTGAACGGCAGCCAGTCGCCGTGCCGGCCCTCCAGCCGCACCACGGCGCGCACGGGACCCTCCTGCTCCACCGTGACGCTCTCGACGACGCCCGCGGCCTGCTCGCGGGCCACGTGACCGCCCTCGTCGGGGGTGGGCTCGGCCTGGCGCAGGCTGACCAGGCGCACGTCCTTGGCGATCTCACGGCCCCCGCGCGAGATCGACCGGGCGATCTGGCCGCCGCCGATCCTCCAGGTGACGACGCCCGTGCTCACCACCAGGTCGCGGCGCTCGCGGGTGACGGTGACGACCGGGCCGGCGGCTCCGGGCGCGCGCCCGGGTTCGAGCCGGTAACCCGTGGAGTGGGGGCGGGCGCCGATGGCGTGGGCCGTCCACTTGACCGAGCCGTCCGGCCAGGTGGCGCTCACCCAGCTCTGCACGGACACCTGGCCGCCGTCGGCGTCGGCCAGCGCGAACGGCGTGCCGCGCCCGACCGTGCCGCGTGGCCACGGGACTCCCCAGGTCACCCCCTGATCTCCAGGTCGATCCAGCCAGCCGAGGTCGGTCATGCGATCTCCTTCAGTCGCTCGGCGACGATCGCGGCCACCTCGTCGGCGCCGCGGAAGCAGAAGTGGGTGTCGTCGGCCACGCCGTCCGGGTGGAGCGGGTGCGTGCCGGGCGGGAAGTGGGTGAACAGCGTCCTCGATCCCTCGGGGCCGAGGCGTTCGTACAGCTCCGTGGTGGCGGCGGTCAGGTCGATGAGCGGCACGCTCTCGGCCGCGGCCAGCTCGCGCACCCGCTCGGGATAGTCGCCGTGCGTCGCGACCAGCCGCCCGGCCTCGAACCTGCGCCGCTGCACCGGCGTGCACAACACGGCCGACGCGCCCGCCCCCCGCGCCTCCCGGACGAAGGCGCGCAGGTTGTCGCGGTAGGGCAGGCCGGGCTCCTTCTGGTCGTTGTGCCCGAACTGGATCACCACGACGTCACCGGGCACGACCTCGCGCAGCAGCGCCGCCCACAGCCCTTCGGCGCGGTGGCTGGCCGTGGTGGCGCCGCCCTTGGCGAAGTTGCGCACCGGGCCGCCGACGTACGGCCCGAGCTGCGCCCCCCATCCGGACATCGGCGCCTCGAAAGCCGGGCAGGAGGCGACCGTCGAGTCCCCCGCCAGCAGCACGGTCCGGCTCACTCCTTGACGCCTCCGATCAGCACGCCCTTGGCGAAGTGCTTCTGCAGGAACGGGTAGAACAGCAGGATCGGCAGCGTCGCGATCACGATGACGGCGAACTTCAGGCCCTGCTCCGGCGGGATCCAGGTCCGGTCCATCTGCGCCAGGGCCGCCGCGGCGTCGGTGTTGGTGAGCTGGCGGACGAGGATCTGCAGCGTCCACTTGTTCGGGTCGTTGACGTACAGCAGCGGTGACATGTAGTCGTTCCAGATCGCCACCGCGTAGAACAGCGAGAACGTCGCGATGATCGGCTTCGACAGCGGCAGGACGATCCTGAAGAAGACGCCCATCTCGTTGCAGCCGTCGATCCTGGCCGCCTCCTCCAGCGCCTGCGGCAGCTCCTGGAAGAAGCTCTTGACGATGATCAGGTAGAACGGGTTGATCGCCAGCGGCAGGATCAGCGCCCAGTAGCTGTCGAGCAGCCCCAGGTCGCGCACCACCAGATAGGTGGGGATCATGCCGCCGGAGAAGACCATCGTGAAGATGACCAGGTTCAGCACCAGGGTGCGGCCCGGCAGGTACCGCTTGGCCAGCGGGTAGGCCATGGTGAAGGTCAGCAACACCTGCACCACCATGCCGACGGCGGTCACGAACACGGTCGTGAGCAGCGACCGCACGAAGGTCGGGGTGGCGAAGATGTACTCGTACGACTCGGTGACGATCTTCTCCGGCCACAGGAAGAACGGCCGGGAGACGATCTCCGGCTCACCGGCGAACGAGGCGGCCAGCACGTACAGCAGCGGCAGCACCGTGATCAGCGCCAGGCCGACGAGCACGATGACGTTGAGCGCGTCGAACACGCGGCTGCCGGGCGAGCTGTTGTTGTTGACCGCGAGCGGCTTGGGCTTGGTCTCGGTCATGGTGGTCACGGCCGGCCTCCTCAGAACAGTCCCCGCTGGCCCAGGCGCTTGGCCAGCCAGTTGGAGCCGAAGATCAGGATGACGCCCGCCACGCCCTTGAACAGGCCGACGGCGGTGGAGTAGCTGTAGGAGGCGTTCTGGATGCCGGCGTAGAAGACGTAGGTGTCGAACACGTTGGCCACGTCGCGGTTGAGCGAGGTGGTCATCAGCCAGATCTGCTCGAAGCCGGTGTCCAGCAGGTTGCCGGAGGCGAGGATCGCCATCACGACGACCGTCGGGCGGATCGCGGGCAGCGTGACGTGCCAGAGCTGACGGAAACGGCCGGCGCCGTCCATGCGGGCGGCCTCGTACAGGTTGGGGTCCACGCCGGCCAGCGCGGCCAGGTAGATGATCGTGCCCCAGCCGGTCATCTTCCAGAGCTGCTGGAGGATGATCAGCGGGCGGAACCACTCCTCCTGCGCCATGTAGTCGATCTTCGCGGTGTCGTTCAGGAACTCGCGGATCCACCCGGACAGCACGCCGAAGTCGGCCGCGAACAGCACGTACGTCAGCGACGCGACGATCGTCCAGGACAGGAAGTGCGGGATGTAGATGAGCGACTGGATCGAGCGCTTGAGGATGTTGAGCCGCAGCTCGTTCAGCAGCAGCGCCACGACGATCGGCGCGGGGAAGACGAAGACCACGTGCAGCAGCGCCAGGAAGAGCGTGTTGAACAGCAGCCTGCCGAAGTCGCCGCCGGTGAACAGGGCCTCGAAGTGCTTCAGGCCCACCCAGGGGCTGCCGGAGTAGCCGAGGAACGGCAGGAAGTCCTGGAAGGCGATCGTCACGCCGTACATCGGGAGGTACTTGAAGATCACGAAGTAGGCGAGGCCCGGCAGGAGCATCAGGTAGAGCCAGCGGTAACGCAGGAGCGCGGTGCCCAGCGGCACCTTGTCGGCCCTGCGCTTCCTGGCCTTGCGCGCCGCCTTCGCGGGAGGCGTCGCCAGGTCGGTGGCCACAGCGGCCTCCTTTCAGATGAGGGGCCTGGACGTCGCCGGGCCCCTCACGCGGGGGGTGGTGACTACTTGGGGAGCTTCGCGAGCCCCTCGTTGATCTCCTTGATCACCTGGTCACCGCCGCTGTCGTGCCAGCGCTTGATCTCGGCCTTGAGGCCCTCCTCGTCGATCGCGCCCGACAGGAACTTGACCCGGGCGTCGGAGACGATCTTGTCGATCTGCGCGCCCTTCTCGATCTGCGTGGCGGAGATGACGGGCAGCGCCAGGTTGTGCACGGCCGTCTTGAGGTCCTCCTCGACCAGCTTCTTCTGCAGGTCGAGGATGTCCCGGTAGGGCTGGCCGGACGGCACCCGCTGGTAGGCGATGCCGCCGATGTCGACCGTGCCCTTGGTGCCGAACTGCACGAACGCGTCGTCCACGTTGTCCTGGACGGTCTTGACGGCGGGGTCGTCCTCGTTGATCAGCGCGGCGGTGTCGCCGTTCTCGACCTCGAAGTTGCGGCCCTCGATGCCGTTCTGCAGCAGGATCTGGCCCTCCTTGGTGGCCAGCTTGTCCAGCGTCTTCAGCACGTTGTCCAGGTCGGCGTCGGTGCGCACGCTCTGCTTGGAGATGGCCAGGGAGTCGGCGTAGCCCGTGAACGGGTAGGAGAACTTCTCGGTGTCGGACTTGGCCATGTTGCCGACCATGGTGACCTTGTCGCCGTAGTCCTTGTCGCCCGACTCCCGGTACAGGTCGAAGAGCTGGCGGGAGCGGATGTTCACGTCGATGATCATGCCGCCCCTGCCGTGGAAGAACGGCTCGTTCCACTTGGCCGAGTCGAGGGTGGCGAAGTCGGGGTTGACCAGGCCCTCATCCACCATCTTCTTCAGCCACTTGTTGGCCTCGACGAACTCCGGCGTGTCGAACCCGGGCACCACCTTGCCGTCGCGCTCGCCCCAGCCGGTCGGTGCGCCGAACCAGGTCTCGATCACGTCGTACGGGCTGGCGCTGGCGTAGTCACCCGGCCACTTCGGGATGATGAGGCCGTAGGTGTCCTTCTTGCCGTTGCCGTCGGGGTCCTTCTCCGTGAACGCCTTGGCGACCTGGTAGAAGTCCTCGATCGTCTTCGGCTCCTCCAGGCCGACCTTCTTCAGCCAGTCCTTGCGGATGACGACCGCCGAGCGCAGCAGGGGGCGCATCCGGTACAGGCCGTATGTCCGGCCGTTGATGGAGGAGTTGAGCGCCGACTGGGCGTCCGCCGGCTTGAGGTTCGGGTACTTGTCCAGCTTGTCGGTCAGGTCCCAGAACGCCCCCGCCTGCGCCGCCTTCACGAACGCCGGCATGTGCGGGTCCACCACCACGACCTGCGGAATGTTGTCCGAGGCCAGCGTGACGTTCATCTTCTCGCTGTACTCGGCGTTGGGCACCCAGGTGACCTTGAGCTTCTTGCCGAGGAACTTCTCCAGGGCCTGCTGCATCTCACCGGTCGGCTCCGGGGCCGTGCCGAACAGCTTCGACATGAACGTGATCGTGTTCGGGTCGGTCTGAGGCGCGCTGCCACCGCCCGAACAGGCCGAGGCGGTGAGAGCAGCCGTTAGCGTTAACACGCCGACGAGGAGCCGACGACGGGGTGCGCTCATGAGTTCCCTTTCGAATGCAGGCGCGCCTCGTTCTCCTGGAAGAAGCGCTGGCAGAGCCACGTGTTGAGATAGATCCAGGCGCCGAAGCTGACCAACGGCGCCAGGAGGGGCGCCGCCGAGGTCGCGAAGGCGATGGCCGAGAGCGCTAGCAGCAGGATCACGGTCGAGGCCGGACGCAGCAGCGCCAACTGGACCGCCTTGGGCCAGTAGGCCAGAAGCGGCAGGTCGTAATGCGCGTAGAGCGGCCCTACGTACGCCCCCGCGCCGGCCAGCGCGATGAGGGCCACGAAGCTCGCGATCCGCAACGCTCCGAGGTCGGGCCCGAGGGCGGAGAGGTAGAGGTAGTTGCCCACCAGCACGACGGCGACCAGCACCGCCGGCAGGACCAGCAACGAGGCCCGGACGAATTCCCGCCGGTAGACGGTCCAGAATTCAGGCCGAACCTGAAACGTTTCATTACGGGTATGCCTCCGCGCCAGGGTGTAGGCGGCGACGGTGGCCGGCCCGATCCCGAGAATCACGCCTCCGGCGAGGGTGAACACGAGCCAGATCAGGTTCAGGCGGACCGCCCAGATGACCTCTGAGCAGGCAGCTTGAATCCTGAACGACATGGCGGGATGGTTCATCCGGCACCACCTTCTCGTGGCGTGTGCACGGATACGGGGGTGGAGTATTGCACCGTGGTTCCTGCCCAGTTACAAGCGAGTGAACGGCGGGTTGGTGCGAAATTAGTGTTGAATCGACTCAAAGTCAATGACGAGATACGCGGAGATTTGCGTACTCTCCGATCAGCGGAGCCATCTGCCGGAACCCGATCTTGCCCCCTGCCAGGGCCGGACCGCCGATCGACCCGTCGTCCTCCCAGCGGAACGAGACCAAATCGTTGATTGAGAACGTCACCGCGCCCGCCGCCACATCGATCCGCATCGCGTAGGGCCCCTCGGCGTCCATCACCCCCGGCAGCGGATCCGCCCCCTGGGCGACCAGGTGAAACCCGTGGCTCTTGCGCAGGTTGCAGGTGTGCAGGGCCCGCTCCGAGGCCCACCTGCGGCGGAAGTAGGAGACGTGGTAGGCGTCGATGTCGCCGTGGTGGTACTGCTCGTACGGGCCGTCCCGCCCGGCCAGGTCCGGATCGAACAGGTCCTCGCCCGCCCGCCCCCTGGCATGGAAGAACATGATCGCCAAGCCCGGCTCCCTGACCGGCCAGAACTCCCACTCGACGCGGACGTCGGCCGGGAACTCCTCCGGACACCACAACACCAGGTTGGCCGCCTGCCCCTCGGACGCAGGACGCAGACTCTCCAGCCTGAGCCGCCCCTGCGGGAACGACATCACCCCGTCCCCCTCCATCCGGAAGCCCGCGAGATCGCGGGGGCCGGCGAGGGCGTTCCGGTAAATCTCAGACACAGGCACACTCCTTGTCAGGGACGTCAGAACCGGCAGCACCGAACGGGCGACACCTCACGGCCGCTCCCTCCAC
>NZ_SSXE01000156.1 GCF_021699195.1 Nonomuraea sp. MG754425 | reverse complement strand
GGCCACCGCCTTGCGGGCCCCGCCCTCGCGGGGCCCCTGCTCCGCCCCGGCCTCCGGCCCCCCGGGTGGCCGGGGCGGCGGGTGGTTACTTCGTGGCGGCCTTCTTCGCGCGCAGCCACAACCACAGGCCGGTCGCGTACATGCCGAGTCCCAGCAGCATGAACCCGATCGCCACCGGCCAGCGCAGGCCCGGCGACATGTGCGTGGCCAGGAACCACGACTGCCGCAACTGCCCGTTGGAGACGAAGACCGCCGCGACGATCCCCTGCGGCACCAGCGGGATCGCGCCGAAGGACGCGCAGATCATCACGATCATCCGCTGCGTCCGCGACATGTTCTCGGGCAACTTGAACGCCGAGCCCGCCTCGGCCGCCTTGCCGCCTCCGGGCCGCCGTCCCGTCCGCATGAGGTGCAGCAGTTCCGGCCCGCCGGCCGTCAGCCGCCGCTCGGCCAGCAGGCCGAGCCCCCACCAGCACAGCGCGCCCGTCAGCAGCCCGGCCGGCACGCCCCACCAGCCGAAGAGCACCGCCACCACCACCGCGGGCGCCGCCGTGACCGCGACCAGCACCAGCATCAGGTACGCCATGCCGGTGAGCGAGCCGTCGTCCTCACTCGTGCGCAGGGGGTTGCCGCCCCGCTTCTTCGGGTCGATGCCCGGCACCAGCCCGACCACCGAGACCAGCGGCACCATGCCCGCGGCCCCGCCGAGCAGCGCGAACGTGGCCGCCATGACCAGCGGCCACGGCCCGCCCACCACCGCTGTGCAGACCACCGCCAGCACCAGCCCGACCGGCCCCACCGCCGCCAGCCAGGCCAGTTGCCGGCCTCGCACGTCGGACGCGCCCGGCGTCATCAGCGTGAGCCAGTGGGCGGTGCCGTCGAGGCCGTACGCGTTGGACGTCATCGCCGCCGCCATCATGATGAACAACGGCCCCGCCAGCGGCACCATCTCCTTGATGCCCACCACCAGCGGCATCGCGGAGAACGCCACCCCGTACGTGAACGCGAACGCGAGCTGGTGGTTGCGGACCAGGTCACGCGTCCACGAACGCAGTTCCTTGGCCACCACCGCGCCGTACGGACCGCTGGCCCGCATCGGCCGCCGTCCGCGCGCCGACGTCCCGCTCGCGCCCGCCCGCCTGGTCAGCAGCGCCGCCCACGCCGCCAGCAGCAGCCCGACCAGCACCACCAGCGCGGCCAGCGCCGCGTACTCGCCCCGCACGGCGAGCAGCCCCCACCCGGATGGCAGGTACCGCACGAACTCCGGGATCTGCCCGCCCTGCCCCAGGGCGACCATGAACACCCAGATCTGCCCCAGAAAGGCGAGGATCACGCCGTTGACCACGCCGGCGCCGATCGCGCCGACCCTGGAACCCAGCGCGAGGCCCAGCAGCGCCACCGTCACCTTCGACAGCAACACGAACACCGCGAGCTGCAACACCATCGCCGGCACGGCCACGAGCGCGCCCACGACGCCGTCGCGCGCGCCCGCGACCACCAGCCCCACCAGCGCCAGCAGGCTGACCGCCGGGGCCACCCCCACGAACGCGGCCACCAGCAGCCCGGACGCCATCCGCCGCGCCGGCAGCCCCAGCAGCGAGAAGAACTCCGGCCGTAATGTCTCGTCGCCGCCGCCCGAGAACACGGGGCCGATGATCCAGCCCAGCATCCACACGCTGTAGGCGGCGGCCAGCCACTCGCCGTCCTGGAACGCCAGATACGCCGTGCCGAGCGCCAGCAGCACGCCGAGCGTGGCCGCCGAGCTCATCATGCCGCGCTGCTGGCCCTTGATCGAATGGCGCAGGATCGCGATCTTCATCCTGGCCATGGTGAGAGCTACAGCCATGACAGCCCCTTGGCCGTGGTGGAGCCCGCGCCCACCAGTTCCACGAACCTGTCCTCGAGCGTCGCGGCCCCGCGTACCTCCGCCAGCGGGCCCGCGGCCGCCACCCGTCCCCGGTCGATGACGCCGACGTGGTCGCAGAGCTGCTCCACCAGCGCCATCACGTGGCTCGACAGCACGATCGAGCCGCCGCTCGCCACGAAGCCGCGCAGGATCGTCTTGATCGTCGCCGCGGACACCGGGTCCACCGCCTCGAACGGCTCGTCCAGGACCAGCAGCCTGGGCGCGTGCAGCAGTGCCGTGGCCAGGCCGATCTTCTTGCGCATGCCGGTGGAGTACTCGATGACGAGCGTCTTCTCCGCCGAGTCCAGCTCCAGCACCGACAGCAGCTCGTCGGCGCGCTCGGCCACCACCTCCTTGCTCAGCCCGCGCAGCAGCCCGAGGTAGGTCAGCACCTCGCGGCCGGTGAGCCGCTCCGGCATGGCCATGCCGTCCGGCAGCACGCCGACGAGTTGCTTGGCCTTCGCGGGGTCGGTCCACACGTCGGCTCCGAAGATCCGCGCCGAGCCGGCGTCCGGACGCAGCAGGCCCACGGCCATGGACAGCGTGGTCGTCTTGCCCGCGCCGTTCTGCCCGACCAGGCCGTAGAACGAGCCCTGAGGCACACTCAGGTCCACATGGTCGACGGCGGTGTTGTCGCCGAACGTCTTCGAAAGGCCCTTGATCTCCAAGGCCGGCGCTGTCATGAGTGTCTCCTGGTCGCGAGGGTGAAGGTGGTGACCAGTTCGCTGGCGAGCCGGTCGAGGTCGAAGCCGGGATCGTTGAGCAGGTGGCCGGGCACGGCGTCGATCGCGCCCCTGATGGCGATGGCCATGCTGCGTGAGTCGAAGTCGCGGAACTCGCCGGAGCTGCGGCCCCAGTCGAGGAGCTTCTCCAGGTCGGTGACGGAGGTCTCGGCCTGGCGCGCGTACGGGTGCGGGTCGCCGTCCTGGCCCGTCGCGTGCGTGACGATCTCCACCAGCGCCAGCAGCGGCTTGCGGTGCAGGCGCATGAAGTCGAGGTTGCTCTCGATGTAGGCGCGCAGGCCCTCGGCCGCGGTGGGCTGGGCGAGGATCCGCGGGATCATCAGGTCGGTCGCCAGCTTGGCCACCTCGGCGACCACCGCCTGGATGAGCTGGGTCTTGCCGCCGAAGTGGTACGAGATGACGCCGGTGCTGATCCTGGCCCTCCTGGCGATCTTGGCCAGCGTCGTGTGGGCGTAGCCGCGTTCGGCGAGCACGTCGATGGCGCACTCGATGATCTGGGCCCGACGCGCCTCTTCAATGAACGTTCGACTTTCTGGCGACACGATCAGGATTTTAAACAGCCGTTCAAACTTCGGTAAACCCTCTCTCGGCAAACCCGCGCATCGCCCTTTCCGTTCGGACATAAGCGCAGGTGGGACGCACGGGGGCACCGAGAGGGCGGACGCCCCCTAAACGATCACTGGCACGGGGGAGCCGCATGCATGCGGCGACGACGCCCCCCGACCCGGCACCCCTGCCCACCACGCCGCACGCTTCCGCCTCAGCGCGCCCCGGCCCGCTGCGCTGCACGCCCTCGCCTGGAAACGCCCCGGCTCCCTGACGCGGTGCGCTTCCGCACCCCCGCCGGGCATCCCCCGCCGCCCATGCCTCAGGCGCCCTCGCGCGGCCTTGCCTGGTCTCCCGCCCGGTCCTGCCCTCGGCCCGGCTGTGTCTTGCAGCCGCCCACCCGCCGCCGGCGCAGGTGAGGGAAGCGTGGTGCCGGGATTCGGTGCCGGCGGGAGGTGGGTCATCGGCCGCGCGGGGGCGGGTGTTTTCGTGGTGTGCGACCGCCCTCGTACGGGCCGTCAGGCGCGCAGGCGTAGACCTCGCGGTGTCGGGTGGAAGCCGGCCGCCTCCAGGGCCGCGGCCAACGGCGACTCCACGATGGACGTGCCGTCGGCCCGCTCCACGGTCAGCTTGCCCAGTGCCCCGTCACGTACGGACAGGGCCAGCGCGTCCACCGCCGGCTGCAACCGGTCGCCGTCGCTGAACGACAGCAGTGTCTTGCCGCCGCGTTCGACGTAGAGCACCAGGTGCCCGTCCACGAGCACGACCAGCGAGCCGGCTTTCCTGCCCGGCTTGTGCCCGATGTCGCCGGGGTGCTGCGGCCAGGGCAGCGCCGCGCCGTACGGGCTGGCCGGGTCGGCGGCGGCCAGCACCACGGCCCGTCGCTCCGCCCTCGGACGCCGGCCGCTCCCGCCGAAACCACCAGCCACCCCACCGCCGAAGCCCTGGCCGCCGAAGCCCTCGTCACCGGCGTCGGCAGGCTGGGCGGCGGGCGCGATGCCCGGTGCCATGGCGCGCATCCGGTCCACCGCCCCCGGCAGGGCGAACTGCGCGCCCCCGAGCCCCTCGACGAAGTAGCCCCGGCGGCACCGCCCGCTCTCCTCGTACGCCCGAAGAACCTGATAAACGGGTGTGAATCCCCCCGGCAGCCGCTCCGACGTCACCGCCCCGCGGGTGACCACCCCGTGCCGTTCCAGCAGCACCTCGGCCTGCGCGTGGGCCCGCTGCGTCGCGTCGGCGGCGGGCGCGGGCAGCAGCCACCACCGCCCGGCCACGGTCGGCGGACCACTCCTGCTCGGCAGCACGGCCCTGCGCCGCCGCGTCGTCGCGGGCCGGTGCGCGGGCCGCCCCGTGCCGAGCGTGGCACGCAGCGGGGCGAGCGTGTCACCGGAGATCCGCCCGGCCCACACCAGGTCCCACAGTGCGGCCACCAGCGTGGTGTCGTCCACCGTGGATCCGAGCTGGTCGGAGACCCCGCGGAAGAACAGCGCGCCACCCCCGCCGAGCAGCTCCAGCACCCGCTCGTGCACCGGCGTCATCGTGATCTCGGCGGGCTCCGGCAGCAGCAGCGGCGCGGTGTCGGCGAAGTAGAGCGACACCCATCCGTCACCGCCCGGCAGCGACCCCTGGCCCACCCACATGACATCGCCCGACGAGGTCAGCTCGTCGAGCAGCGCCGGATGGTAACCGGGCACCCGCGAGGGCAGCACCAGCGTCTCCAGCGCCGAGGCGGGCACCGCGGCCCCCTGGAGTTGCTCGATCGAACGCACCAGCGCGTCGAGGGCCCGTGCCGAGCCGGCCGCGCCCGAGACCGCCGACCGGTCGGTGCCGGTGACGCCGTGCCAGGCCGGCAGGAACAGCGCCAGCGTCTCCGGCACGACCGGCTCGACCTCCTTGCGCAACCGCGCCAGCGACCTGCGGCGCAACATCCGCAGCACCCCGGCGTCGCACCACTCCTCGCCGCGCCCGCCGGGCCGGAACTCCCCGTTGACGACCCGCCCGCTCGCGGCCAGCCGCCGCAGCGCGTCGGTCACCACGGCCACCCCGAGCCCGAACCTGACGGCGGCGGTGCCGGCATGGAACGGCCCCCGCGTACGGGCGTGCCGCGCCACCAGGTCGGCCAGCGGATCGGCCACCGGCTCCAGGAACGCGTGCGGGATCCCGACGGGCAGCGGCGTGCCCAGCGCGTCACGCACGCGCGCGGCGTCCTCGATGGCCGCCCACTGCTCCTCCCCGGCGATGCGCACCCTGATCGCCCGCCGCGCCCGCTCCAGCTCCTCCAGCCAGGCGGGATCGCCGCCGCGCACGCTCACGTCGGGCGCCAGCAGCGGCCCGTGCGAGCGCAGCAGGTCGGCGAGGTCCTCCAGATCGCGCAGCGGACGGTCGAGCCTGGCCAGCTCGCGTTCGCTGTCGGAGATCACGTCGGGGTCGAGCAGCTCGCGCAGGTCGGCCTGGCCGAGCAGTTCGGCCAGCAGCGTGGTGTCGAGTGCCAGGGCCTGCGCCCGGCGCTCGGCCAGCGGGGCGTCGCCCTCGTACATGAACGCGCCCACGTAGTGGAACAGCAGCGCGGCGGCGAACGGCGAGGCCTGGGAGGTCTCCACCTCCACCACCCGCACCCTGCGCGCGGCGATGTCGCGCATGAGCCCCACCAGGCCGGGCACGTCGAAGACGTCCTGGAGGCACTCGCGCATCGTCTCCAGCACGATGGGGAACGAGGCGTACTGCGAGGCCACGCCCAGCAGGTTGGCCGCCCGCTGCCGCTGCTGCCACAGCGGGCTGCGCCTGCCGGGCGTGCGGCGCGGCAGCAGCAACGCCCGGCCCGCGCACTCCCTGAACCGGGAGGCGAACATGGCCGACCCGCCCAGTTCCTCGGTGACGATCTGCTCGATCTCCTCGGCGTCGAAGGCCGCCACGTCGGTGGGCGGCTCGGCCAGCGTGTCGGGGATGCGCAGCACGATGCCGTCGTCGGAGTGCACGGCCTGCACGTCGATGCCGTAGCGCTCGCGCAGCCGCCGGCTGATCGCCAGCGCCCAGGGCGCGTGCACGCGGGCGCCGTAGGGGGAGTGGATGACCACGCGCCAGTCGCCCAGCTCGTCGTGGAAGCGCTCCACCAGCAACGTACGGTCGTCGGGGACGTAGCCGGTGGCCGCGCGCTGCTCGTCGAGGTAGGCCAGCAGATTGCCCGCGGCGAACTCGTCGAGCCCAGCCGCCCGCATCCGCTCCGTCGAGCCCTGTTTGGCCTGTTCGCGCAGGAACTGCCCGATCGCCCGGCCCAGCTCGGCCGGCCGCCCCGGCGCGTCGCCGTGCCAGAACGGCAGCTTGCCCGGCTGCCCCGGCGCGGGCGAGACGAGCACCCGGTCGGCCGTGATGTCCTCGATCCGCCAGGAGGTCGCGCCCAGCACGAACACGTCGCCGACGCGCGACTCGTAGACCATCTCCTCGTCGAGTTCACCGACCCTGGAGGCGCGCTCGCCCACCAGGAACACGCCGAACAGGCCGCGGTCGGGGATCGTGCCGCCGTTGGTCACCGCCAGCCGCTGCGCGCCCGGACGCCCCTGGAGGGTGCCGGTGACGCGGTCCCACACGATGCGGGGCCGCAGCTCGGCGAACTCCTCGCTCGGATAACGCCCGGCCAGCATGTCGAGCGTGGCCTCCAGCGCGCCGCGCGGCAGTGTGGCGTACGGCGCGGCCCGCTTGACCACGCTCTCCAGCTCGTCGACCGTCCACTCGTCGAGCGCGGTCATCGCCACGATCTGCTGGGCCAGCACGTCGAGCGGGTTACGCGGATAGCGCAGCTCCTCGATCAGGCCGCTCTTCATCCGCTCGGCGACCACGGCGGTCTGCACCAGGTCGCCCCGGTATTTGGGGAAGATGACGCCCCTGGACACCGCGCCCACCTGGTGCCCGGCCCGGCCGATGCGCTGCAGCCCGCTGGCCACGCTCGGCGGCGCCTCGACGCACGCCACCAGGTCGACCGCGCCCATGTCGATGCCCAGCTCCAGGCTGGAGGTGGCGACGACGGCGGGCAGGCGGCCCGACTTGAGCGCCTCCTCGATCTGCGCCCGCTCCTCCTTGGAGACCGAGCCGTGGTGCGCGCGCACGATCTCGGTCACGACCCCCTTGCTCGCGCCCGCCTGCGCCATCAGCTCGGCGGGCATCGGCTTTGCCGGACCCGCCCCAGGGGTCTCCCAAACGGCCAGGTCGATCGCCTCGGGGCCCTGCTCCCGCTCGTAGGCCAGCTCGTTGAGCCGCGTGCACAGCCGCTCCGCCAGCCGCCGTGAGTTGGCGAACACGATCGTGGAGCTGTGGGCCTCGATCAGGTCGAACAGCCGGTCTTCGACGTGGGGCCAGATCGACCGGTTGCCCGGCTCGGGCGCGAACTCCTCCTCCTGCCCCCGCGGCCGGCCCTCCATCTCCGTCATGTCCTCGACGGGGACGACGACCTCGACCTCGATGCGCTTGTCCGACGGCGGCTGCACCACGGTGGCCGGCCGCGCCCCGCCCAGGAACGCCGCCACCTCGCTCACCGGCCGGACGGTCGCCGACAGCCCCACCCGCTGCGCCGGCCGGTCGAGCAGCGTGTCGAGCCGTTCCAGACTGAGCGCGAGATGGGCGCCGCGCTTGGTGCCCGCGACCGCGTGCACCTCATCGACGATCACCGTGCCGACGCCGCGCAGCGCCTCGCGCGCCTGGCTGGTGAGCAGCAGGAACAGCGACTCGGGCGTGGTGATCAGGATGTCGGACGGCCTGGCCGCGAACCGCCGGCGCTCAGCGGCCGGGGTGTCGCCCGAGCGGATCGCCACCGAGATCTCGGGCACCGGCAGGCCGAGCCGCCGCGCCGTCTGCTTCAGCCCGGCCAGCGGGGCGCGCAGGTTGCGCTCGACGTCGACGGCCAGCGCCTTGAGCGGCGAGACGTACAGCACGCGCGTGCCCTTCGTCTGCTCCCCGGCCTCTTCGGAGGCGGCCAGCCGGTCGAGGGACCACAGGAACGCCGCCAGCGTCTTGCCCGAGCCGGTGGGCGCGACGACCAGCGTGTTGTCACCGCGCGAGATCGACTCCCAGGCGCCCTCCTGGGCGGCCGTGGGCGCGTGGAAGGCTCCGGCGAACCATTGCCTGGTCACCTGGCTGAACTGGGCTAGCGAACTCACCCGCACATACTGCCTCGCGCCACCGACAGAAAACGCATCCGGCCCGGCGCGGGTGATTGAGCGGGCGGCCTTGCGGACATACAGCGACCGTGACCATCGATTACGCGGCCATCGAAGCCCGCCGTGCGGAGATACGACAGCGCTACGTGTTACCGCACCGACCGTCCAGCAGCGCGCGGGGCCTGCACCACGTGGCCCTGATCTCGTCCGACGTGGAACGCACCGTCAAGTTCTACCAGGAACTCCTGGAGTTCCCGCTGACGGAGATCATCGAGAATCGCGACTACAAGGGCTCGACCCACTTCTTCTTCGACATCGGCAACGGCAACCTGCTCGCGTTCTTCGACTTCCCGGGGCTCGACCTCGGGCCGTACCAGGAAGTGCTCGGCGGGCTGCACCACATCGCGATCTCCGTCGATCCCGCCACCTGGGAGCGGCTGCGCGGAAAGCTGGAGATGGCCGGCGTGCCGCACCAGGTGGAGAGCGGCGCCTCCATCTACTTCAAGGACCCCGACGGCGCACGGCTGGAGCTGCTCGCCGACCATCTCGGTGAGATGTACGGCACGCGGGTGTTGTGACTAGCGCCGCGACGCCCTACGGGTGCGCGGCGCGCCCGCGCGCGGCTCCTGTCTGATGCCCGCGTGCCGCTCGGCACGCTCTGCCTTCTCCTGTTGCACGGTCTGGCGCAGCGCGAGCTGTAAGTGGCGGCGCCGGGCCCTGTTGGCCTTCGTCTTGGCTGTCTTCGGGGGCGAAGACTTGGGGGTCTTTGGCATGCGGATGTCCTACCCACCCCGCGCGCGCTTTCATACTTGAGTTCATGCGCCTGACCGAGTTCTGGAGACGGATGAACGCTCACTTCGGCGAGATGTACGCGGAGTCGTGGGCCCGCGACTACGTCCTCGCCCCGCTGGGCGGTCGCACCGTCGTGCAGGCGCTCGCCGACGGAGAGAGCGCCAAGACGGTGTGGCGGGCGGTCTGCCAGGTGGAGGACGTCTCGTCCAAGCTGCGCTAGCACCCCCGGGTCAGGCCGGTGGGTGCGCGAGGTCGAGGGCGTCCCGGAGCGCCGTGGCCGTGCGCTCCAGCTCGGCGGCGGCGCTCTGCCCGCCCGGCGACCACAGGAACTGCCAGCCGCGATGCGACGGCGTGGCGAAGATGACCGTCTGACGGCCGGTGTGCGGATGCCACACCCACAACACCGGGTCCTCGCCGCCGACCAAGCGGCTGACCAGGCCGTGCGTGGGCAACAGTTCGGCGAGCGCCTCGAGATGGACGCGTCGTTCCCCGGTGTAGCCGCTCGCCACGTCGCCTCCAGTCATCGCCCCTGCAGTGAGTCTCCCCAGCTCACTGACCCTGACAACACGTAGGAGGCAACGCACTCGAACGTCGTTGCGGCGGGGTCTTCATGAGGGCGCTCCGGCGTCCCGGGGCCGAACGCGAGTGCGTACGGGCGTGCGGAAATCCGTGCGCCGGCGGGTCGCCGGCCTGGGGAGTCGAACCCGCGCTCGGACCGGTCGGCGGCTGTCGCCCGCGGGCCGGCCTGATCGCCTGGCCGGTGGGTCGACGGGCGTGACCCGCGATGAACAAGGGGCCGGCGAGCCACCTGCGTGTTCCTGCTGTGATCGAACAGCCGTTCGGCTACGATGGGCAAAGCCAGGCGCCGCCTTCCCCGACTGCGACGGAAATTGTCGGTGGCAGGCCGTAGCTTTCACTCGACTGATCGGACCACGACCCTCCAGGGGGAGTTCCCATGGCTATCAACGACCGCGAGAAGGCCCTCGAGACCGCGCTCGCTCAGATCGAGCGGCAGTTCGGCAAGGGCTCCGTCATGAGACTGGGCGACGACGCCCGAGCCCCCATCGAGGTGGTCCCCACGGGGTCGATCTCCCTTGACGTGGCCCTCGGCATCGGTGGCCTGCCGCGCGGGCGCATCGTGGAGATCTACGGCCCGGAGTCCTCGGGCAAGACCACGGTCGCCCTGCACGCCGTGGCCAACGCCCAGCGGGCCGGGGGCATCGCGGCGTTCATCGACGCCGAGCACGCCCTCGACCCCGAATACGCCAAGAAGCTGGGGGTCGACACCGACGCCCTGCTGGTCTCCCAGCCCGACACGGGTGAGCAGGCGCTCGAGATCGCCGACATGCTGATCAGGTCCGGCGCCGTCGACATCATCGTCATCGACTCGGTCGCCGCCCTGGTGCCCAAGGCCGAGATCGAGGGCGAGATGGGCGACAGCCACGTCGGCCTTCAGGCCCGCCTCATGTCCCAGGCCCTGCGTAAGATCGCCGGCGCCCTCAACAGCACCGGCACCACCGCCATCTTCATCAACCAGCTCCGCGAGAAGATCGGCGTCATGTTCGGCAGCCCCGAGACCACGACCGGTGGTAAGGCGCTGAAGTTCTACGCCTCGGTCCGGATGGACATCCGCCGCATCGAGACCCTCAAGGACGGCACGGAGGCGGTCGGCAACCGCACCAGGATCAAGGTCGTCAAGAACAAGATGGCTCCGCCCTTCCGCGTCGCCGACTTCGACATCCTCTACGGCGTGGGCATCTCCCGCGAGGGCGGCCTCATCGACATGGGTGTGGAGCACGGCTTCGTCCGCAAGTCCGGCGCCTGGTACACCTACGAGGGCGACCAGCTCGGCCAGGGCAAGGAGAACGCCCGTAACTTCCTGAAGA
The DNA here is from genome assembly GCF_021699195.1 of Nonomuraea sp. MG754425. GTDB lineage: Bacteria > Actinomycetota > Actinomycetes > Streptosporangiales > Streptosporangiaceae > Nonomuraea. The sequence goes on along the minus strand of NZ_SSXE01000156.1, from coordinate 12,418 downwards.
ACCACCCCGACATGGCCAACGAGATCGAGAAGAAGATCAAGGACAAGCTGGGGGTCGGCCCGCGTCTCGACGCGCCCGCCGAACCCGCCGCCGCCGCGCCCGCTCCGGCCGCCGCTTCCTCGGGTCGCGGCTCGAAGTCCACGCCGAAGCCGGGTGACGTCTGATCGCTGGCCCGATGAGCAGCCCGGACCGACCGCACGCGCCCCAGCCGTCCGAGCGGGGCGCCTGGCCCGCCCAGCGGTCCCGCCCCCGTGACCTGGCCGGCTCGGCCGCGGACGGCTGGCCGTCGGTGGCCGAGTGGCGCGAGCAACGCATCCGCACCCGCGCCGCCGACTCCACCGCCCCGGCTACGTCCGACGACGCGTCCGATGACCTGACCATGTCCGACGACGCGGTCCCGCTCAGCGGCGGCGGTGCCGCGGACATCGGCGCGGAGGCCCAGGGCGAAGCGGCCGACCTGGGCGACGGTGACGCCCAGGGCGGCGTCGGCCGGCAGGCCGGTCGGAACGCTGATCCCGCCCCCGTCACGAAGCGGCCAGGAGACGAGTGGCACTCCGAGGTGCTGGCCGGAAGCAGTTGGTTCGCGCCCCCGGAGCAGGACGACAGCGGCAAGCGCCGGTCGGGCGGATCCGGCAAGCGCACCGGACGCTCCGGCGCGAAGTCCGGACGTCCGGGCCGGGAGAGCGGCCGGCTGGCCGAAGCACCTGAACGACCGACCGCCGAGCCTCGGTGGCCGACCGACGAGTCGCACACCTCCACCTCCGAGACGTGGGGTCCCGCCGACGCGGCCGGATGGCTCGGCAACGAGCCCGGACACGGTGACGGGGCGGCCGGGAGGCGCGGCGACCGCTCAGAACGCTTCGGCGAGGCGGTGGGCCGGCCGGGCACCGACAGCTCCGAAACGGGGGAGCGCGGGAGCACGACCGGGCAGCGCCGTGGCGGTCGTGGGCGCTCCGGACGCGGAGGGCGGAAGAAGGAACGGGGCCGGGGGTGGCTCCCCGACGGGCCCGACGGTGAGTCGCCGGCGGGCTCGGGCCCCAAGGCCGATCCGGAGTCCGTGGCTCGGGCCATCTGCCTGCGGCTGCTCACCATGGCGCCCAAGACCCGCGCCCAACTCGCCGAGGCGCTGCGCAAGCGGGACGTACCGGAGGAGGCCGCCGAGGCGGTGCTCAGCCGGTTCTCGGAACTGGGGCTGATCAACGACGAGGCGTTCGCGACGGCCTGGGTCGACTCCCGGCACCACGGCCGGGGGCTGGCCAAGCGCGCGCTCGCGGCCGAGTTGCGGCACCGGGGCGTCGACAGCGACACGGTCAACGAGGCCGTGGAGCGGCTCGACCCCGATCAGGAGGAGGAGACGGCGCGCCGGCTGGTGGAACGCAAGCTCGCCGCCACCCGCTCCCTCGACCCGCAGACCCGCACCCGCCGGCTGGCCGGCATGCTCGCCCGCAAGGGCTACCCCTCCGGCCTGTCCTTCCGCGTCATCCGGGAGGCACTCGAACAGGAGGGCATCGAGGTGGAGGAGGACTACTCCTAGCAGCCGAGACACCGCCACCGGGTCCGATGGGTGGTGGCCCCGCCAAGTGGCGGATCCCGCCTTGATCGGGTGCGTCCCGGTTCGGTCGTGTCGCGCATTTGTGGCTAGGTCGTTCGGGCACGTGTTCCGGCGGCCGTTGTCAGGAGGGCTGGTTGTTCCGGCTCACTTCATGCGGTGTTGCCGGGGTGCGCGCCCTGCGCTGGGCATTGGCGCGGATCCGCTCAAAAGGCGCGTATGTGGCGATTGATGTCGGATGCGGGTCCAGCTTGCGGCCCGGTCGCGTGGCGCGCGTGTGCCGCGCTGAGAGCCGCGCGGGGAGCCCTGTAAGACACGCTTGATGACGCGTTTGCTTGCTCGTGACCTGTTCGACGCATAACCTCGACGGCAGTGAGGAGTTACTCCGCGCAGCGCGGATTGCCATACCGGTGAACGACGGACGAATTGATCGAGGCAGGAGAGGTGTCGGCGGTGGGAGTCGACGCCCCATCAGTCTTGGCTTGACATCTATCCCGGCGATGACGCCGACCGGGCTTTCCGCTGCGCGCCCGTGACCCCTCCCGTTTTGTGGCCGCGTTACGAGTTCTTGACGACGCGAGGAGGGCGGGGCGCACATGGGGCCGCTGGTCGTGGTGCTGATGGTGGCGGTGCTCGTGCTCGCGTTCGGGATGATCGTGGCGCTCCTCGTCGTCATACGGCGCACCTCAGGCGGTCTGCCTCGCGGCGGAAAGCCGAGCCCTGAGCAGGCACAGGCGGTGCACGAGGAGCTGGAGCAGGCGCGTACGCAGGCGCGGGAGATCCGCCACCAGGCGGAGAGCGACGCCGAGGAGACCCTGCGCAGGTCGGAGGTGGCCTCCGAGAGCGCCGCACAGCTACGGCGGGAGGTCGAGGAGGAGAGCCGGACGCTCAAGAGCGAGCTGAAGGAACTGCGTACCGACCTGGAACGCCGCGAGGCCCGGCTCGCCGAGCGGGAGCAGCGGCTGGACGAGGAGGCCCGGCGGCAGACGGAACGTGACAGGAAGCTGGGCGAGACCGAGGTCGAGCTGGCCGACCGGCGTTCGGAACTGCTGCAGGTCGAGGAGGAGCGGCGGGTCATCCTGGAGCGGGTGGCCGGGCTGACCGGCGAGCAGGCCAAGGCCGAGCTGGTCCGGGAGATCGAGAACCAGGCCAAGCGCGAGGCCGCGCTGATCATCAGGGAGATCGAGGGGGACGCCCGCAAGGAGGGCGAGAAGCGGGCCACGAAGATCGTGACGCTGGCCGTGCAGCGGCTGGCGGCCGAGCAGACGGCCGAGTCGGTGGTGAGCGTCCTGCACCTGCCGGGCGACGAGATGAAGGGCCGGATCATCGGCCGTGAGGGGCGCAACATCCGCGCCTTCGAGTCCACCACCGGCGTGAACCTCATCATCGACGACACCCCCGAAGCGGTGCTGCTGTCGTGCTTCGACCCGGTCAGGCGGGAGACGGCGCGGCTGACGCTGGAGAAGCTGGTGCTCGACGGACGCATCCACCCCCAGCGCATCGAGGAGGCGCACGACCGCAGCCGCCAGGAGGTCCAGGACCTGTGCGCACGAGCCGGTGAGGACGCCCTCGTCGAGCTGGGCATCACCGACATGCACCCCGAGCTGACCCTGCTGCTCGGGCAACTGCGCTACCGCACCTCCTACGGCCAGAACGTGCTCAAGCACCTCATCGAGTCCGCTCACATCGCCGGCATCATGGCCGCCGAGCTCAAGCTGAACCAGACGCTGATGAAGCGCTGCGCCCTGCTCCACGACATCGGCAAGGCCCTGACCCACGAGGTCGAGGGCAGCCACGCGCTGATCGGGGCGGAGATCGCCCGCAGGTACGGCGAGGAGGAGGACGTGGTGCACGCCATCGAGGCGCACCACAACGAGGTCGAGGTGCGTACCGTCGAGGCGGTGCTCACCCAGGCCGCCGACGCGATCAGCGGCAGCCGTCCCGGAGCCCGGCGCGAGTCGCTGGAGGCGTACGTCAAGCGGCTGGAGCGGCTGGAGGAGATCGCCCAGTCGTACGAGGGCGTGGAGAAGGTGTTCGCCATGCAGGCCGGGCGGGAGATCCGCGTCATGGTCAAGCCGGACGCGATCGACGACATCCAGGCGCAGGTGATCGCGCGGGACGTGGCCAAGCAGGTGGAGGAGGAACTCACCTATCCCGGGCAGATCCGCATCACGGTGGTCCGAGAGTCCCGCGCAACCGAGTTCGCCCGCTGACCCCGCCAAAGCCGCCGGACCCGTCGGACCGGCTGATCCCGTCGGACCGGCTGGCGCCGCCGACTCCGCCAAGGCCGCCGGCCCGCTGATTCCGCCGGGCCCACCGACCCCGCCAGAGCCGCCGGACCGGCCGACTCCGCCGAACCCGCTGGATTTGGGCCGCCCGCTCCAGGAGCCGGCAGAGCCCTCCGGGGCCATCGCGCACGGTGGCGGGTCGAGCCTGCCGGTGTCCGTGGTCGGCCGCCTTCTCTGACCTACCTGGATCGGTGGTCGGCCGGGTCTTCTTAGCCCGCCGCTCTTTCCCTGAGCCGTTGCGCTGGCTGTGTTTCCTTCGCACGGGGGTTGGTCGAGCTTGGCGGTTACTGTGGGCCGCCCCCCGGTCTGCCCGGGTCCTGCTCGGGAGTCGGCCGGGGCCTCTGAGCCCGCTGCTCCCTCCAGGAGTCGGATGTGGCCCGGGCGCTGTCGGGCCCGGGGCGGTGGACGTTGGTCAGGAGAAGATCTGCTGGTAGAAGGCCAGTTCCGCGGCCAGTGCCGCCGCTCGGGTCTCTGTGCGGCGGAAGCCGTGGGACTCGCCCTCGAAGGCCAGGTACGTACAAGGCACCCCGCGCTCGGACAGCGCCTCGGCGAAGCCGGAGGACTGCTCGGGCGGCACCACTGGGTCGTCGAGCCCCTGCAGGAGCAGCATGGGACAGCTCACCCCGTCCACGAGCGCCAGCGGCTCCCGGGAGGCGTAGACCTGCGGGTCGGCGGGTCCCACGAGCCATTCCACGTACCGGGACTCGAAGTCGTGGGTGTGCGCGACGAGCGGGGCGAGCGCGCTGACGCCGTAGTAGGACACGCCTCCGGCGAACACGTCCGAGCGGCAGCAGGCCGCCATGACCGTCCAGCCGCCCGCGCTGCCGCCGCGTACGGCGATCCGGGCGGGGTCGGCCAGGCCCTGCGCGGCCAGCCAGCGGGCGGCGGCGACGGCGTCCTCGACGTCCACCACGCCCCACTGGCCCCTGAGCCGCTCGCGGTAGGCCCGCCCGTAGCCGGTGGAGCCGCCGTAGTTGAGGTCCAGCACGCCGACGCCGCGCGAGGTCAGGAACGCCTTCTCCAGGTCGAGCGCGGTGTCGGCGTGCGCGGTCGGGCCGCCGTGCACGAAGATCACGTACGGCGGCGTGCCCTCGACGGCGGGGGCGTGCGGCCGGTAGAGGAAGCCCTCGACCTCGCCCATCCGCACGGCTTCAGGGAGGGGCAGGTAGGCCGGGTCGGGCAGGTTCGCGGCACCCGGTCGGAGCGGCAGGTGCCCGCCCGTGGCGGTGTCCACGGTCACGATCGAGCGGGGTGTCGTGGCGGCGTACCCGATGGCGGCGACGGACGTGCCGTCGGCGGCCAGCGCCGCGTTCCAGCCAGTGTAGGGCAGGTCGAGGTCGGTGAGCGTGCCCGAGGCGGGGTCGAGCAGGCCCAGCCGCAGGTCGCCACGCCCGTGCAGGACCGCGAGGCGGCCGTCGGAGAGCACCGCGTACGGCATTCCGCCGAGCTGCCACGGCGGCAGCGTGAACTCCTCCTCGGCGGGGCACAGCGCGCGCGCCCCGTCGCCGCGCAGGCCGATCTCGTAGAGGTTCCACCAGCCGGAGGCGTCGGAGAGCAGGTAGAGGTGGGAGTCGTCCTTCCAGGCCGGGGCCAGCACGGACTCGGTGGGGCCGCCCCGGACCGTCCAGGCGCTCGTGCCGCCGGGCGAGCCGCCGGTGAGGGGGACGACGCGTAGTTCGGTGCCGTCCCAGGGCATGCGGGGGTGGTTCCAGCAGACGTAGGCGAGATGCCGTCCGTCGGGCGAGACGGCGGGAGCGGCGTAGAAGTCGCAGCCGGTGGCCCAGACGCGGGTCTCGCCGCCGTCCAGCGGGATCGCCACGACGGCCCTGGTGACCTTGCCGTTCTGGTCGTGGTGCTCGCGTACGCACCACACCTGGTCGTCGTGTACCAGCAGATCGGCGTAGCGGTAGCCCTCGCCGGTGAGGGGTTTCGGCTCGCCGTTATCGGCCAGAAGATACAGCCGCTGGTCCGTCAGGTTGGCGAAGACCACCTCGCCGCCGGGTGTCACGGCGTACGGCCGGCCGCCGTACTCGTGCACTCGCGTACGCGCGCACCAGGGCGCCGGCAGCAGGTCATGGCAGGTGCCGTCGGCGGAGCGGCGCACGATGACCGTGCGTCCGCCCTCGTCGGGACGGTCCTCGGTCCACCACACCCGGCCGTCTCCGAGAGTGGGCCAGCCGGGACGCACGCCGGAGCCGGCGACGTCTCTGGTCGAAATGGGGGAGGGCCAGAAAGGCATACCCGCATCCTGCCGGAAGATCGCCTGGAGTGCGGGCCGGTCCCCATAGATCGAGGTCGATCCCGGGAGGTCAGGGGCAACCTTCGGGGGCCGGCAGGGTGGAGGGGAGGACGAGATCGGTCTTGCCGAACCATTTGCGCAGCAGCCGGGTGGTCGTCCCGCTCTTCCACATGGCGAGCACCGCGCGGTTGACGGCCTCGCACGTCTTGGTGTCGCCCTTCTTGAGCCCGACGCCCCACTTCTCGTCGGTGATCGGCTCGTTGAGCAGCCGGAACATGCCGGGGTCCGCCTCGGCGTAGCCGGCCAGGGCCAGGTTCTCGGTGCTGACGGCGTCGAGTTGGTCCTCGGCGAGCTTGCGTACGCAGTCGGAGTAGTTGGCCGCCTCCACCAGCGTGGCCGGCAGGTTCAGCTTGCCGTCGGGGGGCGGGTCCACGATCCGCCGGTACGAGTTCGAGCCCTCGGCCAGGCAGATGCGCTTGCCACGCAGGTCGTAGACGTTCTGGATGCTCGTGTCGGAGGCGCGGACCATGGTGTCCTGCGGGACGATCACGTATGGGCCGCCGAAGGTCACCTTGGGCTTGCGGGACGCGGTGATGGAGTAGGAGGCCACGATCATGTCCACGGTGCCGTTCTGGAGCAGCGCCTCGCGGGTGGACGACGGCGACTCGCGCCAGGTGATCTTGACCGGGGCGCCGCCGGCGAGGTGATTGACGATGTACCGGGCGACGTCGACGTCGAAGCCCTCCGGCTCGTTGCCGACCTTCATCCCCAGGTTCGGCTGGTCCCACTTGGTGCCGACGATGACCGTGCCGGTGCCCTTGATCTTGTCCAGGACGGTGGTGTACGAGCCGTGGCCCGCGCACGCGGCCAGGCCCGCCACGGCCGTGATCGTGGCCGCGGCGCTGGCGACCCTCGTGCCCGCCCGCTGCATCCGTCCCCTCCGAGGTGTCCCGTTAGAGGGAGTGTGCTGTGTGGACCTCGCCCGCGGGCGCATTGCGGGGACGTACTGGGCGAGATGTGAGGCTTTCTTGGCGGCCACCACGACAAACGCGGCCGAACGCGGGACGGCGGCGGCGCGCGAGCCGCGCACCACCGCCGCCGGGTTCCGCCGGAGCCGCCTGGGTCACTCCAGTGGCTTGTCCGGGGCCAGGCCGCCGCCTTCGGTGCCCTGCCCCGCGGCCACGCCGACCTCGGCCGCGCCGGGCGCCGCGACCGGGCGCGCCGCCGTCTTGCGGCTGCGCCTGCTGCGCCGCTCCAGCCACGTGGCGAGGTAGCTCAACGCCATGTTGAGCGCCACGTAGATGATGCCGATGACGATCGCCGCCGGGATCAGCGAGCCGAAGAAGCGGGCGGGCAGGATCTTGAAGCCGGTGTTGAGCAGGTCGACGTAGGCGATGATGTAGCCGAGCGCGGTGTCCTTGAGCAGCACCACGAGCTGGCTGACGATCGCGGGCATCATCGACGTGACGGCCTGCGGCAGCAGCACCAGCCGCATCACCTGGTTCTTGCGCATGCCGACCGCGTACGCGGCCTCCGACTGCCCTCTGGGCACGGCGTGCACGCCGGCCCTGACGACCTCGGCCAGCACCGAGCCGTTGTAGAGCATCAGGCCCACCACGACCGCCATGAAGGCGTAGTCGCCGCCGCCGCCCACCATGGGTGCCAGGTAGAAGATGAAGAAGATCAGCAGCAGCAGCGGGATGGCCCGGAAGACCTCGACCACCACGCCGGCCGGCACCCGGATCCACGCGTGGTCGGAGAGCCTGGCCAGGCCGAAGATCGCGCCGAACGCCAGCGCGAGCACCGCCGCCACGGCCGCCGCCTGCAACGTGCCGATGAGGCCGGGGATGATGTAGAAGTCCCAGGTCTCCCACTGCAGGAACGGCTGCCAGATCTTGCCCTCGAACTGGCCCTTGTTGTCGAAGCCCCGGTACACGGCGTACAGCACGGCGCCGACCGCGATGACGCTGATCACCGTCAGCGCGTGGTTGCGGATCCGCCCGCGCGGGCCCGGCGCGTCGAACAGCACGGACGTGCTCATCGGACCACCGCCAGCCGCCGCGACAACCAGCCGGTGAAGAACCCGATGGGCATGGTCAGCACCATGAAGGCGACGACGATGCCGAGGAAGATCGGAATCGACGCCCCCGTCTGGTCGAAGGTGATCTTCATGACCGCCGCGGCGTCGGCGAGGAAGCCGCCAGCGGTCGCGACCGTGGTGTTCTTGATCATGGCGATCATCACGCTGCCCAGCGGCGCGACGACCGCGCGGAACGCCTGCGGCAGGATGATCATCGTCAGCGACTGCATGAACGTCAGCCCGATCGCCCTGGCCGCCTCGGCCTGGCCCATCGGCACCGTGTTCACGCCCGCGCGCAGCGCCTCGCACACGAAGGCCGCGGTGTACACCGACAGGCCCATCGCCACGATCCAGAACGAGTTGGTCAGCGGTGTCTCGGAGAAGACCAGGCCGAGCTGATCGCTCAGACCCAGTGCCGAGAACGCCAGGACCAGCGTGAGCGGGGTGTTGCGCACCACGTTGACGTAAAAGGTGCCGGCCGCGCGCAGCACCGGCGTGGGTGAGACCCGCATCGCCAGCAGGATCGTGCCGAGGATCAAGGAGGCGACCGCGGCCACGATCGACAGCTTGACGTTCTCCAGGAATCCCAGGCCGAGATCGGGGGCGTACTTGATTAGTTCGTCCATCGTGCTCCACCGCAAGGGCGACGGGCGGCCGGGTCACCGGCCGCCGTCACCGACGTGATCAGGCGCAACCCTCGGCCGGCGGCGCGGTCGAGGACAGGTTGAGGCCCTGGATGCCGCCGAACCACTTGTCCAGCAGCGTCTTCATGGTGCCGTTGCTCCACAGCGTCGCCACGGCCTTGTTGACGGCCTCGCAGGTCTTGGTGTCGCCCTTCTTCAGGCCGATGCCGTACTTCTCGTCGGTGAAGCCCTGACCGAGCACCTTGAAGTTGCCGCCGGCCTGCTTGGCGAAGCCCGCCAGGATCAGGTCGTCGGTGGTGACGGCGTCGAGGTTGCTGCCCGTCAGCTTCTGCACGCACTCGGAGTAGTTGGCGGCGTCGACGGTGGTGGCGTCGATGTCGAGCTCGCCGTCCGGCGGCGGGTCGGTGATGCGCTTGTAGGAGTTGGACCCGGAGGCCTTGCAGATCTTCTTGCCCTTGAGGTCCTGCGGGGTGTTGATCGACGTGTCGTCCTTGCGCACCATGATGTCCTGGTGGGCGATGACGTACGGGCCGCCGAAGCTGACCTTGCCCTTGCGCTCCTCCGTGATGGAGTAGGTCGCGAAGATGATGTCGACCGTGCCGTTCTGGAGGAACGGCTCGCGGTTGGAGGAGGCCGACTCCTTCCACTCGACGGTGACGTCCTTGCCCCCGTTCACCTCCTTCAGCACGGCCTTGGCCACGTCGACGTCGAAGCCCTCGGGCTCGTTGCCCATCTTCAGGCCCAGGCTCGGCTGGTCCCACTTGGTGCCGACCACGACCGTGCCGCCACCGGCGATCTTGTCGGCCACGGTGGCGTACGTTTCGCCCCCGCCGCCACAGGCGGCCAGGCCCCCGGCGAGTGCCACGATGGAGAGCACCGCTCCCATTCGACGCATGTGCATGTATACCTGCCTCAATACTCGTTCAGTGCGTCAGGATCTTCGAGAGGAAGTCGCGCGCACGGTCCGTCTGCGCGTTGGTGAAGAACTCGTCGGGGGTGTTCTCCTCGACGATCTGCCCGTCTGCCATGAACACGACCCGGTTGGCGGCCCTGCGGGCGAACCCCATCTCGTGGGTGACGACCACCATGGTCATGCCATCGCGTGCCAGCCCGATCATGACGTCGAGCACCTCCTGCACCATCTCGGGGTCCAGCGCGGAGGTGGGCTCGTCGAACAGGATCATCTTCGGGTCCATGGCCAGCGCCCTGGCGATCGCGACGCGTTGCTGCTGACCGCCCGAGAGCTGGGCCGGATATTTGTCCGCCTGCGCCGCGATGCCCACCCGTTCGAGCAGTTCCATCGCCCGCTTGTCGGCGGTGGCCTTGGCGATGCCGCGCACCTTGACCGGGCCGAGGGTGACGTTCTCCCGGATGGTCTTGTGTGCGAACAAGTTGAACGACTGGAAGACCATTCCGACCTCGGAACGCAACCTGGCCAGCCCCTTGCCCTCGGCGGGCAGCACCTGGCCGTCAAATATGATCTTCCCGTCGTTGATCGTCTCCAACCGGTTCATCGTGCGGCAGAGCGTGCTCTTACCGCCGCCCGAAGGGCCGATGACGACCAGAACCTCGCCACGAGAGACGGTCAAGTTGATGTTCTTCAGGACATGCAGCGCCCCGAAGTGCTTGTTGACGTTCTCCAACTGGACCAGTGGAGTGACGTCGCCGTTCTCCGTCATGGAGTAAAACGTAGAGGGCGTTAGAACGCTGTGCACTAACCGAGCGGTACCGATCCGATCACATCATGCCGTCAAGCTGGCCTTTTAGACCCGTTCGGACCGTCGCAGGCCGGACAACGACTACCCTTGAACCTGCCATGACTGTGACCCAGGAGGGCGCCCGCACATACGAAGTGCGCACATACGGGTGCCAGATGAACGTCCACGACTCCGAGCGGCTGTCTGGCCTGCTGGAGGACGCCGGCTACGTGGCCGCGCCCGAGGGCGAAGCGGCCGACGTGGTCGTGTTCAACACGTGCGCCGTGCGGGAGAACGCCGACAACCGCCTCTACGGCAACCTCGGCCACCTCCGCCCGGCCAAGACGCGCAACCCGCGCATGCAGATCGCCGTCGGCGGCTGCCTGGCGCAGAAGGACCAGGGTGAGATCGTCCGCAGGGCGCCCTGGGTCGACGTCGTGTTCGGCACGCACAACATCGGCTCGCTGCCGGTGCTGCTGGAGCGAGCCCGCATCGCGGGCGAGTCCCAGGTCGAGCTGAAGGAGTCGCTCGAGGTCTTCCCCTCGACGCTGCCCACCAAGCGCGAGTCCGCCTACGCGGCCTGGGTGTCCATCTCGGTGGGCTGCAACAACACCTGCACGTTCTGCATCGTCCCCTCGCTGCGCGGCAAGGAGAAGGACCGCCGGCCCGGAGACATCCTGGCCGAGGTCAACGCCCTGGTGGAGCAGGGGGCCCTGGAGGTCACGCTGCTCGGGCAGAACGTCAACACCTACGGCGTGGAGTTCGGCGACCGGCTCGCCTTCGGCAAGCTGCTGCGCGCCTGCGGCGAGGTCGAGGGCCTGGAGCGGGTGCGCTTCACCTCGCCCCACCCGGCCGCCTTCACCGACGACGTGATCGCCGCCATGGCCGAGACGCCCAACGTGATGCACCAGCTCCACATGCCCCTGCAGTCCGGCTCCGACCGGGTGCTGCGGGCCATGCGCCGCTCGTACCGCGCCGAGCGTTACCTCGGCATCATCGAGCGCGTACGCGCGGCCATGCCCGACGCGGCCATCTCCACCGACATCATCGTCGGCTTCCCCGGGGAGACGGAGGAGGACTTCCAGGGCACCCTCGACGTCGTCCGGCAGAGCCGCTTCGCCAACGCCTTCACCTTCCAGTACTCCATCCGGCCCGGCACGCCCGCGGCCACCATGCCCGACCAGGTGCCCAAGGAGATCGTGCAGGAGCGCTACGAGCGGCTCGTGGCCCTGCAGGAGGAGATCTCGTGGGCGGAGAACAAGCAGCAGGTCGGGCGGACGATCGAGGTGCTGGTCGCCGAGGGTGAGGGCCGCAAGGACGAGGCCACCCGGCGGCTGTCGGGGCGCGCGCCGGACAACCGGCTCGTGCACTTCGCGGTCGGGTCCGAGACGCCGCGGCCGGGCGACATGGTGACGGTCGAGGTCACCTACGCCGCCCCGCACCACCTGGTGGCCGACGGGGCCGTCCTGGGGGTGCGCCGCACCCGGGCGGGCGACGCCTGGCAGGCCCGCCAGGGCGGCGGCGCGGCATCGGGCAAGGGGGTGTCGCTGGGCATGCCCGGCATCGGCCGCCCGGCTGCGCTGCCCGCCGCCACCGGCGGCTGTTCCGCCCACTGACTTCGCCGTCTGTCGCGGTTGCCCCGGCCGGTCCTCGACCGTCCGGGGTTTTCGCGTGCGCGGCCGGACGGGATCAGCGGCCGACGCGGTTGAGCAGGTCGTAGCAGGGCTGCCTGCGGAAGTCCTGGAAGGTGGCGCAGGGGTTGGCGGCCGTTCCGCCCCCGTTTCCGCCCCCGTTTCCGCCTCCGTTTCCGCCTCCGTGTGCGGGGGCGAGGGGCTCGGTCTGGCGGTCCGGCGCGGGGCGCTCCCTGGGCGGCGCCTGCGGGGGTGCCTGCGGGGCGGGCGATTCCTGCGGCGCGGGAAGC
>NZ_SSXE01000155.1 GCF_021699195.1 Nonomuraea sp. MG754425 | reverse complement strand
TGCTGGTGGCGGTCATCGGGGCGGCGCTGGCCAGGGGGCCGGCGGCGGGGGCCGTGCTCGGCTTCTTCGCCGGGCTGCTGGTGGACGTCATGCCGCCGTCCGCTCATCTGGTGGGCCAGTACGCGTTCGTGCTGGCCCTGGTCGGTTATGTGGCCGGGCGGGGTGCGGGCGGGCCGGTGACGACCGTCGTGCTGTGTGTGCTGATGGCGCCGCTGCTGGCGGCGGCGGTGGGCGGGCTGATCTCCGATCCGCGGGTGACAGTGACCATGCTGACGCAGCAGGTGCCCGTCACGATCGTCTACACGCTGCTGGTCTCACCGATCGTGATCTGGCTGACCACGAGAAGCAGGTTCGCGACATGACCAGGATGCGCGCCCGGCTGCTGATGCTGCACCTGCTGGTGCTGACGCTGCTCGTCGTGCTGGCCGTGCGGCTGTGGCAGGTGCAGGTGGTGCGCGGGCAGGAGTTCGTGACACGGGCCACGGAGACCCGGACCCGAGCCGTGATCGTGCCGGCCGTGCGGGGGCAGATCCTCGACTCCTCGGGCCGGCCGCTGGTGCGCAACAAGACCGCGCTGGTCGTCTCCGTCGACCGGGCCCGGCTGTCGAGGATGAAGGACAGCGGCGTCAAGGTGCTGAGCAAGCTGTCGGCGGTGCTCGGCAAGCCGGTCGCCGACCTGCAGCAGCGCATCACGCCGTGCGGGCCGGGCGTGGGCAAGCCGTGCTGGACCGGCTCCCCGTACCAGCCGGTGCCGCTCGACGAGAAGGTGGGCACCCGCCAGGCGCTGCAGATCCTCGAGCGGCAGGAGGAGTTCCCCGGGGTGACGGCGGAGATCCACTCCGTCAGGCAGTACCCGGGCGGCAGGGCCGGAGCGCAGATGCTCGGCTACCTGCAGCCGGTCACCGAGGCCGAACTGGAGAAGCGGGAAGGGCTGAAGGCCAGCTTCTCGGGAGTGGACCTGGCGGGGCGCGACGGGCTCGAATACGTCTACGACGACGCGCTGCGGGGCAAGGCGGGGCTGCGCCGGGTGCAGGTCGACCGGATGGGCAAGGCACTCGGCGTCGAGGAGCAGATCACCCCCATCCCCGGCGACCACCTCGTGACCAGCATCGACTCACGGGTGCAGGCCGTGACGGAGAAGGCGCTGGGGCGGGCGATGAAGTCCGCGCCGGGGGCCGACGGCGGGGCCGCGGTGGTGCTCGACGCGCGCAGCGGCCGGGTCGTGGCGCTGGCCAGCGCACCCGGGTACGACCCGGAGATCTGGGGCGGCGGCATCTCGGCCAGGGGCTACCAGTGGCTGCTGTCCGACAAGTCTGGCAAACCGCTCGTGTCGCGGGCGATCAACGGGCAGTTCGCGCCGGGCTCGACGTTCAAGATCTCGTCCGTGGCGGCGATGCTCCGCGCGGGCTACCCGCTCAACGGCCACTACTCCTGCCCGGGCTCGGTCGCGGTGGGCGGCCGGGCCTTCAACAACTTCCGCGGCATCCCGCTGGGCACGCTCAGCCTGCACATGGCCCTGGTGAAGTCGTGCGACACGATCTTCTACCAGGCGGCGTACGAGCAGTATCTGAAGGACGGCGGGCGTTTCCCGAAGCGCAAGCCGAAAGAGGTGTTCGCCAACATGGCGCGCTCCTTCGGGTTCGGCGCGCCGACCGGGCTGGACCTGCCGGGCGAGTCGTCCGGACGCATCCCCGACCGCGACTGGAAGAAGAACCTGTGGAACGCGACCAGCGCGATCAACTGCGAGCGCTCGCGCAAGGGGTATCCCGAGGAGAAGGACCGCGCGCGGGCCGAGTTCCTGAAGCGGCTGGCGCTGGAGAACTGCACCGAGGGGTTCCTGCTGCGGCCGGGTGACTCGGCCAACTTCTCCATCGGGCAGGGTGACGTGCTGGTCACGCCGTTGCAGTTGGCCAGGGCGTACATGGCGCTGGTGAGCGACGGCAAGCTGCGCAGCCCGCGGATCGGCTGGGCGCAGGTGCGGCCCGACGGCAAGGTGGTCAGGACCATCCCCGTGCCCGTGGTGGGCAGGCTGCCGATCAGCGAGAAGGAGCGCCTCTACATCAAGAACGCGCTCAGCCAGGTGGCCGCGGACGGCACCGCGGCCGGGGCCTTCGCCGGCTTCCCGATGAACCAGGTGCGGGTGGGCGGCAAGACCGGCACCGCCGAGGTCTGGGGGAAGAAGGACACCTCGTGGTTCGCGTCGTTCGCCCCCACGAAGAACCCCCAGTACGTGGTGGTCGCGATGGTCTCGCAGGGCGGGATGGGCGCGCAGACGGCGGCGCCGGCCGTACGCGAGATCTACGAGGGGATCTACGGCATCAAGCGCAAGCCGGCCGTGCCTGACGGGCGGCTGACCACGCGGCTGCCGAGGTTCGCCCCAGACGGAACGGTGGCCGGCGGATGAACGGGCTGACGGGAGGCCGGAGGTGACGGCACGGGCGGTGACGATCCGGCAGCCCTCGCTGTGGCGGCGGATGGCCCGCGAGGGCTCCACGGTGCGGCGGCTCGACGGGGTCATGCTGGTCGCGGTGGCGGGGTTGTGCGTGATCGGCACGCTGCTGGTGTGGTCGTGCACCAGGACCTGGGCGCCGGGCTCGACGGGGCTGGTGAAGAAGCACCTGCTCAACGAGGCCATCGGCGTGGTGCTCTGCGCGATCGTGGCCACCATCGACCATCGGGCGATGCGGGCGTACGCGCCGTTGGTGTTCCTGTTGTCGCTGGTGGGGCTGGGGCTGGTGATCACGCCGCTGGGGGCGACGATCAACGGGTCGCACTCGTGGATCCTGCTCGGCGGCGGGTTCGCGGTGCAGCCGTCGGAGTTCGCCAAGGTCGGGCTGGTGCTGATCATCGCGATGCTGCTGGCCCAGCCGGCCGAGGGCAGCGATCGGCCGCGCGGGCTCGACGTCATGCTCGCGCTGTTCGCCGCGACGATCACGATGGGGCTGGTGATGCTCCAGCCGGACCTGGGCACCGCGCTGGTGCTGGCGGTGATCACGGCCGCCGGGCTGATCATCGCGGGGGTGCGCAAGCGGTTCATCGGGGTGCTGGCGCTGATCGCGGCCGTCGGGGTGTTCTCGGTGTTCTACTTCCAGATGCTGGAGCCGTACCAGGTGGCGCGGTTCACCGCGTTCGTCGATCCGAGCGTCGATCCGCGTGGCGTGGGCTACAACAGCACGCAGTCGCTGATCGCGATCGGCTCGGGGCAACTCCTGGGCAAGGGGCTGCTCGGCGGCGGGCAGACGACCGGGCGGTTCGTGCCGGAACAGCACACCGACTTCATCTTCACCGTGGCGGGGGAGGAGTTCGGGTTCCTCGGGTCGGTCACGGTGGTGCTGCTGCTCGGGGTGGTGCTGCTGCGCGGGCTGAAGATCGCCCGCGAGTGCGACGACCGGTTCGGGACGCTGGTGGCGGGCACGATCGTGTGCTGGTTCGCGTTCCAGTCGTTCATCAACGTCGGCATGACGATCGGGATCATGCCGATCACCGGGCTCCCGCTGCCGTTCGTGTCCTACGGCGGCACGGCCACGTTCGCCAACCTCATCGCGGTCGGGCTGCTGCAGGCCATCAGGGTGCGCAGGCAGTCGTTCAGCTAGCGGCCTTCCGCGAAGGACGTCGGCAGTGACATCGGCGGTGACATCGGTGGTGACGACGTGGACGTTCCCGGACCTGCCACCGCCTCAGCGCCGCTAGGCTTGACCGCATGTCTGTCGAGTCGATTTTCCCCCGCCTGGAAGCGCTGCTGCCCAAGGTGCAGAAGCCCATCCAGTATGTCGGGGGTGAGCTCAACTCGACCGTCAAGGACTGGGACACGGCGGACGTGCGATGGGCGCTGATGTACCCGGACGCCTACGAGGTCGGCCTGCCCAACCAGGGCGTGGCGATCCTCTACGAGATCCTCAACGAGCTTCCCGGCACGCTGGCCGAGCGCACCTACGCGGTCTGGCCCGACCTCGAGAAGCTCATGCGGGCCGAGGGCGTCCCGCAGTTCACCGTCGACGGCCACCGCCCGGTGCGCGCCTTCGACGTGCTCGGGGTGTCGTTCTCGACCGAACTCGGCTACACCAACATGCTGACCGCGCTCGATCTGGCCGGCATCCCGTTGCGGGCCGCCGACCGCGGTGACGACGACCCGATCGTGCTCGCGGGCGGCCACGCGGCCTTCAACCCCGAGCCCATCGCCGACTTCCTCGACGCGGCCGTGCTCGGCGACGGAGAGCAGATCTCCATCGCCATCTCCGAGGTCGTCCGTGAGTGGAAGGCCGAGGGCCGGCCCGGCGGACGTGACGAGCTGCTCATGCGGCTCGCCGAGTCCGGCGGGGTCTACGTGCCGAAGTTCTACGACGTCGAATACCACGCCGACGGGCGGATCAAGCGCGTCGCGCCCAACCGGGCCGACGTGCCGTGGCGGGTGCACAAGCACACCGTGATGGACCTCGACGAGTGGCCGTACCCGAAGAAGCCGCTGGTGCCGCTGGCGGAGACCGTGCACGAGCGGTTCAGCGTGGAGATCTTCCGCGGCTGCACCCGGGGCTGCCGGTTCTGTCAGGCGGGCATGATCACGCGTCCGGTGCGCGAGCGGTCGATCACCACGATCGGGGCGATGGTCGACAACGGCATCAAGGAGTCCGGCTTCAACGAGGTCGGCCTGCTGTCGCTGTCGTCGGCCGATCACTCCGAGATCGCCGACGTGGCCAAGGGGCTGGCCGACCGTTACGAGGGCACCAACACCTCGCTGTCGCTGCCCTCGACCAGGGTCGACGCGTTCAACATCGACCTGGCCAACGAGTTCTCCAGGAACGGCAGGCGCTCGGGCCTGACGTTCGCGCCCGAGGGCGGCTCGGAACGGATGCGCAAGGTGATCAACAAGATGGTCACCGAGGAAGACCTGATCCGCACCGTAACGGCCGCCTATTCGCAAGGGTGGAGACAGGTAAAGCTTTATTTCATGTGCGGCCTGCCCACCGAGGAGGACGAAGACGTCCTCGGCATCGCCGATCTGGCCAAGAAGGTCATCCAGGCGGGCCGCGACGCGACCGGCAGCCGCGACATCCGCTGCACCGTGTCCATCGGCGGTTTCGTGCCGAAACCGCACACACCGTTCCAGTGGGCGGGGCAGGCCGACCACGAGACCGTCGACAGGCGGCTCAAGGCGCTGCGTGACAACCTCAGAGGCGACAAGCGCTACGGGCGGGCCATCGGATTCCGCTACCACGACGGCAAACCGTCCATCGTGGAGGGCCTGCTGTCGCGGGGAGACCGCAGGGTCGGCGCGGTGATCAGGGCCGTCTGGGAAAACGGCGGCCGGTTCGACGGGTGGAGTGAGCACTTCTCCTACGAGCGCTGGATGGCCGCCGCCGAGCAGGCGGGCGTGGACGTCGGCTGGTACACCACGCGCGAGCGGGAAGAGAACGAAGTCCTGCCGTGGGACCACCTCGACGCCGGCCTCGACCGCGAGTGGTTGTGGCAGGACTGGCAGGAGGCCGTTTCCGGCGCCGAGGTCGAAGACTGCCGCTGGACCCCTTGCTACGACTGCGGTGTCTGCCCGACGATGGGCACCGAGATCCAGATCGGTCCTACGGGGCGGAAACTCCTTCCTCTGACGGTGGTCTAGCGCGCTCTGTGGGCGAGCCGTGTCACGGCGTACACGTTCATCCTCCACAGCGGCTTATCCTGGGACGAAGGAACTCTTACAAGGGAAGGACGACAAGCTCTGAAACCTGTTCCCGAAGGGCCTCCGCCCGCGCCCACGGTGCAGCGCCTGCGTGTGCGTTACGCCAAGCGCGGCCGTCTGCGCTTCACCAGCCACCGCGACATCTCGCGGGCCGTCGAGAGGGCGGTCCGCCGTGCCGGCATTCCGGTGGCCTTCAGCGCGGGCTTCTCGCCCCACCCGAAGATCTCCTACGCGGGCGCGGCACCGACCGGTGTCGCCAGCGAAGCCGAATACCTCGAGATCGGTGTCACCACGCCGTGCGATCCGGGCCAGGTCAGACAGACCCTGGACGAGTCGCTGCCGACGGGCCTCGATGTGCTCGACGTCGTGGAGGCGGGTCCGGGAGGGCTGGCCGACCGCCTGGAGGTCTCCGACTGGGAGGTGCGGCTGCCGGGTGCCGATCGCGAGTTCGCCGGGGTGGCGGTGGAGAAGTTTCTCGCGGCAGGCACGGTGGAAGTCGAGCGCCTGACCAAGAAGGGCCTGCGCCGCTTCGACGCGCGGGAGGCCGTCCTGGGGCTCACGGTTTCCGAGGGATCAGACAGAACCGCAGCTCAGGTGCAAGGAGGGCCGTGTGTCATACTGCGCATGGTTGTTCGGCACATGACGCCTGCCGTTCGACCCGACGATGTGCTCACAGGGCTGCGCCTTGTGGCCGACTTCGCGCCGCCGGTTCCCCCCGAGGTGACCAGGCTGGCGCAGGGGCCGCTCGACGCGAGTACCGGTGCACTTGCTGACCCGCTCGACCTGGACCGCGACATCACGCGCGGCGGCGAGGCGGGACCGGCGGGCGAGCACGTCGCCGGTTAAGGATGTGCCCAGTGTGCCGGGCACGACCGCTGACAGGACTTGGCGCCGGCGCGCTCTCTCCGAGAGCGCCGGCGGACAACGAGACACGAGAGCTCCTGCGCGGCGCGGCGACGCGCCCGGGGGCTGACGGGAGAGCGCCCGCATGCTCGAGAACGAGCCCAACGCCGGGGCCACTGGCCCCGACGGGGAGACAATTGAACAGTCCGAGGTGACCAGGCGGCGCCGGTCGGCCAGTCGTCCGGCGGGTCCTCCGCCGGAGCTGCCCGAGGAGCCGGCCTCCGCCACGGTCACTGTCGCCGCGGCGCAGACTGCGCCGTCGGTGGCCGATGTACAGGCGGTCAAGCGCACCGCCGCGCAGCGTGCCGCGGGTGAGCCCGCGGCTGAGCTGCTCACGACCGGCCCGGCCTTCTCCGCCGCCGGTACGCCCGCTGCCGAGAACGGCGCGGTGGAGGGTGTGAGCCCGGTCGAGGCCGTCACCGAGACCGTCACTGAGGCTGTCACTGAGGCCGTGGCGGAGAAGCCGAAGCGGGCCACGAGGACGCGGTCCACGGCGACGACGACGCGGCGGCGTACGACGAAGAAGGCCGCTGAGGCCGAACTGGAGGCCGCGGGAGCGCTCCCGGAGGGCGAGACGCCCGCCGAGGGCGCCGAGCCCGCCGCCGAGGCGCCCGTGAAGCGGCGCAGGACGCGTAAGAAGGCCGAGGACGAGGCCGCGGAGGCGTCCGGCGCCGAGGCGCGGTCCGTGGAGGACTCCGCCGCCCGCGCCGGCACGGCCGAGCCCGGTCACGCCGAGGGCGCCGAAGTGGTCGCGCCCTCGGGTGGCGGAGAGGCCGCCGCGCCGTTCGGCGACGAGCCGGCGCTCGCCGAGGAGACCGCGCCCAAGGCCGGGCGCCGGACCACCCGGAGCCGTACGGGCAAGGCCGCGAAGGCCGCCGAGGCTGAAGAGGCCGCCGGTGCCGGTGATGAGGCCGAGCCCGAGGAGGACATCCTCGAGATCCTGCCCGAGGACGAGCCGCTCGACGACGAGCCCGCGGGCGAGGACCTCGACGAGGAGAGCGAGCGGCCGAGCCTGCTCGCCGACCCGTTCGGGATGTCCGCGTCCCGGCAGGCCGGGACGGAGAACGCCGCCTACCAGCGGCCGTCGGCCATCTTCGCGCCGCTGTTCCAGGCCCCCGACGCCAGCCGGGCCAAGCCGGTCGTGCAGCGCAAGCCCGAGCCGCAGCCGGAGCCCGAGCCGGAGGAGGCCGAGGAGCCGGTCGACGAGAGCGTGGCCGAGGAGGAGACCGACCTCGACACCTCCGACGAGCAGGAAGAGGAGGACGGCGGCGGCCGTCGCCGTCGCCGTCGCAGGGGCGGCAGGGGCCGCGGCAAGACGCGTGAGCGCGACGAGGCCGACGACGGCGAGGAGTCCGAGGAGGACGGCGAGGAGGAGCAGGCGGAGGAGGCCCAGGACGAAGAGGGCTCCTCCTCGCGTCGCCGTCGCCGCCGCCGTCGCCGGGGTGGCGACGAGGGCGCCGAGCCGGCCAGCGACGACCCGCCGAACACCGTGGTCCGCATCCGCGCGCCGCGCTCGGGCCGTTCGGGCGGGCTCGACACCGCCACCGACGGCGTGCAGAGCGTGCGCGGCTCCACCAGGCTGGAGGCCAAGAAGCAGCGCCGCCGCGAGGGGCGCGAGCTCGGCCGCAGGCGTCCGCCGATCATCACCGAGTCGGAGTTCCTGGCCCGCCGCGAGTCCGTCGACCGGATGATGGTGGTGCGCCGGCACGGCGACCGCACGCAGATCGCGGTGCTGGAGGACGGCGTGCTCGTCGAGCACTACGTCAACCGCGAGGCCAGCCAGTCCTACGTCGGCAACGTCTACCTCGGCAAGGTGCAGAACGTGCTGCCCTCGATGGAGGCGGCGTTCGTGGACATCGGCAAGGGCCGCAACGCGGTCCTGTACGCCGGTGAGGTCAACTTCGACACCGCCGGGCTGGAGGGCCAGCCGAAGCGGATCGAGGCGGCGCTGAAGTCCGGCCAGTCGGTGCTCGTGCAGGTCACCAAGGACCCGATCGGGCACAAGGGCGCGCGCCTCACGTCGCAGATCAGCCTGCCCGGCCGGTACCTCGTGTACGTGCCGGACGGGTCGATGACCGGCATCAGCCGCAAGCTGCCCGACAAGGAGCGCACCCGGCTCAAGAGCATCCTCAAGAAGGTCATGCCCGAGAACGCCGGCGTGATCGTGCGTACGGCGGCCGAGGGCGCCTCGGAGGAGGAGCTGGACCGCGACGTGGCCCGGCTGTCGGCGCAGTGGGAGAGCATCCAGAAGAAGGCCAAGTCGGCCAGCCCGCCCGAACTGCTGTCCGCCGAGCCCGACCTGACCATCCGGGTCGTGCGTGACGTCTTCAACGAGGACTTCACGAACCTGGTCGTCCAGGGCGACGACGCGTGGGACACGGTGGACGACTACGTGAAGTACGTCGCTCCGCACCTGGGCGAGCGCCTGTCGAAGTGGGACTCCGGCGACCAGGGCGACGTGTTCGAGTCGTACCGGATCGACGAGCAGCTCGCCAAGGCGATGGAGCGCAAGGTGTGGCTGCCGAGCGGCGGCTCGCTGGTGATCGACCGTACCGAGGCGATGACCGTCGTCGACGTCAACACCGGCAAGTTCACCGGCCAGGGCGGCAACCTGGAGGAGACCGTCACCAGGAACAACCTGGAGGCGGCCGAGGAGATCGTCCGTCAGCTCCGGCTGCGGGACATCGGCGGCATCATCGTCATCGACTTCATCGACATGGTGCTGGAGTCGAACCGCGACCTGGTGCTGCGGCGGCTGCTGGAGTGCCTGGCGCGCGACAGGACCAAGCACCAGGTGGCCGAGGTCACCTCGCTGGGCCTGGTCCAGATGACGCGTAAGCGGGTCGGTCAGGGGCTGCTGGAGGCGTTCTCGACGCCGTGTGACTGCTGCAACGGACGTGGCCTGCTGGTCTCCACGGAGCCGGTCGAGAGCAAGCCGGAATCGCGCGGCACGCAGGGGAAGATGGCGGTCGAGAAGGCGGTCTCGGACAAGGTTTCCGCGGCCAAGGACTCCTCCAGCCGTGATACCGTGACCGGTGCGCTTGAAGGCGTCCCGGCTGAGGACGACCAGGCAAACCAGACTTCCGGCAGAGGGCGGCGACGCTCCCGCCGAGCCAAGTCGGCCGAGTAGCATCTCGGCGGGCTTCCGACGATCCGTCCGGTTCGCCTAGGGCACCGTTAATCCGGTACCCTGGTGAATCGGTGCGTCAGGTGACGTGCCCTGTTGGCGCGCTTACTCGGTTCGTCGGTTTCAGACAGGCCGAATGACAGACGCAGCATTCGGCGGTCGCCTCTTCGTGAGGCGATCGGTGTTCGAAAACAACAGTGAGTCAGTAGAAGGGTTCCGCGGTGTACGCGATCGTTCGTTGCGGCGGCAGGCAGCAGAAGGTCTCCGTCGGTGACGTCCTCGAGGTGGACAAGGTCGCCGGCGAGGTCGGCTCTTCGGTTTCGCTGCCGACGGTGCTCGTCGTCAACGACGGCGATGTGACCACCGAGGCGGGCAAGTTCACGGTCAACGCCGAGATCCTCGGCGAGACCAAGGGCCCGAAGATCCGCATTCTCAAGTACAAGAACAAGACCGGTTACAAGAAGCGCCAGGGTCACCGCCAGCGGTACACCCAGGTGAAGATCACCGGTATCGAGCAGGCCTGAACGGGAGTTTGAGAGATGGCACACAAGAAGGGCGCGTCGTCCACCCGGAACGGTCGTGACTCCAACGCTCAGCGCCTGGGCGTCAAGCGCTTCGGTGGCCAGCTGGTGAACGCGGGCGAGATCATCGTCCGCCAGCGTGGCACCCACTTCCACCCCGGCGACAACGTGGGCCGTGGTGGCGACGACACGCTGTTCGCGCTGACCGCCGGTCACGTGCAGTTCGGCCTCAAGCGTGGCCGTAAGGCCGTGAGCATCGTCCCCGTCGCGGAGTAGGGTTTCCCCTTTCTCCCACGGGCTTCGGCTCTGTTGCTTCAGGGGTGGATCGACTCGTTCGATGTCGATCCACCCCTTGGCGTTTCTCGACGGCCGATCCGGCGGTGAGGGCGTGATCGAGGCTGTGGCGGGTGGCCCGGCCTGGTCTTGGTTCTGGAATGAGAGGCCCCTGTCGGGGCGATGGAGGAATGCGGGATGCCGGACTTTGTGGACGAGGTCGTCCTTCACATCAAGGCCGGTGACGGGGGGAACGGATGCGCCTCCATCCACCGGGAGAAGTTCAAGCCGCTCGGCGGCCCCGACGGCGGTGACGGCGGGCGCGGCGGCGATGTGATCCTCGAAGTCGATCCCAACACCGCCACCCTGCTCGACTACCACCGCAGGCCGCACCGCAAGGCCGACAACGGCAAGCAGGGGCAGGGCTCCAACCGCGACGGCGCCAACGGCGATGACGTGATCCTGCAGGTCCCCAACGGGACCGTGGTGAAGAAGGCCACGTCCGGCGAGGTGCTGGTCGATCTCGTGGGTGCCGGCACCCGCTACGTGATCGCCGAGGGCGGGCACGGCGGGCTCGGCAACGCCGCGCTGGCCACCACGAAGCGCAAGGCGCCCGGGTTCGCGCTGCTCGGCGAGCCGGGCGACGCGCTGGACGTGGTCCTGGAGCTGAAGAGCGTGGCCGACGTGGCGCTGGTCGGGTTCCCGAGCGCCGGCAAGAGCTCGCTGATCGCGGCGCTGAGCGCGGCCAAGCCGAAGATCGCGGACTACCCGTTCACCACCCTGATCCCCAACCTGGGGGTGGTGACGGCGGGCGACAACGTGTTCACCGTCGCCGACGTGCCGGGGCTGATCCCCGGGGCGTCGCAGGGCAAGGGGCTCGGGCACGAGTTCCTGCGGCACGTCGAGCGGTGCGACATGCTCGTGCACGTCATCGACTGCGCCACCATGGAGCCGGGCCGCGACCCGATGACCGACTACGAGGTGATCGAGGCGGAGCTGCGGGCCTACGGCAAGCTCGACGACCGGCCGCGGATGGTCGTGCTGAACAAGGCCGACGTGCCCGACGCGCGCGAGCTGGCCGAGCTGGTCAGGCCCGAGTTCGAGGCCATGGGGCTGCGGGTGTTCACGATCTCGGCCGCCACGCACGACGGGTTGCGGGAGCTGACGTACGCGATGGGCGAGTGGGTCGCGGCGGCCAGGGCCAGCAAGCCGATCGAGGAGCCCACGCGGCTGGTCATCCGGCCCAAGCAGCTCGGGGAGGCCGGGTTCAGCGTGCGGAAGGTCAACGACAACCTGTTCCAGATCACCGGCGAGAAGCCGGAGCGGTGGATCAGGCAGACCGACTTCAACAACGACGAGGCCGTCGGCTACCTCGCCGACCGGCTGGAGCGGCTGGGGGTCGAGCAGGAACTGGCCAAGGCGGGCGCCAAGGCCGGGGCCGAGGTGGTCATCGGGTCGATGGAGGGCGGGTACGTCTTCGACTGGCAGCCGACGCTGAGCGCGGAGTCGGTCCGGCGCGGGCCGCGGGGCAGCGACACCCGTCTCGGCTAGCGCCGGGAGCCGCCGGAGTTTCGTGGGCGAAGAATTGCATTTGTTGAAATAGTGCAGTCAATGTAGCGAGTCGGGTAATTCGGTAGCGTCGGTCCTTCGGGGAGCGGATAGGCTGCCGTACGTGCGGGAACAGATCAGCTCAGCCTCAAAGGTCGTCGTCAAGGTCGGCTCCTCCTCGCTCACCACCCCGCAGGGCACGATCGACGTCGACCGGGTCGACGCGCTGGTGGACGTGCTGGCGGCGCGGCGCCGGGGCGGGGCACAGATCGTCCTGGTCTCCTCGGGGGCGATCGCCGCGGGCCTCGGCCCGCTCGGGCTGAGCGCGCGACCGCGCGACCTGGCCACCCAGCAGGCCGCCGCCTCCGTCGGGCAGGGCGTGCTGGTGGCCCGCTACACCTCCTCCTTCGCCCGTTACACGCTGCGCGTGGGCCAGGTGCTGCTGACCGCCGACGACATGATGCGGCGCGCCCACCACGCCAACGCCCAGCGCACCCTGGCCAGGCTGCTGGAGCTGGGCATCGTGCCCATCGTCAACGAGAACGACACCGTGGCCACCGACGAGATCCGCTTCGGCGACAACGACCGCCTCGCGGCCCTGGTCGCGCACCTGATCCACGCCGATGCGCTCGTGCTGCTGTCGGACGTGGACGCGCTCTACGACGGTCCGCCCAGCCGCAGCGGCTCACGCCGGCTGCCGGAGATCCGCGGCCCCGAGGATCTCGTCGGGGTCGAGCTGGGCAGGAACGGCGCGGCCGTCGGCACCGGTGGCATGGTGACCAAGGTGCAGGCCGCCAGGATCGCCACCGAGGCGGGCGTGCCGGTGGTGCTCACCGCCGCCGCCCACGCCGCCCAGGCGCTGGCCGGGGCCGACGTCGGCACCTTCTTCCACCCCGGGGGCCGCCATCCCGGCACGCGCCTGCTCTGGCTCGCGCACGCCACCACCGGGCGCGGGCGGCTGCACCTCGACCAGGGCGCCGTCGACGCCATCGTGGGGCGGCGCAAGTCGCTGCTGCCGGCCGGGGTGACATCGGTGGAGGGTGAGTTCGCGGCGGGCGATCCGGTCGACCTGTGCGCGCCTCAGGGCCTCGTGGTGGCCCGCGGGCTGGTCAACTTCGACGCCATCGAGATCCCCGGCCTGCTCGGGCGCTCCACCAGGGAGCTGGCGAGCACGCTCGGCCCGGAATACGAGCGCGAGCTGATCCACCGCGACGACATCGTCATACTGGAAGCCCACAACTAGCAGAGCCCCCACGAGGAGCGCGTGATGTCCGAAGAGTTCTTGAAGGTGGCCCGTGCGGCACGAGAGGCCGCCGCCGAGCTGGCCCCGCTGCCGCGGGCGCCCAAGGACCGGGCGTTGCGCGCCGTCGCCGACGCCCTGGTCGCACATGCCGCCCAGATCGTCACGGCCAACGCCGAGGACGTCGAGCGGGCCAGGGCCCAGGGCACGTCCGAGGCGATGATCGACCGGCTGCGGCTCGACGAGGCCAGGGTCGGCGCGATCGCCGAGGCCGTACGCCAGGTGGCCGACCTGCCCGACCCGGTCGGCGAGGTCATCCGCGGCGGCACCCTGCCCAACGGGCTCGAACTGCGCCAGCTCAGGGTGCCGCTGGGGGTGATCGGCATCATCTACGAGGGCCGTCCCAACGTCACCGTCGACGCCGCCGCGCTCTGCCTCAAGAGCGGCAACGCGGTGCTGCTGCGCGGCTCGTCCAGCGCCTACTCCTCCAACACCGCCCTGGTGCGGATCATGCAGGACGCGCTGGCGGCCACCGAGGTGCCGCCGGGGGCCGTGCAGCTCGTGCCCGGCCAGACCCGCGACTCGGTCAAGGAGCTCATGCGGGCCCGCGGGCTCGTCGACGTGCTGATCCCGCGCGGCGGCGCGTCCCTGATCAACTCGGTGGTCGAGGAGTCCACGGTGCCGGTGATCGAGACCGGCGTGGGCAACTGCCACGTCTACGTCGACGCCGAGGCCGACGTCGAACTGGCCGTGCAGATCCTGGTCAACGCCAAGGCGCAGCGGCCGTCGGTGTGCAACGCCGCCGAGACGTTCCTGGTGCACGCCGACGTCGCCGACGCGTTCGTGCCCAAGGCGCTGCAGGCGCTGCGCGAGGCGGGCGTGACCGTGCACGGCGACGAGCGGATCGCCGGCTACGGCCCCGGCGTGGTGCCGGTCACCGACGACGACTTCTACGCCGAATACCTCTCGCTCGACATCGCCGCCGCCGTCGTCGGCTCGCTGGAGGAGGCGGTGGCGCACATCAGGCGCTACGGCTCGGCCCACACCGACGCCATCGTCACCCGGTCGCAGCAGGCCGCACGCAGGTTCGTGGCGCTGGTCGACTCGGCGGCGGTGGCGGTCAACGCCTCGACGCGGTTCACCGACGGGAGCGAGTTCGGGTTCGGCGCCGAGATCGGCATCTCCACCCAGAAGCTGCACGCGCGCGGCCCGATGGGGCTGCCCGAGCTCACCTCCACCAAGTGGGTTTATACGGGTGAGGGGCATCTGCGCACGTCAGAGGGCACGGTGGTGGCCGGTTGACCGGCGTGTCGGCCTGACCTGCGCGGGGTGCCGTGGCTTGACTGGGGGACATGGAAATTGTCGTCGCCCTGGTCTTCTCGGCCGCGGTGCTGTTCGGCGCCGACCGGCTCCTGTTGTGGCTGGAGAGTCGCGGCCACGTCAACTGGCGCCGGAAAGGCCGCAGACCGCTGTCGGACGAGCCCACGGCCGGGCTCGACATGCTCTCCGATCACACACGCCGATAAAGCTTCGGCGTGCCTCGCGCGGCAACTCGCGCACCAGCGCTAGGGTTGTGTCCCTTATGGGCGCGCCGGGCGGGGAGAGACGGTGAGCAAGCTCGGCAAGGTCGGGCCGTACACCCTGGTCGAGCGGCTCGGCCGGGGCGGCATGGGTGAGGTGTACCTCGCCACCACCCGCCGTGGTGAGCGCGTCGCGCTCAAGGTCCTGCACGACCTGGCCGAGGACGCCACCTCGCGTGTCCGCCTGGAGCGCGAGGTCCGGGCGCTGCGCAGGGTCGAGAGCCCGTACGTCGCCAAGGTGCTCGACGCGGACCTGAGCTGCGCCCGCCCGTACCTCATCATGGAGCACATCGAGGGCGCGACGCTGCTCGACCGGGTACGCCAGAGCGGCTCGCTCGACGTGTCCCAGCTCGTCGACATGGCGCAGGGCATCGCCGCGGCGCTCGCGATCATCCACGCGGCCGGGGTGGTGCACCGCGACCTCAAGCCCGGCAACATCATCATGGCCGACCGGGGGCCGGTGCTGATCGACTTCGGCATCGCCCAGGTGCTCGACGCGACCCGGCTGACCATGACCGGCACGTTCCTCGGCACCCCGGGCTACACGGCGCCGGAGATCTTCGCCGACGAGCACGTGGACTCACCCGCCGACGTGCACGCCTGGGCCGCGACGGTGGCGTTCGCGGCGACCGGGCGGCCGACGTTCGGGCGGGGCACGGCCGAGGCGCAGATGTACGCCGTGCTGAACGGGCAGGCCGACCTCAAGGGCGTGCCCGTGGAACTGCTGCCGCTGGTGCGCGCGGCCCTCAACCGGGAGCCCGGCAAGCGGCCCACGGCGGCGCTGCTGGCCGATCGGCTCTCCAGGCTGGCCAGGGCCACCAGCGGGTCCGGCGGGGCCGAGAACGAGCCCGCGGCGGCCGGTGGGCGGGCGGCGGACGCGGCCGAGGAGGCCGGCAAGGGCACGGCCGTGCGCAGCCGTACCGGCGACGAGCCCGCCGGGCGTGGCGAGGCCAAGGCCCGTAGCAGGCCCAACGCGGCGTCCTCGGAAGGCAAGGTGCCCGCGCCGCGCCGCACCGGCAGCCGGGCCGCGCCCGACGGCGGACGTGCCGGGAGCCGGGCGGCGTCCGACGGGAAGGGCGCGGCGGCCCTGGCGCGCAGCCGCGCCGAGGGGAAGGTGCCCGCGCCGCGCGCCCGTACCAGCGCCGACGGCAAGAACACCGGGCCGTGGCCCAAGGCGGGCACGTCCCGCCAGCGCACGGCGGCGGCCGTCAGGAGCAGGACGTCGGCCAAGCCGAAGGTCCAGCCGGCCACCACGTTGCCCGCGGGCAACGGCGCGCTGCTGATGCTCGCGGTGCTGGCGGTGCCGTGTGTGGTGGCCTCGGTGATCTGGCCGATCGCCTCGATCGCGATCACGACCGCGTTCGTGGTGCTGACCAGGACCCTCTGGATGAGCCACTGGATGGTCAGGAAGCGCAGCTCGGCGCGTACGCGGGTGGCGTTGCGGGTGCTGCTCTTCCCGGTGGCGCTGGCCGGGGCGGCGGTGACCGCCGTGGTGTGGCCGGGGCTGCCCGTCGCGGTGGCGGCGGGCGGGGCGCTCTGGGCCACCGGCGGGGGTCAGATCGACTCCGACTGGTGGCAGCAGGCCGCGCCCGTGACCGTGGCGGGTGTGGTGTTCGGGATGCTCTGCGGCGGCATCACCGGGCGCGAGATCGAGCGGATCGGGCATCGGCTGCCCGACCTGCGCAGGGAAGGGTTGCGCGCGCTGGCCGTGCTGGGCGGGTTCGTCGCCTTGTGCGCGGCTGCCGTGCGCGCGATCGCCCTCCTGCTCTGAGCGCTCGCGAGGCGCGGGCCGCTCGTGTGGCCCGCCGCTCTCCTACGGCGGGCCGGCGCGGCAGATCACGTCGATCGGTCGCGCGGGGTTCAGCCCTGGCCGCCGTCGCGGCGGGAGAAACGGTTGAAGATGCGCTCGCCCGCGTTGACCGCGCCCTCGGCCACGTCGCGCAGCACGCCGATGAACGGGTCCTGCGACTGCTGCCAGGACGCGCGGTAGGACTCGGCCGCGGCCTTGATCTCCTCGGTGACGCTCGCGTTGGGGTCGTCCTCCCGGCGGGGGTAGTCGCCGCTGAGAATGCGCTCGTACTCGCCGCTGCGCTGCCACTTGTCCAGCTCCGCCACGCGCACCACGGCGAACGGGTGGGTGGTGCCGAGCAGGTTGAGCACCTTGAGGAAGCCGTCGCGAAGGTCGCCGGCGGTGTCGTACTCCTGGTACTGCGCCAGGAACGCCTCGATGTTCATCTCGTGGGTGTAGTCGCCGCCGGCCAGCTTCATCAGCGCGCGCTTGGCCGCGTCGGGGTCCTGGCCGACGAGCAGGCCGCCGCGGTCGGAGGACAGCTCGGACTTGCGGTACCACTCCTCCAGGCCCGCGACGATCGCGCGCAGGCCGATGTAGCCGAGCGGGATCCAGGCGACGCGGGTGGCGAGGCGGGTCAGGATGTCGAGCATCGTCCGGTAGACCGCGTGCCCCGACAGGATGTGCGAGGTCTCGTGGCCGATGACGAAGCGCTGCTCCTCCTCGTTCATGAGGTTGAGCAGGCCGGTGGTGACCACGATGAACGGGTCGTCGAAGCCGATGGCCTTGGCCTGGACCTGCGCGTCCTGCTGGACGTAGATCTCGGGGATCCGGTGCAGGTCGAGGGTGTAGGCGGCGTCGCGGCCCATGTCGTAGAGGGAGCGGAACTGTGTCTCGCTCACGCGTACGGCCGAGGCCAGGTACATCAGGCGCAGCCGCCGCTCACTGACCAGGCCGGACATCTGCTTGAGAACCGTGTCGAACCCACTGAGCTTGCGCAGAGCGACCAGGGCGGACCGGTCTGCGGGGTGTTCGTAGGCACGGGACGAGATGCCGGGCAGTTGGACGCGGTTGCGGTCCGGGGTGGTCGTCATGCCCGGCATGCTACGTCCGCAACGGAAGTGATGCGCGGTCATCACGAAGGGGGGTCCCATCATGTTGAGGGGGAGCGTCCGCGTAAGGTCCGTTTCATGATGAATGCACCTGGTGTGCAGGGGAAGCGGCGCGTTGGTGTGATGGGTGGGACGTTCGACCCCATCCACCACGGGCACCTTGTCGCGGCCAGCGAGGTGGCGCACCACTTCCGGCTCGACGAGGTCGTTTTCGTGCCGACGGGGCGGCCGTACCAGAAGTCGGGGCGCGAGGTATCGGCGGCCGAGGACCGATATCTGATGACGGTCATCGCCACGGCGTCGAATCCGCGCTTCTCCGTGAGCAGGGTGGACGTGGACCGTCCCGGGCCGACGTTCACGATAGACACTTTGCGTGATATTTCGGATATTTACGGTCATGAGGTTGAGCTGTTCTTCATCACCGGCGCCGACGCCCTCGGCGCCATCCTCGACTGGCAGCAGGCGGACGAGCTGTTCGAGCTCGCGCATTTCGTCGGCTGCACGCGCCCCGGGCACACCCTGCACGACCCTGGGCTGCCGGAAGGCCGCGTGACGTTGCTGGAAATTCCCGCCCTGGCCATTTCCTCGTCCGAGTGCCGTCAGCGGGTGGCAAAGGGTGAGCCGATTTGGTATCTGGTGCCCGATGGAATCGTCCAGTACATCAACAAGCGCGGGCTCTACTACGCGGCAGGCTGAAGGGACCCGCGGATACACAGGTGAGGGGTTTCGGGCTGGAAGGGTACCCTCAACATAAGGCATGCTGCCGACACAGGAGGACAGACCCGCATCGTGACCGCATCTGACAGATCCGTCCAGCTCGTGCGCATCGCCGCAGAAGCTGCGGCCGACAAGCTGGCCGATGACATCCTCGCCTACGACGTGAGCGAACAGCTCGTCATCACCGACGCCTTCCTGCTCTGCTCCGCCACCAACGACCGCCAGGTACGCGCCATCGTCGACGAGATCGAGGACCGGCTGCGTATCGAGGCCGACGCCAAGCCCGTCCGCCGCGAAGGTGAGCGCGAGGGCCGCTGGGTGCTGCTCGACTACATCGACATCGTCGTCCACGTTCAGCACGAGGAAGACCGGACGTTCTACGCCCTCGAACGCCTCTGGAAGGACTGCCCGGCCATCTCGCTGCCGGAGAGCGTCATGCAGGCCAATCTCCAGCGGGCGCGCGCGTGAGCCACCGTAGCCTGCCCGTTCGCGAGGACACCCGATGAGCAGGCGGATCGTGTGTCTGCGCCATGGGCAGACCCTGTGGAACGTCGAGCAGCGTTTTCAGGGCCATTCCGACATCCCCCTCGACGAGACCGGTGTCGCCCAGGCCGCGAGGGCGGCCTCGCTGCTGGCCTCGCTGCGGCCCACCATGATCGTCTCGTCCGACCTCCAGCGGGCCAACGACACCGCGCTGGCCCTGGGGCGGCTCATCGGCCTCGACGTGGCGGTCGACAAGGACTTCCGCGAGCGCGGCGGCGGGCAGTGGGAAGGGCTCACGCGCGACCAGATCGCCGCGCGCTGGCCCGAGGAGTACGCCGCCTGGGAGGCTCCTGACGGTGAACCCGTCACCGACGTCTCCTCCAGGGTGTCGATCGCGATGCGCCGATGGGCGTCCCGCATCGACGACGACGGGCTGCTGGTCGTGGTCTCCCACGGCGCGGCGCTGCGGCTGGGCATCTGCGAACTGCTCGGGCTGCCCGAGCAGTTGTGGCCCGCGCTGGGCGGGCTGGGCAACTGCTCCTGGTCCGTGATGCAGGAGGGGCGTAAGGGGTGGCGGTTGCTGGAGCACAACGCCGGCACGTTGCCGGAGCCGGTGCACAGCGACGACAAACCTGAGGGGTAGCCGGCTTCGGCCGGTGTGGTGGTGCGTACGGCTCGGGGGCCGTACGGCCCGGCCTGGGTCGTTGAGTGGCCTCATGGCGGCTGTGATCTGGCGGTGGTTCGGCCGTTCGCGCAGGTGCTGCTCTGCGGGGGATCGCCGCGTTCGGCGCGATTAGGTGAATGGGGCCGGATGGCTATATGCTCTCGGAGCGCCGCAACGGGCTGACTCGGAGCGGTGACCAGGGGCTATGGCGCAGTTGGTAGCGCGCCTCCATGGCATGGAGGAGGTCTGGGGTTCGAATCCCCATAGCTCCACATCATTTGACCGCCTCTTACCTGCGGAAACATCCGCGAGTAAGGGGCGGTTCCGCGTTCGCGGGGCACCCTTGGCCGAGCCGGCTGCCGGGGGTCACTTGGCTGCGGTCAAGGTCAGAGCCTGCCTGGTGTTCCTTCTTCGGCGCGTGCCGGTCGTGGCCGCACTCGTACGAGCAGGTGCACCGATCACCCCGCCCGCATTCCCATCGGCGTCTGCCGGCCGGTTCCACCGCCGGACCTGCGGCTGCCCGCCGTTAATCAAGTGGTGCTCCTCGACCATGATCGGGACAATTCCGATGGGAGTTCGAAGCTGACGAGGAGACGTCTGGATGGGTGCTTCGCGAGCTGACCTCACGCAGGACGACCTGAGGCTGAAGGTCGCCGTCCAGCGTGGGCGGCTCGGTGGCGCGGATTTCCGGGTGATCCGACCGGCTCGACCGTTGCAGAACGGGGCGCTCTACGAGGGCCAGTATTCGTACGAGATGTATGCGGATCGGGTGGACGGCCGACGCATCGGCACTCTGATGCTGCTCGCGGCGCGCTCTCCGCGCTCCCTGATCTACCTGCCGATGCGCACCACGCCGACCGCTCCCGGGGTCGGCTGGTACGACGAGAAGCCGCTCGACCTCGTGCTGGCCCATCGGGCGGTGCAGTTCCGGCCCTCGCGGTGGAAGCGGCTGCGGGAGCACATCAACGCGGTGAGGGCTCCCCGAGAGCTGCGCACCGCGAGCGTCCCGGTGCGGGATCTGCGGGTCGATCACGGGCTCAAGCCCTCGTTGCGAAGCGATCCGAACCACGGCAGCCTGCTTCACCAGGCCGTCCACGCCCAGACGCTGTTCCTGACGGGCGATACGACAGCCCTCCGGGAGGCGGCACTGGAGATCTTCGCCGTCACCAAGGACGGGCCACCCCATGCCGCGACGAAGCACTACATTCCGGGTGCCTGCAATTACCACGTCTGCCGCAGCCTCTACGACTGGTCGGATCTGGAGGAGCACGGCTGGGAGCAGTTTCATGTGGAGTTCTGCCCGCGCTGGGCGAGATGATCAGATGACGAACTCCTGGCAGGTCATCGCCCCGGCCAGGCCGGGTCTCAGCAGGTCGCGATCTCGGACTTTCGGCGGCGATCCGTGCCGGGCGAGATCTTCGGCGGGTGGCCCCTCACAGGTGCCGTGACCTCCGTGTTCTACTCCAGGACGGAACACGGTGACGCAGCGGATCATCCGTTTATATCGTCCTTGCTAGCGGATCGTTCGGCAATCGGCAACCCGCAGAGACCGACGCGACGTGGCCGGACGCCGGGACCGTGGATCGACGGCTCATAGAGATCGCAAAGCGCTTCTGGAGCGCTGACGATCGGCATGCTCCCGGGTTGTGAGAAGAGCCCGGTGCGGGTCTGGAACAGGAGTGTCATGCGTAGCAGAACCATGTCCCATGCGATCGCCCTCTCGGCGCTGGTCCCAGCGTTGGTGCTGCCTGCCACGACAGCGCAGGCGCACGCCGCCGCACGGTGGGACTGCTGGGCCAATTCGTACCAGAACGACGGTGACGCCGGTGGGCGATCCGCCTTCACGGAGTACATCTACGCGAACAGTACGACCAAGCAGGTGAAGGGGGAGTTCTACGCTCTGGGCGAGCGTCTGACGCTCAGGAACGGGACCTCCAGCCCCGTGGAGCTCCGCCTCTTCAACGCCGTGTCGGGCGCGCAGCTCGGCTACCTGAGTGCTCCCGCGAACGATCGCATCGGCCGGATCAAGAACCTGGATCTGCCCGAGGGGATCTCCGTCAACCTCAGGCTGGTCATGAACCGCGTCTTCGTCTGCACCGCCACGGGCGCCGTGACCTGAGCCGTGGTCGGCGGGTCTGGGGCCGGTGAGCGTTCGTGGTCGCCTCCCGGCGGAGGTCATGGTTGGAGCGGTGGTCGCGCAGTTGATCAATGAGCTTGTTCGCTCTCGTTGGGTCGGTTCCGCTGCTTGGGTTCGCGTCTGACGAGGGTCGTTGCGGCGCGGTGAGCTCCTGGTGGCCGGCAGGGCCGGGTTTCGTGCGGAGGATTCGGCTGTTCGGCGATGGTCGTGGGGGCGTCGCCGAGGCCGGGTGACGTCTCATGGAGTGCGGGGCGGCGCGGCCATGCTCGTCCAGGTGCTGGTCGTTGTTGTCGCCGGCGTCAGCGGCAGGTGGCCGGCTTCCGTCGTAGGCTGCATCTCGCATGTGGTGGCCGGGACGACGCCGGCCGAGGCGACAGTGGTTGAGACGGTGGTGACGGAGATGCCGGTGGCTGCGACGGCGGTGGCAGAGGTGATGGCCGAGTTGGCCGCGCTCGAGGACCCGAGAGCGCGGGCGGTGAACGAGAAGCACGGTGACGATCACGGTGTGAACCTCGGCAAGCTGCGCGCGCTCGCGAAGCGGCTGAAGACGCAGCAGGAGCTCGCCTGCCGGCTCTGGGAGACGGGCGACACCGCGGCGAGGCTGCTGGCGATCCTGATCTGCCGCCCGAAGGCGTTCGAGCGTGACGAACTGGACGCCATGCTGCGCGCGGCGCGCACCCCCAAGGTGCACGACTGGCTCGTGAACTACGTGGTGAAGAAGAACTCGTCCGCTGAAGAGCTACGCGTGGTCTGGTTCGCCGATGCGGACCCGGTGGTCGCGAGTGCCGGTTGGGCGCTGACCACCGACCGGGTGGCGAAGCAGCCCGAGGGCCTCGACCTCGCGGGACTGCTCGACGTCATCGAGACGGAGATGCAAGCCGCTCCGGATCGCCTGCAGTGGGCGATGAACCACTGCCTGGCCCAGATCGGGATCGAGCACGACGAGCATCGCGCCCGTGCGATCGCCATCGGTGAGCGCCTGGAGGTGCTCAAGGACTACCCGACTCCTGCCGGCTGTACGTCTCCGTTCGCGCCTGTCTGGATCGCTGAGATGGTGCGGCGGCAGCGCGACAAGTGACGTTCTCATGACGTGGTGCGGGTTCCAGGCTGCCCGGCCCTGGTCGTGCAGGCGGGGATGTCGTCGTGTTGAGCGGTGGTGGTCTCCTGCCCAGCCCTGATCGCCCAGGTGCGGTTGGTGCTCGGCTTGATGTCGTCCGCCTGCTGGGTGGTGGGTTCTGGGCAGTCCTGGCGGTCGTCGTTCGGCCTTCTGCGGTTGTTACGGTGCGGAGCTCATCGGGCAGCGGTGTGGGTTGGTGGGTGGGGCTCGTCGGAGTCGGACAGCCAGAGTTGTTCGCCGTCGTCGATGCGGCCGGTGAGCCGGAGGCCCGCCTTGCGGGCTACGGCAGCGGAGGCGGTGTGGTCGTGATGGATGTGGGCCTGCACGGTGACGACGCCGGATGCGCGGAGCCAGGCGATCATCGTCGTGGCGGCTTCGGACGCGTAACCGTGGCCTTGCCACTCGGCGCCGATCACCCAGGCGACCTCGGCTCGACGGCCCTCGTCCATGACTGTCGCCTGTACGAAGCCGATCGCCGTGCCGTCGGGCTGCTCGCGGAGGATCCAGTTGTGCCAATCCTGGCTGCCGTCCGGGGAACGGCCGACGGCCTGGCGGGTGTAGCGGTCGCGTAACTGAGTCAGGGTGGGTGGGGAGCCGCCGGTGAACGTGTACAGCGTGTGGGCGCTGAGGACGTGCACCATCTCCTCGGCGTCGGCCACCGACAGCGGGACGAAGAGGAGTCGGTCGCTGGTCAGGTCGGCCATTTCGTCGCCAATCTCGTAGGTGTGTGGGGAGGCTCGCCCGGTCTATGGGCGTTTGGGGCCCCTTTGCGGTTCCAACTATCTCGTCGGGTTCACACATCTTGCGAGTCGGCTCGTCGGGGGTTCTGGTCGCGCGGGGTGGAGGTGGTG
>NZ_SSXE01000154.1 GCF_021699195.1 Nonomuraea sp. MG754425 | reverse complement strand
GGGGATGGGCGTGCTGGGGTGGTCGTCAGGTTCGATGAGCTGGCGGGGCAGGGGTTGCTCAGTCTGCTCGACCCGGCCGCCGCCCACGCGTTCTCGGCCGCGGTCCTGGCCCCGCTCACCGCGTACGGCTCCAAGGCCGACCTCGTCGGGTCGCTGCGCGCGTACCTGGACAGCAACGGCCACTGGGACGCGGCGGCGCAGAAGCTGGGCGTGCACCGCCACACCCTGCGCTATCGCATGAGACGCGTCGCCGACCTGCTCGGCCGCGACCTCGACGACCCGGGCACCCGCGCGGAGCTGTGGCTCGCCCTGGAGGCGGCCAGGCGGGGGCCTATTCCTGCTTCACCACCAGGTAGCAGCAGATGACCGCCGTCGTCACCGCCTCGTACGTGCGCCCGTCGCGCAGGTGCCCGGCCCGTTCCAGGGAGATCGCCCCCTGTGCCGCCGCCCAGAGCGCGTCCGCGATCTTGCGGGGCTGGGTGGGGGTCAGGTAACCGGCCGAGATGCAGTCGGCGATGACGCGGTCGAGGATGTTCAGGGCCGCGCGGGCCAGTGTCCGGGCGCGTTCGCTGGGCTCGAAGCCGGGGATCGCCCGTTCGAACATCAGGCTGTAGTAGCCGGGCTCGGTCAGGCACGCCTGCCGGTAGGCGGGGCCGAGCGCGTGGAGTTGCTCCAGCGGGTCGCGCCGCTGCGGCACCGCCTCCAGGATGCGGCGAAAGCGTTCGAAGCCCTCCAGGTAGAGCGCCTCGGCCAGGCCCTCCCGGTTGCCGAACATCGTGTAGATGACGGTCGTGGTGCAGCCGGCCTCCGCCGCGATCCGGCGCATCGTGAGGCTTTCCGGCCCGTCGGTACGCAGCAGGTTCACCGCGACGTCGAGGAGGCGTGAACGGAGCTCGTCGTGGCCGGCGCGCTCACCCATCGCGTAGGCGCCCTGCAGCCCCAGAGGCGCCGAGGTCATGAGAGCTCCCCTGCCACCAAGGAACTCCGTGTCCTTGTGACCTCACGCTGCTGGGTCACGGGGCCCACGCCTTTCTGCTCGGGGGCCCGCCGCGCTGGAGACCCGCACTCGATGACTTAGCCATAGCGGAGATCGCTCAAACCACTCCGCATGGTAAACATCCCGAATTGGGTCTACTTCCGTTACATCATGGGTATACAACAGGGCTTGTACTTAACGGTGGGCCCTCGTGGGACTGTTGTGCATCCTGGTGTAAATCCCCGGTCTGTGGCGTGGCATAACGTCGAGGTATGGACGTGCGTACCTTCTGGCTGGCCGGCCGCGCCGCGACCGGTGACACCGAGCTGACCGTCACCAACCCTCACGACGGACGCGAGGTCGGCAGGCATTCCGTGCCGACCGACGCCCAGGTCGAGGAGGCCGTCGCCGCCGCCTCGGCGGTCGCCGGGCAGGCCGCCGCGCTGCCCGTCCACGTACGGGCCGAAGCCCTGGCCCACGTGTCACGGCGGATCGCGGAGCGGGCCGACGAGATCGCCCGGTTGATCACGGCCGAGAACGGCAAGCCCATCCTGTGGGCCCGGGGCGAGGTCGGGCGGGCGGTGGCCACGTTCCGCTTCGCCGCCGAAGAGGCCCGCCGCTGGTCCGGCGACGTGCAGCGGCTCGACACCGAGCCGGCCGCCACCGGCCGCCTGGCCTACGTCTCCCGTGTCCCCTACGGCCCTGTGCTGGCGATCACCCCGTTCAACTTCCCGCTGAACCTCGTCGCCCACAAGGTCGCCCCGGCGATCGCCGTCGGTGCTCCCGTCATCGTCAAGCCCGCCCCCGCCACGCCGCTGTCGTCGCTGCTCCTCGGTGAGATCCTGGCCGAGACCGACCTGCCGGCCGGCATGTTCTCCGTGCTGCCGATCGAGAACGACCGCGCGCCGGCGCTGGTCCAGGACCCCCGGCTGCCGGTCGTGTCGTTCACCGGCTCGGCCCCGGTCGGTTACGCCATCGCCGACCAGGTGCCGCGCAAGCACGTGACGCTGGAGCTGGGCGGCAACGCCGCCGCCGTCGTGCTGGCCGACGCCGACCTCGACTGGGCCGCCCAGCGCATCGCGCTCTACTCCAACTACCAGGCCGGGCAGAGCTGCATCGCCGTGCAGCGGGTGATCGTCGAGGAGCCGGTGCACGACGCGTTCGTCGAGCGCCTGCTGCCCGCCGTGGCCGGCCTCGTCACCGGGGACCCGGCCGACGAGAAGACCCAGGTGGGACCGCTGGTCTCGGAGGCCGCCGCCGAGCGGGTCGAGCAGTGGGTGAAGGAGGCGGTCGCGGCCGGGGCCAAGGTGCTCGCGGGCGGCGTCCGCGAGGGGGCGACGTTCGCCCCGACGGTGCTGGCCGACGTGCCGCCCGGGGCCAAGGTGGCGTGCGAGGAGGTCTTCGGGCCCGTCATGATCCTCCAGCGGGCGGCCTCGGTGGACGAGGCGTACGCGCTGGTCAACGACTCGAAGTACGGGCTGCAGGCCGGGGTGTTCACCCGCTCGCTGGACGCCGCCTTCCGGGCGAACCGGGAGCTGGAGGTGGGCGGCGTGATCATCGGCGACGTGCCGTCGTACCGGGCCGACCAGATGCCGTACGGCGGGGTCAAGGATTCGGGGATCGGGCGCGAGGGGCTGCACTCGGCCATGGAGGACCTGACGTACGAGAAGGTCATGGTGCTGACCGGGCTGACGCTCTGACCCAGGGGTCTGCGGAGCCGGGCCGGCGGGAGCCGCCGATCCGGCCCGCCCGGGTCAGGCGCGTTCGGCCGTGCCGAAGATGTCCTTGACGGCGTCGCCGAAGTACGGCCCGTACATCGTGCGCCGGTCGTCGCTGTACTTGAAGCTGCTCAGCGAGGTGATCGTGCCCTTGCCGGTGACGGTGTCGAACCTGGTCAGCCACGGCCCGCCGCTGGAGCCGGCCGTCATGTCGCAGCCCAGGCCCTGGTCCTTGGTCTGGTTGTACGGGTCTTTCTTGAGCCGTCCGGCGCAGTAGACCAGGTGGTTCCCGTCGTACGGCGGGTCGGCGGGGTAGCCGAAGCCGAACGCCTGCCCGCCCCGGTCCGCGTTGAACCCGATCTCCTGGGTGCCGACGACGTCGGCCACGTGCCTGCCGCGCGAGGTGGCCAGGGCCACCATGCCGACGTCGAAGTTGTCGTCGCCGCTGCGCGACCAGGGGCCGGCGACGAACATGCGGCGGGCGGTGTAGCGGCCGTACGGGTGCGCCGGGCCCACGCGGTCGTAGCCGGGGACGAACGTCCAGTTCGCCGCCCACTCGCCCGCCCCGTCCTTGACGCAGTGGCCCGCGGTGACCACGACGTCCTTGTTGGCGCTCCTGACGGTGCTCGCCGAGCAGACGAAGTCGTTGCCCGCCACGGTCAGGAACACCCGGCCGGTGGTCCTGGAGACCAGGCCGCCGGTCATCCAGCGGGAGCCGATGGTGCTGGCCTGCGGCCGGGCGGCGGCCAGGTGCCGCGTGCCCATGAGCCGGCGGGCCAGCGTGAGGTCGGCCGGCCCGCCCGGCGCGCCGGGGGCGGAGAGCAGGCCCGTGCGGCCGGTCACGCCGTCCGTCAGGCCGGTCACGACGCCGAGCAGGCCGATCGGGAGAGCCTTGGCCATGCGCTCCGGCGTCCAGTAGCCGAGCACCCGCCGCTGGTCGGCGGCGCTGCGGGCGGCCACGTGCTCGACCACGTCGCTCCTGCCGGACACGTGCGCGGGAGCGACCGCCGCCGGGACGGCCTGCTGGTGGCCGGGAGTCGCGCCGAGGAGCGCGGGGCCGATCAGCCCCGCCAGGAGCGGTCCTGCCGCAAGCAGGGGGGTGCTCAAGGTCATGCCCCCCGAGTGTGCACTACGAGATGTGTTCTAGTGACTACTTTCGGTAAATTGCTCAGAGTGTGTTGGCCGTCTGCGCCGACCGGTAGACGGCCTGGGCCTCGTTGCCGAAATAGGGGCCGAACATCGTGTCGGGCGCGGTGCTGTATTTGAAGCTGTTCACCGAATTCTGGGTGCCGAGCCCGGTCGACTCGTTGAAGTTCAGCATCCACGGCCCCCCGCTGGAGCCGCCGGTCATGTCGCAGGTCAGGCCCTGGTCGCCGGTGCCGGCGGTGTCGTCGAACGTCCTGCCGCTGCAGTGGACCAGCTTCGAGCCGTCGTACGGGGCCGCCGCCGGGTAGCCGAAGGCGTGCGTCTGGCGGCGTCTCGGCTGGTTGAAGGCCACTCCTTGGCCGCCGACGGCGTCCACCAGCGTCCTGCCGTTCAGCGGCGCGACCACGGCGGCGGCGACATCGAAGCCGATGTCCTCGCCCGCGTTCCACTGCGGCGTGGTCAGCAGCCTGGTGGCGGCCCAGGTGCCGAGAGGGCGCGCGCCCCTGTCGTAGCCGGGGACGAAGACCCAGTTCGTGTGGAAGGCGCCGTTCATCTTCACGCAGTGGCCGGCGGTCAGCACGACGCTCTTGTTGGCGCTGGTCACGGCGGTGCCGGAGCAGGAGGCGTTGCGGCCCTGGGCGGTGAAGAAGACCCGCCCGGTGGTGCGCGTCACCGCGCCGCCGCCGGTCCAGGCCCCTCCGGGGTTCCTGGCCGCCTGCGTCTCGATGCCGCGGCTGGGCGGGGCCGTGAACGTGGCGCCCTGCTGGGGCGTGCCCGGTTGCCCCTTCGGGGCCGGCGGCCGTACGGGCTGGGCGGCCTCCATGCGGCCCTCGGTCCAGTACGTGATGACCTGCTTGCGTTCGGCGGCCGTGTCGGCGGCGGCCTGCTGGACGGGCCTGGGCCGCATGGACAGGCCGTCGGCCAGGGCCGGGGCCGCGCCGACGGGGGTCCCAGCGGGGGTCAACGTGGCGGTGAGCGCGGCGGCGAGGGTGGCGGTGGTGGTGAGCAGGGTACGGCGGCGGGGCATGAGAAACCTCCCTGAAGCGGATATGAGCTTGGAAGGTAGCCGCCGCAATATCCGTGTTTCTCGGGATTTGCGCATTCCGATATGACGGTATTCCGGGATGAATTAACTGCCCTCTCGTGCGTCACTCGGGTGGCGGAACCGGCGGCCGTCCGGGTCCCGCGTGCCCGAGCGCGCCGCGCAGCGGGGACAATGGACACGTGCATGAAGAGACCCTCCGCTCCGTCGTCGTGCTCGGCTCCACCGGATCTGTCGGCACCCAGGCCCTCGATGTCATCGCCGCCCACCCCGGCGGGTTCAAGGTCGCTGGCCTGGCGGCGGGCGGCGGCAGGGTCGAGCTGCTGGCCGAGCAGGCGGCCGAGTTCGGGGTCGAGGTCGTGGCGGTGGCCGACGCCTCGGCCGTGCCGGCGCTGAAGGAGGCGCTGGCGGCGCTCGGGGCCCGTCCCACCGTGCTGGCCGGCCCCGAAGGGGTCGCCGAGGTGGCCGGGTGGCCGTGCGACGTGGTGCTCAACGGCATCACCGGCGCGCTCGGGCTGACCTCCACGCTCGTCGCGCTGGAGGCGGGCCGCACGCTCGCGCTGGCCAACAAGGAGTCGCTGATCATCGGCGGGCCGCTGGTCAAGCGGCTGGCCAAGCCGGGGCAGATCCTGCCGGTCGACTCCGAGCACTCGGCGGTGCAGCAGTGCCTGTGGGCCGCGAGTCCGGGCGGCTACGACCCCTCGTGCGTCAAGCAGCTCGTGATCACCGCCAGCGGCGGGCCGTTCCGGGGCCTGCGGCGCGAGGAGATGGGCGAGGTCACGCCGCAGATGGCGCTGGCGCACCCCACCTGGTCGATGGGCCCGTACATCACGATCAACTCCGCCACTCTGGTCAACAAGGGGCTGGAGGTGATCGAGGCGCACCTGCTGTTCGACATCGGCTTCGACCGCATCGAGGTCGTCGTGCACCCGCAGTCGATCATCCACTCCATGGTCGAGTACGTCGACGGCTCCACGATCGCCCAGGCCAGCCCGCCCGACATGCGGCTGCCCATCGCCCTCGCGCTCGGCCACCCCAGGCGCCTGCCGGGCGCCGCGCGGGCCATCGACTGGACCGGGGCGCACACCTGGACGTTCGAGCCCCTCGACGACGTGGCGTTCCCGTCCGTCGCGCTGGCCAGGCACGTGGGCGGCGCGGGCGGCACCGCGCCGGCCGTCTACAACGCCGCCAACGAGGTGTGTCTCGACGCGTTCATCGAGGGCGGGCTGCCGTTCCTGAGCATCGTCGACACCGTGGCCAAGGTCGTCGAGGAGCACCAGGTGACCCCCGCCGACTCCATCGAAGAGGTGCTGGCGGCCGATGCCTGGGCCCGCGCCCGTGCGGCCGAGCTCACGGCTGGGCAGTCCCGCTAGCTACCTAAACTGGATAGCGTCGTCACATTAAGGGTTGAAATGTCTTCTGTAGCTCTCGGCATCCCGACGGTACGCCCGAAGCCGCTCGCCGATCGCCGCCACTCCCGGCAGATCATGGTCGGCAGCGTGCCCGTGGGCGGCGACGCCCCCGTGTCGGTGCAGTCGATGACGACCACGGTCACCGCCGACGTCAACGCCACCCTGCAGCAGATCGCCGAGCTGACGGCGTCCGGCTGCCAGATCGTGCGTGTCGCCGTGCCGTCCCAGGACGACGCCGACGCGCTGCCCATCATCGCCAGGAAGTCGCAGATCCCGGTGATCGCCGACATCCACTTCCAGCCGAAGTACGTCTTCGCCGCCATCGACGCGGGCTGCGCGGCCGTCCGGGTCAACCCCGGCAACATCAAGAAGTTCGACGACAAGGTGGGCGAGATCGCTCGGGCGGCCGCCGCGGCCGGCGTCCCGATCCGCATCGGCGTCAACGCCGGCTCCCTCGACCCCCGCCTGCTCCAGAAGTACGGCAAGGCCACCCCCGAGGCGCTGGTGGAGTCGGCGCTGTGGGAGTGCTCCCTGTTCGAGGAGCACGGCTTCCGCGACATCAAGATCTCGGTCAAGCACAACGACCCGGTCGTGATGATCAACGCCTACCGCCTGCTGGCGGCCAAGTGCGACTACCCCCTGCACCTCGGCGTCACGGAGGCCGGCCCGGCCTTCCAGG
The DNA here is from genome assembly GCF_021699195.1 of Nonomuraea sp. MG754425. Lineage (GTDB taxonomy): Bacteria > Actinomycetota > Actinomycetes > Streptosporangiales > Streptosporangiaceae > Nonomuraea. The sequence continues at coordinate 16,790 of NZ_SSXE01000154.1, read as the reverse complement.
GCACCGTCAAGTCCGCCGTCGCCTTCGGCGCGCTGCTCGCCGAGGGCATCGGCGACACCATCCGCGTCTCCCTGTCGGCCCCTCCGGTGGAGGAGGTCAAGGTCGGCGCGCAGATCCTGGAGTCCCTGGGGCTGCGGGAGCGCGGCCTGGAGATCGTCTCCTGCCCGTCCTGCGGGCGCGCCCAGGTCGACGTGTACACGCTGGCCGAGCAGGTCCAGGCGGGCCTGGAGGGGCTGAAGGTGCCGCTGCGGGTGGCCGTCATGGGCTGCGTCGTCAACGGCCCCGGCGAGGCCCGCGAGGCCGACCTCGGCGTGGCCTCGGGCAACGGCAAGGGGCAGATCTTCGTCAAGGGCGAGGTCATCAAGACCGTCCCCGAGTCGCAGATCGTCGAGACGCTGATCGAAGAGGCGCTGCGGCTGGCCGAGGAGATGGGCGTCGAGATCGACCTCGACGAGGAGAGCACCGGCCCCACGGTCACGGTCGGCTAGCACCGCCGCGCGGCCCCGCCCGCGACGATCGGCGAGCGGGCGGGGCGCGGGGTGCTCAGGCGCAGGTGTAGCCGGACGGGAGCGTCGTGTCGCCGTTCGGGCGGGACACCTGGAAGCCGGCGCTGCCGTTGCTCGCTCCCGCGGGGATGGCGCCGTTGTGGGCGACGTTCCTGATGGTGACGTTCTGGCCGCTGGTGGTGACGGTGCCGTTCCACGAGCCGGTCACGGTGTGACCGGCCGGCAGGGTGAAGGTGACCGTCCAGCTCGTGATGGCCGCGGTGCCGGTGTTGGTGACCGTGAGCGGCTGGATGACGTAGCCGGTGGCCCACTGGGTCTGTACGGTGCCGGTGGCCGCGCACGCCCCGGTGGATCCGCCCGGCTGGGTGGTGACCTGCGCGGTGTTCGACACCGGCGAGGTGTTGCCCGCGGCGTCCCTGGCCCGGACCTGGTAGCGGTAGGTGGTGTTCGGGGTCAGGCCGGTGTCGGCGAACGAGGTCGTGGCCGAGGTGCCGGCCTGGGTGAACGTGCCGCCGCTCGCGCCGGGCGCGCGCAGCACGTCGTAGCCCGTGACGCCGGTGTCGTCGGTGGACGCCGTCCAGGACAGCGTGACGCCGGTGGCCGTCGTCCCGGAGGCGGTCAGGCCGGACGGGGCCGTGGGCGGCGAGGTGTCCCCGCCGCCGGCGGTCGTGGTGAAGGTGACCGTGGCCGAGGCGGGCGACAGGTTGCCCGCGCCGTCGCGGGCCCGCACGTACACCTGGTACTGGGTGTTCGCGGTCAGGCCGGTGAGGGTGATCGAGTTGGTGGCCGACTGGCCGAGTCGCGGGTCGGTGGCGCCCTGCTCGCGGTACACGTCGTAGCCGGCCAGGCCGGAGCCGCCCTGGTCGGTGGAGGCCGTCCAGGTGAGCGTGGCGCCGGTGGCGGTGACGTTGCCGGCGGACGGGGCGCCGGGGGTGGTGGGCGCGGTGGTGTCGCCGCCGCCGTCGGTGAGCGTGGGGGTGGTCCAGTCCCGCCATTCGGCCAGGTTGCCGCTCTTGGCGGCGGCGATCCGCATCGTCCCGGTGTAGCTGCCGGTGTTCAGCAGGAACTTCTGGATGTTCTGCTGCAGCGGGGTGCGCCATTCGGACCTGGTGGCACAGTGGGTGCCGTCCTGGACGTCCGACCAGTAGGTGAGGTTGCCGCCCGCGCCGAGCGCCTTGTAGACCTCCGCGCCGCCCAGCGCGCCGACGCTGGCGGACCTGGCGGCGAGCCAGTCGATGTGCGGGTTGTCCATGATGAACAGGCCGCGCGGCGCGATCATGCCGACGACGGAGTGCGTGTCCACCGGCAGGCGGGCGGGGCTGCCGGTGAAGGTGCCGAACGCGTCGCCGAGCCACGGCTGCTCGGAGTAGGCGCTGCTGAGCGGCTGGGCGCCGCTCTCGCCCGGGATCGAGCGGAAGGCCGCGACGCCGCCGCTGCCGGACTCGATCGGCATGGTCAGCGCGATGCGCTGGTCGAGGGCGCCGACGACGAAGGCGCCCTTGCCGTAGCGGGAGCAGCCGGTGACGCCGGTCGCGTCGGCCCGCAGGATGCTCCCGCCCGACTGCTCGATGACGTCGATGATCCGGCTGACGCCCCAGGCCCAGGCGGCCAGGACGCCGGTGCCGCTGGTCGCGCCGTAGACGGTGTAGAACGCGCCCTGCTTGTTGGTGCGCGGCGTGCCCTCCCTGCCGACGGCGAGGGGGTCGTAACTGATGACGGCGGCGCCGGCCGCCTTGATCGTGGCGGTGTCGGCCCCGAGCCCGCCCAGGACGACGACCGCGGGGAAGGGCCCGGTGCCGCTCGGCAGGTCGACGCCGGCCGAGAAGCTCGCGCTCCTGCCGTTGTGCGAGACGTTGACGCTGATGCCGGTCCTGGAGACCGTCCCGGTGACGTTGGCGGGTTTGGCGGGTTTCTCGCCGTAGACGAACTTCTCCGCCAGTCTCTTGGTCTCCTGCCGCAGGCAGCGCCAGTCGGCCTTGGTGGCGATGCGGGTGCCGTCCAGCTTCCTGAAGGGGTCGGGGAGCCTGGCGGTGGTGGGCAGGGAGCCCGCGTCGGGCAGGCCGGGCACGGCGCAGTCGGCGCCCTCGTCCTCGACCCCTGCGGCCGCGGCGGCCTGGGTGGGTGCGGCCGTCAGCGCTCCCATGACCGAGAGCGTCGCCGCCGTCAGCAGCGCGACGAGTCTGGAGCGGGCCAAGCCGGTGATCACAAGGCTCTCCCTTCGGAGGTGGGCGTCGGCGCTCAGTCTGCGAATCTGATCGAAACATGTCAATGATCAGTCGAAATGTTTCAACGATGATTGACTTTGTGCCGCCTCTGCCTGGTGGAACTCCGTCGAGGGTTCCGAAAGTATCGGAAACTAACTGAAAGATCGGGGTGTCGGGCTGCTCTGGTGTCCCGACGGCGAAAGTTTCGGTCCGGTTACAGACTGCCATGGAACAATCACAGATCGGCAAGCCTTTCCCCATACCCCGCGTCACCGCCCCTCGCCCGCGGGAGCATCTCCAGGGCCTATGACAGGGAAGGGGGCCGGGTGAAGCGGGTAGTGGGGGTTGTCGCCGGACTGGCGGTGCTCGTCGCAGGGGTCGTGAGCGGGGACGGGCCGGCTATGGCCGGGAGAAGGGCGCCGGTGGCGTGGGGGGCCTGTACCGCCGAGGCGGGCAAGACCGCCTCGGCCGCCCTGGAATGCGGCACCGTACGCGTGCCGCTCGACTACCGGCAGCCGACGGGGCGGTCGATCACGATCGCGGTCAACCGGATCAGGGCCAAGGTGTCCAAGGGCGCCGGCCATCTCGGCACGCTGCTGGTCAACCCGGGAGGGCCGGGGGCGTCCGGGCGGAACCTGACCGAGTACGTGGCCAGGTCGCTGTCGGCCGACGTGGCCGAACGGTACGACATCGTCGGATTCGACCCGCGCGGCGTCGGCGCGAGCGAGCCGTCCATGCACTGCGTGGACCCCGCCGCGTACTACCGGGCCCCGAGGGCCGACGCGGTGCCGCACAGCAAGGTGGAGGAGCGGGCGCTGCTCGCCCGCGCCTCCGAGTACGCCTCCCGCTGCGGCCAGCTCTGGTCCTGGCTGCTGCCGCATCTCACCACTGAGAACTCCGCCAGGGACATGGACGCCATCCGCGCCGCCCTCGGCGAGGAGAAGATCAGCTACCTCGGCTACTCGTACGGCACCTACCTGGGCGCCGTCTACGCCACCCTGTTCCCGGGCCGCGTCAGGCGCCTGGTCATGGACAGCACGGTGGGGCCGACCGGCGTCTGGTACGAGTCGAACCTCAAGCAGAACCGCGCCTTCGAGCGCCGCCACCGCCAGTTCCTGGCCTGGACCGCCCGGCACAACGACGTCTACAAGCTGGGCGCCACGTCCAAGCAGACGTCGTTCGCCTACTACGCGATGCGCGACCGGCTGCGCACGCACCCGGTCGGCGGCGTCGTGGGGCCGAGCGAGCTCGACGACACCTTCACCGTGGCGGGCTACAGCGACCGGGTCTGGCCCCAGTTCGCGCAGGCGTGGTCCTCCTACGTCCGGCAGGGCGACGCGAAGGGCCTCACCGACATCTACAACAGGCACGGCAAGAACGACTCCGACGACGAGAACGGCTACGCCATCTATCTCGGCGTCCAGTGCCGTGACGCCCGCTGGCCGCGCCAGTGGGACAGGTGGCGCACCGACATGACCGCGATGCACCGCGAAGCGCCCTTCCTGACCTGGCCGAACGCCTGGTTCAACGCCCCGTGCGCGTTCTGGCCGGTGCCCGGGGGCACGCCGGTGAAGATCCAGACCTCGCCGAAGCTGCCTCCGTTCCTCATCCTCCAGTCCCGCTACGACGCCGCGACCCCGTACCACGGGGCGCAGGAGATGGCCAAGCTGTTCCCGCGCGCCCGCCTGGTGCTCGACCGGGGCGGCAACCACGGCATCTCGCTCTCGGGCAACACGTGCGTGGACGGGCACCTGGCCGCCTACCTGCGTAACGGCACCCTGCCCCGGCAGGACTCGGCCTGCGCGGCGTCGCCCGACCCGCGCCCGGCCGAGCACATGTCGGCCAAGAGCGGCGCGGGTCTGATCGGCGTCCTGGGGGTGCTCGAAAGGCTTACCGCCCGCTGACGTCAAGAATGGGTCACCGTGGGCAGCGCCGGATGAGCTAATCGGTGCCCGTTCGCGTAGTCTGACCATGTGATGCTGCGTACATCGGCGTCGCGCGTGCTCGACGACAACGACCGGGACGAAGTCCTCGCCCTGCTGGACTCCGACCCGGTCGCCAACGTCTTCGTCGCCTCTCGGGTACGGGCCGTCGGACTCAACCCGGCCCGGCTCGGTGGGCAGATGTGGGGGTTCGGGCAGCGCGGTGGCCTCGTGTCGCTCTGTTACGCCGGCGCCAACATGGTGCCGGTCAACGCCGGCCCCGAGGCCGTGCACGCGTTCGCCGACCGTGCCCGGAAGCAGGGGCGGCGCTGCTCGTCCATCGTGGGGCCGGTGGACGCGGTCGCGCTGCTGTGGGAGCGCCTGGAGCCGCACTGGGGGCGGGCGCGGGCGATCCGCTGGGCGCAGCCCGTCATGGCCATCTCCGGCCGGCCGCTCGTCCGCCCCGATCCGCTGGTGCGGCGGGTGCGTCCGGACGAGTTCGACACGCTGCTGCCCGCGTGCGTGGCGATGTTCACCGAGGAGGTCGGCGTCTCGCCCAACCTCGGTGACGGTGGAGCGCTCTACCGCACGCGGGTGGCCGAGCTGATCAGGATCGGGCGCTCGTACGCGCGGATCGACGACGGCCGGGTGGTGTTCAAGGCCGAGGTGGGGGCCGTCACGCCGCACGCCTGCCAGATCCAGGGCGTCTGGGTCGCCCCCGAACTGCGGGGCGGCGGGCACGCGGTGGCGGGCATGGCCGCCGTGGTCGAGGCCGCCACGAGTTGCTTCGCCCCCGTCGTCTCCCTGTACGTCAACGACTACAACCACGCGGCCAGGGCGGTCTACCGGAAGGTGGGCTTCCACGAGGTCGACACCTTCATGTCCGTGCTGTTCTAAGGGCCGCGCCGTCAGCCGGGGACGCGCAGGGTGAGCAGGGCGACGTCGTCGTCGTTGTCCGACGGGCGGACCCGGGTGAGCAGCCGGTCGCAGTAGTCGTTCAGGGGATGGCGGGCCAGCGCGGCGGCCTGCCGGCTCAGCCGGGCCAGGCCCACGTCGAGGGAGTGGCTGGGCGACTCGACCAGGCCGTCGGTGTAGAGCACCACGGTCGAGCGCGGCGGCAGCTCGACCACGGCGTCCTCGCGGTCGGGGCCGAAGCCGGTGCCGAGCAGCAGGCCGGCAGCCCCTTCCAGGAAGCGGGTGCGGCCGTCGCTCTCGACCAGCAGCGGCGGCGGGTGACCCGCGTTGGTCCAGCGGAACCGCCAGCCCCCGTCGCAGCGCTCGGCGCGGGCGAAGACGACGGTGGCCATCGTGGGCTCGTCCATCCGGCCCACCGCCTGGTCGAGCCGTTCCATGATCGCGCTGGGCGGTTCCCCCAGCTCCCCGGCGTACGCGCGCAGCATGTTGCAGACCTGCGCCATGCCCGACGCGGCGTCGAGGTCGTGCCCCACCACGTCGCCGATCACCAGGCCCGCCGCGCCGTCCGACAGCACGAACGCGTCGTACCAGTCGCCGCCGACCTGGGAGGCGCGCGGCGCGGGCACGTAGCAGGCGCCCATCTCCAGGCCCGGTACGGACGGCAGCCGGGGCAGCAGGTGGCGCTGCATGGTCTCGGCGACCCGCCGCTGCCGCTCGTACAGGCGGGCGTTGTCCAGTGCCAGGCCCGCCCGGCGGGCGATGTCCTCCACCAGCAGCAGATCGTCGATCGTGTACGGCTGGGCCCGCTCGGAACGTCCGAGGGTCAGGGCGCCGACCACGTCGCGTACGCCGCGGATCGGCGCCGTGCACGCCGACTGGATGCCGGTGGTCTCGAACAACTCCCGCTGCACCCGCGCGATGCTTGAATCCGAGGGCTGCCGCTCGTAGTCCGCGGGGCTCACCAGCGTCGCGGTGACCCCGCGCAGCGCCCGCGCGAGGGGCATCGTGTCCTCGCGCGAGACCCGCGGCATCGGCCGCTCCAGGTCGACGCGATGGGCCAGGACGCCGTTCTCGTAGTGGACCACGGCCGCGCGGGTCACCTCGCCCTCCTCGGTGAGCAGGTCCACCACCGCCCATTCGGCCAGCAGCGGCACCACCAGGCGGACGAGCTGGCGCAGCGACTCGTCGACGTCGAGGCTCGCCGTGAGCGTCGTGGTGGTCTCCGCGAGCAGCGCCAGCCGCTCGGGCTCCGACATCGACGCGGCCGAGCGCACCCGCTCCCGCTGGTCGAGCCCGGCCGAGCCGATCTCGTGGAAGATCACCAGCGCCCCGGCCTCGTTCTCGCCGTACCGGGACGGCGTGACCATCCAGGAGATCCGCATCAGCGAGCCGTCACCGCGCTCCAGCCACACGTCCTCGCCGTGCGCGGTGTCGCTGGTGAGCAGGGGCTGGCGCATCACGCACCGGCTGCGCGGCAGCGGCTCGCCGCGCGGCCCCCGGTGCAGCAGGTCGTGGGCGTCGCGGCCGATCAGCTCGGCGGCGGTGCGGCGGAGCAGCAGCTCGGCCTGATGGTTGACCTCGACGACCCGGCCGCGGTCGTCGACCACGTACGTCCCCGCATGGGTGAGATCGCTCAGCCGGAACGTGTGCTCGCCGACGGAACGCTCGGCATCCCCCATCGGCCGGCCCCTCCTTCCCCCTTCCCGCGTTCCTACCCAGCGGCCACCCTCATCACCGCTGGTCAGGGGCTAAATGCGGACGAGCTTGTCGAAAAGCCGGGCCAGCTCGGTGCCGGGGTCGGTGGTCAGGCCCGCGTGCACCGGGCCCGCCTGGACGATCGTGCTGCGCGGCGCGGTCAGCCAGCGGAACCGGCCGCCGAGCGGCTCGCCCGCCAGCGGCCCGCACGCGTCGCCGCAGGCCAGCTCGTACGCGCCGAGCGCCCGCCGCACCCCGTCGAGGTCGGCGTGCGGGTCGAGGGCGCGCAGCCGGACCGGGTCGAGCTCGACCCGGGCGCACAGGTAGTCGCGCGGCTGGCAGTAGAGCAGCACCCCCGCGTTGATCTGCTCGCCCCGCTCGACCCTGGGCACCACCCGGATCACCGCGTACTCGTAGACGTCCCTGCTCACCGGCCGCCGCCTCCCCGCCAGAACTCGCCGACCGATCCGGGGCCCGCCTTGCGGGTCTCGGGCTGCTGCTGGAACCTGAGCCACTCGCGCGGCCCGTGCGCCCGCCGCAGGAGATGATCGACGTAGGCCGCGCGGACGTCGCCGGGGGAGCCGAAGCCCGGCTCGCCGGCCAGCCACTCGTCCGGCACCAGGGCTGTCACGCCCTCCAGCAGCTCCCGCGTGATCCCCCCGGCCAGCTCCGCGCCCGCCGCCTCGACGTCGCCCGCGTACGGGGCGAGCACGTGGTCGCCCGCGTCGAACGGCCGCTGCGGGTCGGCGGTGCGCCAGTTGTGGTGGAACCAGAGCGCCGCCCCGTGGTCGATCAGCCAGGTGTCGTGGTGCCAGACCAGCAGGTTGGGGTTGCGCCAGCTCCGGTCGATGTTGTGGATGAGGCCGTCGAACCACACCACCCGCGCCGCGAACAGCGGATCGGCCGCCCACCCGAGCGGGTCGAAGCCGAGCGCCCCCGGCAGGAAGTCGACCGCCAGGTTGAGCCCCGTGCTGGCCTTGAGCAGCTCCTGGACCTCGTGGTCGGGCTCTCTGACGCCGAGCTGCGGGTCGAGGTCGATGAGCTTCAGCTCCGGGGTCCGCAACCCCAGGCGGCGGCCCAGCTCGGCCGCGACGATCTCGGCGACCAGCACCCGCCGGCCCTGGCCGGCCTCACGGAACTTCACCACGTACGTGCCGAGGTCGTCGGCCTCGACGACGCCGGGGAGCGAGCCGCCCTCCCGCAGCGGGGTGACGTAACGGGTGGCCGCGATCTTTTCGAGCACGAGACGAGGCTATCGCCCCTGGCACCCCGGCCTGATCGGGGCGGAAGCCGGCCAGGTCACGGATGCGCCGCGATGATCATCACGAACCTGTCCGGCGGGGACGAGCCACCGTAAAGTGGTGCCGACAGGGGGATCGAGGGATCGATGCTCAGGATTCACTTCACCGCCGACGATCTACGGCTCACCCGGCTGGCGCAGGCCCCCGACCCCTTCTGGGAGATCGTGTTCAGCCGGCACCGGCTCGCCGACCCCGCTCCGCCGGCGGCGCTGCGTCCGTGGCTGGAGGCGATGCGGGGGCAGGGGGAGCGGCTGCGCCGCCACGAACGGGTGGTGGCCGCGCTGGTCCCGTTCGGCCCCTACTTCCCCGACTTCCTCACTCCCGCGGAAGGCGTCCACGGGTTCGACGCCGGGTTGCGGGCCATCCTGAGCACCCCGCGCGCCCGGCTGCGCGCGGAGATGCGGACGCTGGCGCGTTCGTCGCCGCTGCCGTCCGGATGGGGCCGGCGGCTGGCCGAGGGCGAGACGGCGACGCTGATGAACCTGGCGGCCACGCTGCGCGCCTACCACTCCATCGCCATCGCGCCCTACCTCGACGTCATCAGCGCCGCCGTCGCCGCGGAGTCCGCCCGCAGGCTGCGCGACCTGGCCGAGGGCGGCCCCGACGGCCTGCTGAGCGGGCTGGCCCCGCTCATGCGCTGGCGTCCCCCGGTGCTCGAGGTCGACTACGACGTGGACCGTGACATGCACCTCGACGGCCGCGGGCTGCTGCTGATCCCGTCGTACTTCTGCCGGCGCGTGCCGGTCGCCCTGGCGGATCCCGGCCTGCCGCCGACGCTGGTCTACCCGATCGACCCCGACGCCCACTTCCGCCGGCCGGCGAATTGCACGACGTCGCTGGTCGCCCTGCTCGGCGCGACGCGCGCGACGGTGCTGGCCGCGATCGACGGCGGGGCCACCACCACGCAACTGGCCGCGCGCGCCGCCACGTCCGCCGCCTCCGTCAGCCGGCACACCCGGGTGCTGCGCGACGCCGGGCTGATCGAGACGCACCGCCACGGCACCGCGGTTCGGCACGTGCTCACCTCGCTGGGACGCACGCTGCTGTCCGCCGGTCAGTAGCGTTCGTACCTTTTACGCCCACGTGCAAAGGCTGGCCCGCCGCCGGGCCCGCCGACATACTGATCTTCCTGCCTGGGCCTCCCGTACGCACGCGTATGGAAGGCTGGCCAGGTGGGACGGTTGAACGCGGACGACTGGGCGCGGGCCGCGCTGGAGGCGCTGGCGGAAGGCGGGCTGGCCGCCGTCGCCGTCGAGCCGGTCGCGGTGCGGCTCGGCGTGTCCAAAGGCAGCTTCTACTGGCACTTCCGCAACCGGCGGGCGCTGGTGGAAGCCGCGTTGCGGCGGTGGGAGACCGGGACCGAGCAGGTCATCGCCGAACTGGAGACGGTACGCGAGCCGGTGGCGCGCATGCGGGCCCTGCTGGGGCGGGCCTTCGGCGACCGGCACGACGCGGCCGTCTCCTTCCGGCTGATCAGCGAGGCCGACGACCCGGAGGTGCGCGAGGTCGCGCGGCGGGTGAGCGAGCGGCGGCTGGCGTACATGCGCGCGACCCTGGAAGAGGCCGGCCGGCCGCCGGACGAAGCGGCCCGCCGGGTGCTCGCCGGGTACGGCACCTACCTGGGGCTGGCGGCGCTGGCCCGGGTCGGGGTGGCCGGCGAGGCGCCCCCCGAGCTGGTGGAGATCGTCATGGCCGAGCTCGGGCTGTGACCGTCACATCCGGGCGATGACCTCCTCGGCGAAGCGCTCCATGGTGGCGATCTTGAGCTCCAGGCTGCCCTCGCCGTGCTTGGCCTTCTCCTCGGGCGTGGCCAGCCACCAGGGGGCCGCCATCGTCCCGGTCACCCCCTTGGCCGCGAAGCGCCGGTAGGTGTCCGCGTCCGGGAGCACCGCGAGGGGCGCGATCACCTCGAAGCCCTCCAGGGACCGGCCGTTCGCGTCGAGGTGGCGGCGCAGGGCGTCCAGCACGACGTCGAACTGCTCCTCGGTGTAGATGCGGTTGCCGATCCAGCCGTCGCCCAGCCTGGCCGCCCGCCGCAGGGCCGCCTCGCTGTCGCCGCCCACGTAGACGGGGATCGGCCCGCCCGGAGTGGGCGAGATCGTCAGCGGCGGCAGCCCGTCGAGCGCGACCGTCTCGCCCGCCCAGAGCGAGCGCAGCACGGGTAACATCGCATCCAGGCGGCGGCCACGCGTGTGGAAGTCCTGGCCGGTGCCGACGAACTCCTCCTTGCACCACCCCACCCCCACGCCGAACGTCACCCGCTCGCCCGACAGCACCGCCGCCGTGGAGACCTGCTTGGCCACGGTGAACACGTCACGGGCCGGGGCGATGTACACGTTCGGGGAGAAGCGCAGCGTGGCGGTGACGGCGGCCATGGCGCCGATCGTCACCCAGACGTCCGGCCAGTGCGTGCTCGCGTCCCAGCGCGGCCGGCCCGACTTCGAGTACGGGTACGGGGAGGCGAAGTCGGCGTGGAAGAGGTGGTCGGAGAGCGTGAAGGTGTCGAACCCGCACCGCTCGGCCGCCCGCGCCAGCTCCACGAACTGCCCGGTCTCGACGAACGAGGCCCCCAGCCAGAACCTCATCGGAACTCCGGGGCGACCTTGGTGGCGAACAGTTCCAGGTTGCGCTTGACCGTGTCCAGGGGCAGCACGCCCTGCTGGCCCTGCATGTACAGGCCGAACCATTCGAGGTCGGGCATCCGGTCGAGCATGCGCTGGATGCCGCGCTTGACGTCGTCGGGGGTGCCGAACAGGGCCATCTCGACGTCGTTCATGCGCTTGGCGTCGCCTTTCTCAGGGGAGATCGGCTTGTGCTTCTCGTCCTCCTTCTTGCGCAGCACCTCCAGGTAGCCGAACGGGCCGAAGAAGGCGGCGAAGTCCTTGGGGATGCTGCGGCCGAAGGTGTTGATGGCCTCCTCGGTGGTGTCGGCGATGCCGACGATCTTGAGGATGCCGGTGTGCTCGCCGAGCCGGTAGTGGCGGCCCTGCCTGGCGGACTCCTCCTGGTAGAGCTTGGCCTTGGCGGCGTGCTCGTCGGGGTTGGGGGTGAACATCCACGGCAGGATGTTCTCCTGGGCGGCCCTGATGACCGACCGGTCGGAGATGGTGAACGGCTGCCACAGCTCGGGGTGCGGGTTCTGGTACGGCCTGGGGCAGACGGAGACGGATGTGATCGTGCCGGTGTCGTCCAGCTCGTCCGGGGCGCCGAAGGTGCGGGTCCACTCCTGGGCCGGCCAGCCTTCGATGCCCTCGTACGGGAAGGGCACCTGGTAGTCGAGCACGTCCGACTTGTAGCGGATGGTCTCCTGCGTCCACGCCATCTTCATGATCTTCAGGACCTCGCCGAAGACGTCGAAGTTGCGGGTGTCGGACGCCGAGCCGTCGGAGCGGGCGGCGGCGGCGTGCCAGCGCTGGCCCAGGACGTTCATCCAGCGGTTCTGGTAGCCCCGCGCGACGCCGAGGCGCAGTCGTCCCTTGGAGAACTGGTCGAGCAGCGCCACGTCCTCGGCGGCCCGGATCGGGTCCCACGCGGGCAGGACGAGGCCGAGCGGCGCGAGCAGGATGCGCTCGGTCCTGGCGGCCAGGTCGGTGAGGAACATCAGCGGGTTGACCGAGAACTCCATGCCTTCGGAGTGGAAGTGGTGCTCGGTCATCATCAGCGCGTCGAACCCGACCTGGTCGGCGTGGACGGCTATCTCCCGTACCTCGTGCAGCAGCCTCTGGTACGAGTCCGTGTCCCGCCCGATGGGGCGTTTCGCCCTGGCGTTCTCCTCGGCGGCGTAACCAGAGCCTGGAATTTGCGGATTCAGGAAGATAGAGAACTTCACCGTGGACCTCTTTCCGCGGGATGGTCTTCTGCAAGGTACTCTGGAAATCTTAACCGAGCAATCGCTTGGTTTACTGTGGGAGGTCCCGGATGAGGCTTGGCGTGACGATGTTCGCGACGGATCTGGCCATGCCGGTCCACGAACTCGCCAAGGCGGCCGAGGAACGCGGATTCGACTCGCTGTACGTGCCGGAACACACCCACATCCCCGTCTCGCGGCGCACGCCGTACCCGGCCGGGCCGGGGGGAGAGTTGCCCGAGGAGTACAGGCGCACCCTCGACCCGCTGGTCGCCCTCTCCTACGCGGCGGCGGTCACCCGCACGCTGCGTGTCGGCACCGGCATCCTGCTCGCCGCCCAGCGCGACCCCATCGTCACCGCCAAGGCCATCGCCACCCTCGACCACCTGTCCGGCGGGCGCGCGGTCGTGGGGATCGGCTTCGGATGGAACGTGGAGGAGATCGAGAACCACGGCGTCCCGTACGGGCGGCGGCGCGAGGTGGCCCGGCGCAACGTGCTGGCCATGCGCGCGTTGTGGCGGGACGAGGTGGCCTCCTTCGAGGGCGTCGAGCCGTCGTGGTCGTGGCCGAAGCCCGTCCGGATGCCGCCCGTCTACGTGGGCGGGGCCGCGGGGCCGAAGCTGTTCGCGCAGGTGGCCGAGTACGCGGACGGATGGATGCCGATCGGCGGGCACGGCGTCAAGGCGGCGCTGCCGGCGCTGCGGGAGTCCTGCGAGAAGGCGGGACGGCCGATGGCGGAGGTGATCCCGTTCGGCACCCGGCCGTCCGGGGAGAAGCTCGACTACTATGCCTCGCTGGGAATCACCCAGGTGGTGGCCATGGTGCCGAGCGCGTCCGCGGACGTGGTGCTGCCCGTGCTGGACGAGTACGCGGCACTGCTGTGACCGCCGGACGCCCGGCGTCGCGATCGCGTGGGGCCGGGCGTCCGGGCTGCCGGTACGTCGGCCGGCTGCCGCTCGCATCCCGGCGTGAGCTGCATAATGGAAGGATATGTCCGAGCTACGTGTTGATGACCCTCAGCAGTTGGGGGCGTACCGGCTGACACGCAGACTCGGCCAGGGCGGCCAGGGGGTCGTCTACCTGGGCCACTCGCCGCAGGACGCGCCGGTCGCGGTCAAGCTCCTGCACGCCAGCCTCTCCGGGGACCCCGGCGCGCGGCGGCGCTTCCTGGGCGAGGTCGAGGCCGTGCGGAAGGTGGCGGCGTTCTGCACCGCGCAACTCCTGGACGCCGACCTCGAAGGAGACCGGCCGTACCTCGTCAGCGAGTACGTGGACGGGCCCTCGCTGCGGGAACTGGTGATCGCCGACGGGCCCCGGCAGGGCGGCTCCCTCGACCGGCTGGCCATCGGCACCGCGACCGCGCTGGGCGCGATCCACCGGGCCGGGGTGGTGCACCGGGACTTCAAACCGGGGAACGTGCTGCTCGGCATCGACGGGCCCCGCGTGATCGACTTCGGGGTGTCGCGGCTGGTGGACACCGCCGTCACCACGACCCACCTGCCCATGGGGACACCCGCCTACATGGCGCCCGAACGGATGAAGGGCGAGGTCGCCGGGCCGCCCGCCGACATGTGGGCCTGGGGGCTGACCGTGGCGTACACGGCCACGGGGCGGCAGGCGTACGCGGCCGAGACCCATCAGGAGGTGCTGGCCCGCGTCCTGTACGGCCAGCCCGACCTCGGGGAACTGGACGGGCGGCTGCGGGAGATCGTCGAGGCGTGCCTGGTCGCCGAGCCGCAGGAGCGGCCGGACGCGGAAGAGGTGCTGCGGCTGCTGCTGGGGCAGGAGGCGGGCGCCGACGTGCTGACCACCGGGGCGATGGCCGCCGTCGAGGTCGAGGACCGGGTCGCCGACGGCGCCGACCGGCGCAAGCCGGTCCGGGAGACGCCGGTCGGCGGGAGCGGGACGCCGGGGACGGGGCCGCTCGCCGCCGTCGTCGGGCTGGGGGCGGCCGAGGCCGAGCCCGGTGTCATCACGGACCCCGACCCGACGACGAGTTTTCCCGCGATCACCGCGCCGTTGCTGGCCGCGCGCGCCAAGGAGAAGGCCGCCCGCGAAGACACGGCCGGGGACGCCGGCTCCGAGTCCACCATGTCCGGGGGCGGTGACGCCGACACCACTCGTGACACCGGCGCGGCCCCCTCTGAGACCGGTGACACCGCTCAGGCTGAGGGCGGCGACACTCGTGCGACCGGGGCTCGCGGCACCGGTTCGGTCGGGGCTCGCGACCCCCGTTCGGCCGGGGCCTGTGACACCGGCTTTTCCACGGCCCCCGGCACCGATGCGGCCGGGGTTCGTGACACCGCTCCGGTCGGCGTCCCGGGCACCGGTTCGGACGTCGCCGAGGCCCCGGCCGGGGGCATGGCCTCCGGGGCCGGGCGTTCGTGGCGTGGGCGGTTGCGGCCCTGGCAGTTGGCGGTGGTGGCGGCCGGGGTGGCGATGGCCATCGCCGGTTTCCTGCTCTGGGCGCTCGGGGCGACCCAGGGCCCCGGGCTGACCGGCGCCTGGACGGGCTCGGCCGAGCACTTCACCGCCAAGCGCGTCTTCCCCATCGAACTGCACCTGACCGGCGACGACGGCGGCGCGATGCGCTGGGGCGCCGACCTCCACTGCTCGGGCCGCCTCGGCCGCTCGGGCAGCGGCATGGTCTTCACCCTCGACCAGGTCCAGGGCAAGGAGTGCTACCCCGGGACGGTCCGGATGATCCCCACCTCGGACGTGAACCGGATGGCCATCAAGGTGACCCGCGACGGTAAGGACGAAGTGACGTATTCGGGCACGGTCGCGCGTACGTCCTGACCGGCTGTGTCACGTTCAGGCGGCGATTGCGCCGGGCACCGTTGACTGTTCGCGGGCGGTTGCCTTCAGTGGAAGGCGGAAGGGTGGCGGCGAGGGGAGGCGCCCGTGCCAACGGCGCAGCCGCTCAGAACGGGGGACCCGCAGCGACTCGGGCAGTACGCGCTTTCCGGCCGTCTGGGTGAGGGTGGGCAGGGCGCGGTGTTCCTCGGTTCTCGGGGCGGGCAGACGTACGCGGTCAAGCTGCTGCACGGGCCCGTGGGGGACGAGCGGGTGGCGTTCCTGCGGGAGGTGGAGCTGGCCAAGCACGTGGCGAGGTTCTGCACGGCCCAGGTGATCGACGCCGGGTTCGACGAGGGCCGTCCGTACATCGTGAGCGAGTACGTGGACGGGCCCTCGCTCGCCCGCGAGGTCGCCCTCACGGGACCTCGGAGCGGCGGCGCGCTGGAGCGCCTGGCGGTCGGCACGGCCACCGCGCTGGCGGCCATCCACCGGGCGGGCATCGTCCACCGGGACTTCAAGCCCCAGAACGTGCTGCTCGGCCCGGACGGCCCGCGCGTGATCGACTTCGGCCTCGCCAAGGCCCTGGACGCCGCCGCCACGGTGAGCGGACGCGGCGTGGGCACCCCCGCCTACATGGCCCCCGAGCAGATCACCGCCCTGGCCGTCACGGGTGCGGCCGACGTCTTCTCGTGGGGCGCGACCATGTGCTTCGCCGCCAACGCCACGGCCCCGTTCGGCCAGGACTCGGTGGCCCCCGTCCTGCACCGCATCCTCACCGCGCCGCCCGAGCTGGGGCGGCTGGACGGGCGGTTGCGCGAGCTCGTGGAGTCCTGCCTGGACAAGGACGCCCGTAACCGGCCGAGCAGCAGGGAGTTGCTGTTCGAGCTGCTGGGGGAGCCGACCGGCGGCCGGCCGCCCCCGCCGCTGGTGCCGGAGCCGCGTTCACCCGACGCGCACCTGCCGGGCGACGGGCCCGGGACGGGTGCGCCGGGTGACGGGCTCCCGGGGGCGTGGCCGGGTGGGACGCCGGCCGGTGAGCCCGTGGGGAGCGGTGGGTGGCCCCCGATGGCCGAGCCCGAGTCGACCGGAGCACCCGGCGACGCCTACCGCCTGTCCCCGGACGATGATCCGCGAGAGCCTGACGCCTCCCCACTCTCTCCGGACACCGGCCCGCGAGCCCTTGGTGCGCGGGGCCTTCCTCCGGACACCGGCCCGCGAGCGCCCGCTGATCACCTCGGCCCGCGAGTACCCGCCGAGCACTTCGGTCCGCGAGCGTCCGCCGATCATCCCGGCTCCGCCGACAGTCCGGCCCCCACCCCGCCGCGCTCCTTATCACCTGGACCCGCCACCAGCGGGCCGCGAAGCGGCGGCAGCGGAGTCGTCTTCAGCACCGGGTCCGGGCCCGCCGCGCCCGGAGAGGCGTCCGACGCCCCTCGTCCCGACCGCGACCGGGGCTGGCCCGGAGCGGCCATCGCGGTCTGCGCGGCCCTGCTGGTCACCGCGGCCGTCCTCCTCCTCGTGATCGTCCCTTCGACGACGCGGACCACCCAGCAGGCGGCCCATCAGGCGGGCGGCGGCCCGCTGCCCACCCCGCCCACTTC
>NZ_SSXE01000153.1 GCF_021699195.1 Nonomuraea sp. MG754425 | reverse complement strand
CGGCCGCGGGGCGGGCGGGCTGGAGGTGGAGGTCACCGGCGTCCACACCGGGTCGCGGGCCGAGGCGGAGCGGCTGCTGGCCCCGTTCGCCGGGAAGGCCGGGCGGCCGTCGTCCCGTTCCGTGCGGACGGTCTCCTACCTGGACGCGATGAAGATCATGGGCGGCTGCGCGTCGATGTCCGTGGCCGAGTGCAAAAGCAGGCCGCGGGAGACGTTCTCGGCCAAGTCGCACCTGGCCTACCGGCGGTTGCCAGCGGACGGGGTGCGGGCGCTGGTGGACGGGGTGGCGCGAGCGGGGCGGCACTCGGTGCTGCTGGACGCGATGGGCGGGACGATCGGCAGGGTCGGCCCGTCGGCCACCGCGTTCCCGCATCGGGCGGCGCTTTTCAGCGTGCAGTATTACGCGGAGGGAACGGATCGGAGGTGGCTGCGGAAATTGCACGGCGACATGGCCGGATATTTCGGGAATCACGGTTACGTGAATTACCTCGACCGGGATCTGGGAAATTGGCGGAGCGCGTACTACGGGCCGAACGCCGCCCGGCTGGCGGAGGTGAAGGCCACCTACGACCCCGACCGGGTGTTCCGGCTGCCGCAGGGCGTGCAGGTCACATGATCTTGCCGCGCACGTAGACGGGCTCACCGACCTGCACCATCTCGAACAGGCGCTTGGAGGTCGTCAGCGGGACGCGGACGCAGCCGTGGGAGGCCGGGCGCAGCGGCACCTTGGTCGAGCCGTGCATGGCGACGCCCCCGTAGAAGTACAGCGAGTTGTACATCGACCCGAGCCGTCCCGTGGTCCAGCCCGGCGCCTTGGTCGTGACGCGGAAGTTCCCGACGGGGGTGACGGCGTTGCCGCAGCGGCCGTCCTTGCAGTAGCGCACCTCCGCACCGGGTGAGATGTGCGAGATCAGCGCGGGCTTGCGGTCGCGGTAGACCGTCAGGATCTGGTTGCTCAGGTTGATCTCCACCCGGTTGGCGCCGCCTTCCGGCACCAGCGGGCGCCGGCGGGAGGGCCGGTTCAGCGCCATCCACACCCGGGGCCCGACCTCGCCCTGCGCCAGCATCCGCCGGTTCTTCTGCAGCGCCCACACCGCCATCTTGGTCTGGTCGTCGTAGACACCGTTGATCTTGCCGAAGTAGTAGCGCCCGGCGTGCAGCCGCCGCTGCAACGCCTTGACGGCCTCCCCCTTGTCCCCGGGTCGCAACACCAGCCCCGCCCCCGTGGAGCGGCCGGTCTGGGTCGTCCGGCCCGTGTGGCCGGTCGTACCGGTCTGAGTGGTACGGCCGGTCGTGCCGGTCTGGGTGGTACGGACGCCGGTCTGGGTCGTGCGGCCGGTCGTGCCGGTCTGGGTCGTCTGGCCCGGCTGGTCGGTCTGGTCGGCCTGGTCGTTCTCGTCTGCGACGGCGGCGGCCGGGAACGAGCAGGCCACGGTGGCGGCGGCGACACCAAGAAGGGTAATTCTGCGAATCTTTATCCTCATAAATCAACGCCTACCCATACGGCCGAGAATTCATGGGTTTTGTCAAGCAAAGGCCGGGCTAATAACAAAATCCCGCCAAAACGGTTATTTCGTATTTAGGCGTCACGTGAATGGCGCACCGCCTGCCCGCCCGGGACGCGGGGCGGGCAGGCGGTGCGGCGGTACCTGCCGGGCGCCATGCCGTACTCCCGCTTGAAGGCGTTGGCGAAGGCGAACTCCGAACCGTAGCCGACCTTGGCGGCGATCTCGCTGAGCGGCGCGTCCGTCTCCCCCAGCAGCCGCCCCGCGCTGGACAGCCGCCACCAGGTCAGGTACGCCAGCGGCGGCTGCCCCACCAGCTCCGTGAACCGCCGCGCGAACGCCGCCCGCGACAGCCCCGCCCGCGTGCCCAGCTCGGCCACGGTCCACGGGCGGGCGGGGTCGCGGTGCATGGCGTCGAGCGCCGCCGCGACGGACGGGTCGGCCAGCGCCGAGGCCCAGCCGGTGACCACACACCGCCCGTGCTCCGCCGTGAACCAGGCCCGCAGGATGTACAGCAGCAACATGTCGAGCAGCGACGAGACGACCGTGTCGGCCCCCAGCCGCGGACGGTGGATCTCGGCCCCCAGCAGCTCGACGGCGGCACGCACCTCGGGGTGCAGCCCCGGCCCCGCCGGGAGGTGGATCAGCTCGGGCAGATCGCGCAGGAGCGGGTGCGCCCGGCCCGGGTCGAGCCGGTAACCGCCGCACAGCAGCACCGTGGCAGGCTCGCCGCCCTGGGCGCCGGCCGACGCGGAGGCGAACAGGTCGGCCTCGTCGGTCGCCGGGTCGCACTCGACGTCGGCCACGGGTGTGCCGGGGCTGTCGGCCATGGCGTAGCCGTGACCGTGCGGGAAGAACACCACGTCACCGGCCGACAGCGCGATCGGCTCGCCCTCGGGCGGCAGCAGCCAGCTCGACCCGCGCAGGACCACCTGGAACCCGGCCGCCCCGGGGACCGCGGGGAATTGCTGCCCCCAGGGGGCACGCCACTCGACGCGGGCCGAACGGGGCCGCCCGATGCGCATGACGGCGATCACATCGCTGAGCACGTCCATACCAGGACTCTAACCGTCGAGACTCCGGCGTATGAATGGCAGATCCCATCGCATCGGCCATCTCTTCCACCCGCGGAAGGGGTTCTCACGGGGTGAAGTGGCGCAGCACCTCGGGGTTGGCCATGGCGTCGGGATTGGCGGCGTCCTCGACCGGCGTGCCGAGCAGGATCCGGCGTACCGGGACCTCCAGCTTCTTGCCGGACAACGTGCGCGGGATACCCGGCACCACCCGGATCTCGTTCGGCACGTGCCGGGGCGACAGCTCCTCGCGCAGCGCGTCGCAGAGCTCCCGCCGCAGCGGCTCGCCCAGCTCGACGCCCTCGGCGAGGGTGACGTACAGCAGCAGCCGCCCCTCCTGCCCGAGCTGGCCGGTGTCGATCACGAGGCTGTCGGCGATCTCCTCGAACCGCTCGACGACCCGGTAGAACTCGCTGGTGCCCATCCGCACGCCGCCCCGGTTGAGCGTCGAGTCGGAGCGCCCGTAGATCACGCAGCTCCCGTCCTCGTCGATCTTGATCCAGTCGCCGTGCCGCCACACGCCCGGGTAGACGTCGAAGTAGCTCTCGGTGTACCGCTCGCCCGCGGGGTCGTTCCAGAACATGACCGGCATCGACGGCATCGGCCCGGTCAGCACCAGCTCCCCCACCTCACCCACGACCGGCTTGCCCACGGGGTCGTACGACTCCACCCTCGCCCCCAGCGACCGGCACGGGATGATCCCCGCCCTGATCGCGTGCAGCATGGTGGCCCCCACGAACCCGGTGCACACGTCCGTCCCGCCGGAGAACGACCCGACCGGGACCCCGGGCAGCTCGGCCGCCACCCACGCGAACCCCTCCGGCGGCAGCGGCGACCCCGTCGAGCCGACCCCGCGCAACCGCTCCAGCCCCTCCGGCCGCAGACCGGCCTTCAGCGAGGCCATGATGTACGGCGCCCCCACCCCGAAGTACGTCACGCCCTCCGAGGCGGCGATCCGCCACAACGCGGCCGGCGAGGGATGGGTGGCCGAGCCGTCGTACAGCACGGGCGTGGCCCCCACCAGCAGCGCGCCGACGAGGTAGTTCCACATCATCCAGCCCGTGGTGGTGTACCAGAAGAACACATCGCCCTCGCCCAGGTCCTGGTGGAAGGCGAGCGACTTGAGGTGCTCCAGCACGACGCCGCCGTGCCCGTGCACGATCGGCTTGGGCAGCCCCGTGGTGCCGCTGGAGTAGAGGATCCACAGCGGATGGCCGAACGGCACCCGTTCGAACTCCAGCGGCCCTTCCTCCGCCCGCAGCCCCTCCCAGCCGATCACCTCGCCGTGCGGCAGCTCACCGGTGTGCGTGCGGGTGGGCTCGGCCCGCTGCGGCGCGCTCCCGTCAGCGGCGGCGGCCAGGTACGGGATCCACACGGTCGCGCGCAGCGAGGGCAGCGCGGCGGCGATCTCGTTGACCGCGGCCGAGCGGTCGTAGCTCTTGCCGTTGTAGTGGTAGCCGTCCACCGCGATGAGCACCTTGGGCTCGATCTGCGTGAACCGGTCGACGATGCTCGGCACCCCGAAGTCGGGCGAGCCCGCCGACCAGATCGCGCCCAGCGAGGCGGTGGCCAGGAAGGCGATCAGGGCCTGCGGGATGTTGGGCAGGTAGCCGGCCACCCGGTCGCCGCGGCCGACGCCGAGGCGCGCCAGCCCTGTGCGCACCCTGGCGACCTCGTCGCGCAGCTCCGCCCAGGTCAGCTCCTGCCGGCCGCCGTCCTCGGAGACGAACACCAGGGCGGTGCCCTCGGTGCGGCGCAGCGCGTTCTCGGCGTAGTTGAGCGAGCTGCCGGCGAACCAGGTGGCCGCGGGCATCTCCCCCGACAGCACGGGGCCGTCGCCCCGGTCGCCGAGCACGTCGAAGTAGTCCCAGATCGAGGTCCAGAACTCGGCGGGCCGATCGACCGACCAGCGCCACGCGTCCTCGTAGTCGACGGGCCGGCCCAGCCATCGCAGGTAGTGGGTCAGCTTGGCGGACTCGACGATCTCTTCGCTCGGCTCCCAGAGAAGCTCGCCCTCAGCAACCATGTGCATCATCCTGTCGCCCGTGAGGGGGAATGTCATACCCGCTCTCCCCCATAACTTGCTACCTGCGTAGGTGGTCCACCGCCATACGCGCGGCCGTGCCGATCACCGCGTCGGCGCGCGGCTGGTTGAGCGCGGTGCCGAAGGACCGGGTGAAGACGGACACGGCGTACCGGCCGCCGTCGGGGTACTCGACCACGCCCGACTCGCAGCGCAGCGTCGGCATCGTGCCGGTCTTGCCGCTGACGGCCACGTCGTCGTACGGGAAACCCGAGGCCAGGCGGTGCGGCCACACCTGCATGTTGAGCACGCCGCGCATCCACGCGCACGACGGGGCGGAGGCCGCCTCGTCCCGCCAGATCATCCCGAACAGCCGGGCCATCTCCCGCGCGGTGCTGCGGTTGGTCCGCGCGGGGTCGAGCACGCTCAGCCGGGCGATGTCGTCGGGATCCACGAACGGCCACGCGTGCCCGGTGTCCACGTCCATGCTGGCGAGCATCTCGCGCGAGCCCTGCACGACCCGCGTGTCCGCCAGCCCGAACCCCTCCAGCACGGCGTTGACCGGGTCCAGCCCCACCCGGGACAGCAGCTTGTCGGCCGAGGTGTTGTCGCTCAGCGCGATCATCAGGTACGCCAGGTCGCGCAGCGAGATGGTCACGTCGTCGAGCATCGAGGACAGCCCGGTCGGCCCGGACACCCGGTCGGCCGCGGTCACCGTGACCCGCTCGCCGAGGTCGAGCAGCCCGGCGTCGGCCCGCCGGCACATCGCCACCAGCAGCGGCACCTTGAACATCGAGGCCGTGGGCTGCGGCTCGTCGGCGCCGTGGCCGACGTCGAGGCCGGTGTCGACGTCGGTCGCGTACAGCCAGCCGGTGACCCCGGCGGCCCGGAACAGGCTGTCGAAGGCGGGCCCGCTCATGCCAGCATCCCCGGCCTGCGGCTGACCCGCCGCACGGGCGTGGCGCCTTCCTCGGTCATCCCGGCGCTCTCCTTCAACGTACGTACGGCCACGGCCGAGAACCCGGCGGCCGCGGGCGTCATCGCGCGCCAGGCGGTGGAGACCCGGCTCGTGATCGGCGAGCCTAGCAGCGGCCTCCAGGCCAGCCCCGGCAGTTCCATCCGCGGCCCGAACGCCACCGCCGCCCCCGCCAGCACCAGTCCGAGCCCCGCGCCCTGGTGCACCTGCGCCGGGACGAAGCCCTGGCGGCGGCACTCGGCCAGCACCTCGGCGTGCCAGCCCGGCTCGCCCTCCTTGGGCGGCATCAGCAGCTCGCGGCCCGCGAGGTCGGCCAGGTGCACCTCGCCGACGCTCGCGAGCGGGTCGTCGCCGGCCAGCAGCACACCGTGCGCCTGCACCAGGACCTGCCCGAAGGTCAGCCCGGGGGCGGTGACGGGATGGCGGACGAGCCCGACGTCGATCGCGCCCTCGGCCAGCGCCGTCACCTGGTCGGCGGTCCAGGTCTCGGCGGGCGCGAGCCGTACGTCGGGGCTGTGCTCGCGGAAGGCGGCGACGAGGGCGGCCAGCACGGTGGCGGCCAGGTCGGGCGGGACCCCGACCTTCAGCACCGCGGCCCGGCCCTGCCTGGCCAGCTCGTGCAGCCGGTCCACCCGGTTCACGATCTCGCGGGACTCGCCGAGCAGCAGCCGGCCGGGCTCGGTGAGCCGGACCTGACGGGCGGAGCGGTCGAACAGCCGGACGCCCAGCTCCTCCTCCAGGCGTTTGATGCGCTGGCTGAGCGGCGGCTGCGCCATGCCGAGCCGGATCGCCGCGTTCCCGAAGTGCAGTTCCTCCGCCACCACGATGAAGTAGCGAAGATGCCGGACCAGGTCCATGAACAGCGACTATATCCGGATTTATATCCGTACGGCCCTCATATCAATATTGGACATAAGCATGGCCACTCTGGTGTTCTCTGCGACATGGCACCACAAACGGGGAGAACGTACGGCCGGAGCCTGCGACGTCGCAGGCGGTGGCCGTGGATCGTGGCCGCCCTCCTGATCCCGGCCGTCGTGGCGGGTGGCGTCGTCTGGACGCTGCGTACGGAGGGCTCGCCGGAGCAGACGGCCGACCGGTACCTGACGGCCTGGTCGGACCAGGACTACGCGGCCATGCGGGCCCTGGCCGCCGACCCGCCCGCCGACTTCGAGAGCCGGCACCGCCGTTTCCTGTCCGACCTCAAGGCCACCCAGGCCACCTTCCACCGGCCGCGCCCCACCGGGGTCTTCGCCGACGGCTCCTCCGACGACGGCGTGGTCGGCTTCCAGGCCAGGATCGCCGGCCGGCTCGACTGGGACTACAGCGGACAGCTCCAGCTCGTCGAACGCGGCGGCGCCTGGAAGGTGAGCTGGACGCCCGCCGCCCTGCACCCCCTGCTGGACCAGGGCCTGTCCCTGCGGGTGCGCACCGAACGGGCGGCCCCCGCACAGGTGCTGGCCGCCGACGGCGCCCGGCTCGACGGCCCGGACGCCCCCGGCTCGGTGCAGCAGCTCATCGAGGGCATGCGGCAGACCTTCCCCGACCGGTTCGAGGCCCCCACCCGCTACCGGATCGACCTGGTCCAGGGCGACAAGGTCGTCAGAACCGTCGTTGAGGCGGGCGGCACCCGGCCGATCCAGACCACGCTCGACCTGAAAGTGCACCGGGCGGGGGCCCGGGCGATCGAGGGCGTGGACAAGCCGGCCTCCCTGGTCGCGCTGCGGGCCTCCACCGGGGAGATCCTGGCCGTGGTCAACGCGCCGGGCGGGTTCAACCGGGCGCTCATGGGCAAGTACCCGCCGGGCTCCACGTTCAAGGTCGTGACGGCCTCGGCGCTGGTCGCCGACGGGGTCGAGCCCGACCAGCGGGTCACCTGCCCGGCCGAGAAGAACATCGGCGGCTTCCCGTTCCACAACGCGGGCTTCGAGGACTTCGGCACGCTGTCCTTCCGCGACGCGTTCGCGCACTCGTGCAACACCACGTTCGGGGAGATGAGCGTGGCCGCGCTGAACGGCGGGCGGCTCGGCGAGGTGGCCGGGAGCTTCGGCTTCGGCTCCGCGATCACCCCCGGGGTGCCCGCGGTCCGCGCCGAGTTCCCCGACCCCAAGGACGACACCGACCTCGCCTCCGCCTCCATCGGGCAGGGCAGGGTGCTGGCCAGCCCGCTCAACATGGCCTCGGTCGCCGCCGCCATCGCCTCGGGCGCGTACGTCCCGCCGCGGCTCGTCACCGCCGAGCACATCCCCGACCAGCAGCCGGACAACCCGCAACCGCTGGAGCAGGGCGTGACGAAGGCGCTGCGCGAGCTGATGCCCGCCGTCGTCACCGACGGCACCGCGCACGGGGTCAGCTTCCCCGCCGGCACGGCCGGCAAGACCGGCACGGCGGAGTACGGCTCCGGCGCCGAGCCGCCCGCGCACTCGTGGTTCATCGGCTACCAGGGCGACGTGGCGTTCTCGGTCGTCGTGGAGGGCGGCGGGGCGGGCTCCGCCGTGGCGGCCCCGATCGCGGCCCGCTTCCTCCGGGCGCTCTCCTGACGGGGCCCGGGGTCAGCCGGCCGCGCGGTCCAGCGGGGAGGTGAGGGCGGCGACCGCGGCGACCACCTCGGAGGCGTTGGACAGGTCGGGCAGCACGAGGTCGGCCCCCGCCTCCCGCAGCTCCGAGGCCATCGACCGCCCGGAGGCGATCCCGACCATCGCGGCCCCGCCGATCTTCGCGGCCTGGACGTCCCGCGTGGAGTCCCCGATCACGACGGTGTTGGCCGCCGTGAACGCCGTGCCGAGCCGCTGCCTGGCCCGCGACTGGGCCACCTGCAGCAGCGTCGCCTTGGGGTAGACCTCCTCGCCGTACCCCCCGAGCTCGAAGTCGACGTGCTTGTCCAGCCCGAACGCCTTCAGCTTGTGCACGGCGTTGCTCTTGATCGTGCCGGTCAGCACGGTCTGCACGACGCCGTCGAGCCTGGCGACGGCCTTCAGCGCGGCCTTGGCCCCGGGCATCATCCGCCCTTCCTTGGCCAGCCGGCCGCGCCGGTCGGCGAAGGCCATGGCGAGCGCCGACAGGAACCTGGGCAGGTGATCGTCCTCGGCCACGATGCCGTTGACGGCGAGCGTCTCGAAGACGATCTCGGAGTCGGGGCGGCCCAGCGGGGGCACGAGCTTGACCAGTGGCCGCCCGGTCACGACGCGGAACGCCTCGGCGTAGGCGTCTCTGGTCACGATGGTGACGTCGACCAGGGTGAGATCGACGTTCCACAGCACAAGGCGGTTGATGGCAGCCTCCTGAGGGGTCCCTGCAAGGGTACGGCCATCGCCCCCGCCAGGGCTCGCGCCCCGGACGATTCGGGCAGGTTCAGACGTATTCGAGGGCCTCTGCCAGCCGGTCGACCACCGGCAGCCCGGTCTCCTCCAGCTCGGCCCTGGTGGTCATGCCGCCGGTGTAGAGCACCGCCCTGGCACCCACGTGCCGGGCCGCGAGGCCGTCGTCCACGCTGTCGCCGATCACGAGGATCTCGGCGGGATCGACCCCGATGGCCTGGATGTGCGTGGTCATGTGGACGGCCTTCTCGCCCCCGGTGGCGCCGGTGAGGCCGTCGATCCTGGTGAAGTGCCCGGCGATGCCGAACGACTCGACCTTGGGCACCAGGTGGGTGTGCGGGGCCATGGAGCAGAGCGACTGGGTACCCGTCCAGGTGGAGAGGATGACCTCGGCCCCGGCGGCCAGCTCGCACACGTCGCACAGCCGGAAGTAGTGGTCGTGGAAGCCGTCGTCGAGCTGCTGCCACTCGCCCTCTTCGAGCGGGCGGCCGAGCAGCCGCTCGTAGGCCACCCAGATGGGGCGGGTGAAGACGGCGCGGAAGCCGTCGAGGGTCAGCTCGGGCAGCTCGTACGGCTTGAAGATCGCGTTGGTGGCTCCGACCACGGCTGCGGAGTCGTGGAAGAGCGTGCCGTTCCAATCCCAGATGATGTGTTTTGTCATGTCACGGTCAGCCTAGTTGGCCGGTGTGACATCCGGATGAACCGGGGGCCGCCTCCGCACGGACACGGCCCCCTCCCGTGGTTACCCGCAGGCCTTGGGGGTGGTGCCCTGGCCGTTGCGCCCGCCGGTGCCGCCGCCCCACTGCACGGAGACGCTGCCCCAGGCGCACATGTTCTTGGCCCACAACATGTCGCCCCAGTGCCGACCGCGGTTGCCGGCCTTGAAGCTGAAGCGGTCGTGCCGGTTGTCGGCCGTGTAGAGGTTGATGGTCCCGCTCACGGAGGTGGCGGTCTGGACCTCGATCCAGTTGGTCTGGCAGCGGCCCGACCACATCAGCTTGATCGTCCCCACCGAGCCGTCGATCCGGCTGGCGATCTTGGCGCTCTTGACGGCCCTGGCGGCGTTCCCGCAGCCGGACCGGTAGGGGTCCTGGTGGTCGTATCGATGAA
The DNA here is from genome assembly GCF_021699195.1 of Nonomuraea sp. MG754425. Lineage (GTDB taxonomy): Bacteria > Actinomycetota > Actinomycetes > Streptosporangiales > Streptosporangiaceae > Nonomuraea. The sequence continues at coordinate 13,846 of NZ_SSXE01000153.1, read as the reverse complement.
ACACAGCGGCCTGGGCCTGCGCGGGCGTGCCCGCGAGGAGGGTCACCGCACCTACGGCGATCGCCGCGGCTCGACGCATCACGTGGAACCGACTCCTTCGGTCAGACGATTTCATGCCAGGCCGGGACCTTAGCCAGGCTTGATTCCGTACCGTCAGGAAAGCGACCATCCGTAATCGCACCGTTACGCGCGCAGCAGGTCGGGGATCTCCTGTGTCGCGTACCACATGAGTTCGTGGGCCTCGGCTCCGTCGACCGTGAACCGGGCGTCGTCGTCGCCGTCGTCGGCGGCGGGCAGCGCGGCGAGGGCGGCCTCGATGTCGGGCACCGCGTACTCGTCGTCGATGTGCACGGCGGCCACCTTGACCAGCCGGATCGCCTCCGTGAGCCGCACCCTGGCGCGCTCCTCCAGATCGACGTTGGCGGTGACGGACTGCTCCGGCACCTCGGCGGCGATCACGACGCGCCGGGATACGGCCGGGACGCCCTCGGCGCGGGCGGCGGCGAGCAGGCGCAGCGAGGCGCGGGCCGCCTCGGTGAGCGCCACGTATTCGAGTTCCTCGGTGTTCCCCGAGGCGTACCACTCGACCAGCGCCGGGGTCACCGCGTAACCGATGAGCGGGGCCGGGCCCAGCCCACCCGCCTCGACCGCCGCGGCCAGGGCCGGAAGAGTGCACGGCAGATAGACGCGCATGACGAACCTTTCCAACATCCGCGGGGGCTCCGCATGAGAGTCCTGCCTCACCAGACCCCGCCACCCTACTCGTAGTGCCTGGTCACGACCGCATCGGCGGGCTATTTGCGCAACGTGAGCCGCAGCAGCGGTTCCAGTTCGGCGATGGTCGTGGCCGCGTCGCGGTGGTGGACCCCGGCGATGCCGAACTCGCGGGCGGCGACGATGTTCGCCTCGATGTCGTCGATGAACACGCATTCCGGGCCGCTCAGCCCGATCCGGTCGAGCGCGTGCCGGTAGATGCGCGGCTCCGGCTTGCGCATGCCGACCTCGCCGGAGATCACGACCGCGTCGAAGATCTCGTCCCAGTCGTCCCTGGGGTAGGTGTTGGACCAGGAGTTGGACAGCAGGCAGGTTTTGAGGCCGCCGGCCCGTACGTCACGCAGCATGTCGTACATGGCCTCGACCCGGTCGAAGCCCGCGAACATGCGCTCCAGCAGCCCTTCGGCCACCGGCGGGACGCCGTCCACGGTGAGCAGCCGGGCGGCGAGGTCGCGTTCGAAGGCGGCTCCGTCGAGCTCGCCGCGTTCGAGCGCGTGCACGATGTTCTCACCGGCGTTCTCATCGGCGCCGCCGCGGTAGGCGTGGTCGATCATGCCGCGCATCACGGTGTAGTAGCGGTCGGCGTCGATCCTGTCGGCCGCGATCCATCGGGCGATGGAGTCGGACAGGCCGGTCGTCAGCACCCCGCCCCAGTCGATGAGCACACCCGTAACCATCGTTCTAGGGTAGAGCGTCCCGGAAATGACTTTTACCGCGACCCGCACCTTATAACCGGACATTTCCCCTCAAAAAGGATGGCCAAAATATCCCGTTATCGTGTCCTTCCAGCGTAAATCGCTACCTAGAAGGGACCGCCGTGCGGACGACGATCCTGATCACCTCCCCCGAAGAGTGGACCGCTCCCGGAACCGAACTCTTCCAATTCGCCCCCCTCTTTCCCGGCGGGCCGGAATGGTTCACCAAACCGATCCTCATCGTGCTGCTCAGCGCGGTCATCGTCATCGCCGTGTGCTGGGTCGCGTTCGCCAAGCCGAAGATCGTGCCACGGGGCTGGCAGAGCATCGGCGAGTACACCTACGACTTCGTACGCGAGCAGATCGCCAGGCCCAGCCTCGGCAAGGACGCGGACCGCTGGATGGGCCTGCTCCTGACGCTCTTCCTCACCGTGCTCGTCTGGAACCTGATGGGCGTCGTCCCGTTCATCCAGTACCCGGTCGCCGCGCACGTCAACTTCCCGGCGGTGCTGGCGATCTCCGTGTACGTCATCAAGGTCTACCTCGGCGTACGCCACCACGGCGTACGCGGCTACCTGCGGGGCGTCGTGCACCTGGACGGCCTGCCCGGCTGGGCGTACGCGATCTACGCCCCGCTGATCCTCGCCGAGGTCTTCATCACCTCGCTGTTCACCCACTTCATCCGGCTGTTCGCGAACATGTTCGCGGGCCACCTCCTCGTGGCCTTCTTCGCCTCGGTCGGCTTCTGGTTCCTGTTCGAGCAGCTCTCGCCGCTCGGCGCGGGCCTGGGCGTGCTCGGTGTGCTGATGACCATCGTGATCACCGCGTTCGAGGTGTTCATCCAGTTCCTCCAGGCGTTCCTGTTCACCATGCTCACCGCGATGTACATCGCCAGCGGCGTGCACGGCTCGCACTAACCCCCGGCGCGGGCGGCCAGCCTGCGGTGCTCCGGCGAGCGCAGCACCTCGGCCGCCCGCTGCGCCGAGGCCACGGGCGCCTCGGTCAGCAGCCCCCGGTTCTGCTTGAGCGTCAGCAGCCGGGTGATCGACTGGTCGAGGCGCGCCTTGGAGATCCGGCCCGACTTCACCGCCGCGAGCACCGCGCCGTACGCCTTCGGCAGGTCGTTCGGCATGAGCAGCAGGTCGGCCCCGGCCAGCACGGCCCGCACCGAGATCTCACCGTCGTCGTACTTCTTGCGCACCCCGCCCATGTTCAGCGCGTCGGTCGAGATCACGCCCTTGAACCCGAGCTGCTCCCTGAGCAGGCCGGTCAGGATGGTCTTCGACAGCGTCGCCGGGTCGCCGGAGGAGTCGAGCTTCGGGAAGACGATGTGGGCGCTCATCACCGCGTCCACGCCGGCGTCGATCGCGGCCTTGAACGGCGGCGCGTCGATGCGCTCCCACTCCGCCTTCGTGTGCTTGATCACCGGTAGCCCGGTGTGACTGTCGACGGACGTGTCACCGTGCCCGGGAAAGTGCTTGGCGGTGGCCGCGATCCGCGCGTCGCCGAAGCCCTTGACCGCCGCCGTCACCATCTTCGCCACCCGCTGCGGGTCGTCGCCGAAGGCGCGGCGGCCGATGACGGGGTTGCGCGGGTTGACGTTCACGTCGGCGACGGGGGCGAAGTCGAGGTTCACGCCGAGCGAGCGCAACTCCTCGCCGGTCGCCTTGGCCACCTCGCGCGACAGGCCGGTGTCCTTGGTCGCCCCGATCTCCGCCGCGCCGGGGAAGTCGGTCATGAGGGCCGACATCCTGGACACCAGGCCGTTCTCCTGGTCGGTGCCGATCAGCAGCGGCACCTCCTCGGCCGCCCGCTGCATGCCGTTGGTCAGGCCGACGACCTGGGCCGCGCTCCTGACGTTCTGCGGGAACAGGATCACGCCGCCCAGGTGGTACTTCGCGATCACCTTGGCGGGGGTCTGCGCGGCGTACCTGGCCTGGTTCTCGCCGGAGACGGTGTCGGCGGCGGTGCCGTACAGGACGGGCATGAAGAGCTGGCCGACCTTCTCCTCGACGCTCAGCTTCGCCAGCACGCGCTGGACGGGGTTCAGCCGCGGCTCGCTCGGCCGGGGGGCCGCGGAGGTGGTCTGCGCGGGCGGGGCCGCCTTGCCTCCGGTCGGCCCCGCCTCGGCCACACCGCCTTCACCGCCGCACGCGGTGAGCGCGATCACCAGGAGCCCTGTCGTACCGATCCGTCGAAGCATGACTCCAAAGGTATCCAGACGACGACCCCGCCGGGCCGGGCGATGACCCGGCTACAACCGCAGCCTGGCGAGTCCTGGCAGGTGAGCGCGGGCCTGGGCGCGCGCGTCGGCCGCCGAAGATCGTCCGCGTGCCGCGTCCGCCGCCGCCTCGCACTGCTCCAGCGTGTGCGCGGCCAGCCCGGCGCGGACGGCGGCCAGCGCGGACGGCGCCATCGACAACGTCGTGACCCCGAGCCCGGCCAGCACGCACGCCAGGGCCGGATCGGCGGCGGCCTCGCCGCAGACCCCGCACGGCTTGCCCGCCCGCGCCGCGGCGATCGCGGTGGTGGCGACCAGGTCGAGCAGGGCGGGCTGCCAGGGATCCTGCAACCGGCTCACGGCTCCGAGCCCGCGGTCGGCGGCGAAGGCGTACTGGGCCAGGTCGTTGGTCCCGATCGAGACGAAGTCGACCTCGGCGAGCAGTTCGCCGGCCCGCAGCGCGGCGGACGGGATCTCGATCATCACGCCGACGTCCGTCAGCCCCCGGTCGCGGCACTGCCCGGCGAACCAGGCGGCCTCCTCGGCGGTGGCCACCATCGGGGCCATCACCGAGCTTGCGCCGGCCGCGGCCAGCGCGCTGAGCTGGGCGTCCATCACCTCGGGGAAGCGCGCGAACCGGCGCAGGCCGCGCTCGCCCAGCGCCGGGTTCGGCTCGGCGGGCGTGGGCAGGAAGGCCAGCGGCTTGTCCGCGCCGCCGTCGAGCGTGCGCACCACCACCTTGCCGCCGGGGAACGCCTCCAGCGCCGCCCGGTAGGCGCGCACCTGCTCCTCGGCCGACGGCGGCTCGGTCCGGTCGAGGAAGAGGAACTCGGTGCGGAAGAGGCCGACGCCCTCGGCCCCGGCGGCCACGGCGGCGTCGAGTTCGGCCGGGTCGCCCACGTTGGCCAGCAGCGGCACGGGGTGCCCGTCGGCGGTCGCACCCGGCCCGGTCCACGTCGCGAGCGCCGCCTTCCTGGCCGTGGCGGCCCCGACCGCGTCGGCCACGTCGGACTCGGCGGGCTGCACGCGTACGTCGCCGGAGGTTCCGTCCACCATCACCCGCACGCCCGGCGGGATGCCCGTCGCGCCGGGGCAGGCCACCACCGCGGGCACGCCCATCGACCTGGCCATGATCGCGGTGTGGCTGGTCGGGCCGCCCTCCTCGGTGACGAAGGCGGCCACGTCGTCCTTGGACAGCAGCGCGGTGTCGGCGGGCGCGAGGTCCCTGGCGACCAGCACGTACGGCTCCTCGGGCGCCACCGGCAGCCCCGGCATGGCCTGCCCGGTGAGCAGCGCGATCACCCGGTCCCTGATGTCGCCGACGTCGGCGGCCCGCTCGCCCAGGTAGCCCCCGGACCCCGCGAGCACGTCCCGATATTTCGTGAAAGCCTCGAAGACCGCCCTGGGGGCGGCCGTGCCTCGGTCGATCAGCGATCGCACCTTCACGACCAGACCCGGGTCCTCGGCCATCAACGCCTGGGCCTTGAGCACCTCCTCGGCCTCGCCGCCCGCCTGGTTGCCGCGGGCCTCCAACTCGCCCGCGACCTGCGTGAGCGCGGCCATCGCGCGCTCCTTCTCCTGTTCCGCCTCACCGGTGTACGTGGCGCCCTCGGGGGGTTCGGGCACGGAGACGGTCAGCACGTACGAGGGGCCGTGCCCGATACCCGGGCTGACCCCCACCCCCCGGAGGTTCATGGCGTACTGGCGATCTTCGCCAGCTCGTCGAGCACCTCGTCGGCGCCCTCGCCCTCCGCGGCGATGACCACGGTCTCGCCCTGCCTGACGTCGAGCGCCATGATCGCGAGAATGCTCTTGCCGTTGACCGGCCCGTCGCCGTAGGACTTCGCCACCGTGACGTCCATCGGAGCCAGCTTGGCCCGCTGGACGAACGTCGCCGCCGGGCGGGCGTGCAACCCGACCTCCGCCGTCACGGTGACCTTGCGCTCACCCATCTTGCTCTTCCTCCTTCTCCTGCTGGTCCAGACCAGCCAGATCTTCCGCTTTTATCGCGGTAAACGCGGACAACAGCTTCATTCTGCCGGGTCTGGCCGGCCCCTCCGACGGGACCTCCAGCCGTCACGGGCGGCGCTGCTCCCATCTGAAGAGCTCGTCCCCCACGTGCACCGCCCCCTCCGCTACCCCCGTCAGCTCCGTCGAAAGCGCGTCGAGCGCCACGACCGGGCACATCGGCGATCGCCCGCCCGCCTCGACGGCCTCCGGATCCCAGGCCACCACCGGCTGCCCGGCACTCACCCTGTCACCCTCCGCCGCCAGCAGCCGGAAGCCCTCCCCCTTGAGCTGGACCGTGTCGATCCCCAGGTGCACCAGCACGCCCTTCCCGTCGTCGCCGACGATGACGTACGCGTGCGGGTGCAGCTTCATGATCTTCCCCGCGATGGGGGCCACGGCAAGGCCCGGCCCCCGCCGCGGATCGATCGCCGTTCCCGGCCCGACCATGCCGGCGGAGAACACCGGATCGGGCACGGCCGCCAATCCCACGGCCGTCCCCTCGACCGGGGCGAGAACAGTCGTCATGGTCTCGCCTTCAGCGGATGACGTCCTCGATGTCGCTGGCGATCGTGTCCGCCTCCGGCCCGACGACGACCTGCACCACGTTCCCCGCGGCCATCACCCCGTGCGCGCCGGCCGCCTTGAGCGCCGGCTGGTCCACCTTCGAGGCGTCGCGCACCTCGGTGCGCAGGCGGGTGATGCAGGGCTCGATATCGATGATGTTGTCGGCACCGCCCAGCGCGGCGATGATCGCGTTCACGTCCGCGGCCATCCGGCCCTCCCTAGGATTCGCACTCCGACCGGCTCAGTCGGTCTGGGTGACCTTGTTCAGGCCGCGCGGGGCGTCGGGGTCGATGCCGAGCCTGCGGGCCAGCGCCTCGGTGAGGAGCTGGCCGGGGACGATCAGGCCCATGGGGGCCAGCCACTCGGGCAGCTCGGGGCCGTTCAGCGCGGCCGTGCCCGCCTGCGCGAGCGCCGTGCCCCCGCCGATCGTGAACGCCGCCGCACCTGCCGCCACCACCCGCTCGGCCAGCGCGACCGTGCCCTGCAGGGTCGGGCTGTGCTCGGCGGCCACCAGCAGCGCGGGCGTGTCGGCGTCCACGACGGCGATCGGGCCGTGCAGCAGGTCGGCGTACGACAGGCCCATGGCGTGCAGGTAGCAGGCCTCCTTGAGCTTCAGCGCGGTCTCCAGCGCCGTCGAGAACGCCAGCCCGCGCCCCGACACGACCACGCCCGGCTTGTCGAGCAGCCCCTCGACCACGGCCTCCAGGTCGCCGGGCTCCGCGATCAGCTTCTCCACGGCGTCGGGCACCCGCCGCAGCTCGTCCGCCTCCACGTCCGCGCCCAGCCCGATCGCGAGCACCGCCAGGGCCGCGAGCTGCGTCGTGTACGTCTTCGTCGCGGGCACCGCCTTCTCCTCGCCTGCCACGGTGCACAGGGCGACGTCGGCCGCGCGCGCCAGCGGGCTGTCCGCGCCGCCGTTGGTGACGCCGACGGTCCTGGCCCCGCACTCCTTCGCCCAGGCCAGCGTCTCGACGATCTCCTCGGTCCGTCCCGACTGCGAGATGGCCACGGCCAGCACCCCGTCGAGGTCGAGCCGGCGCCGGTACGTGGTCGCGATCGACGGGGCCGCCAGCGCCGCCAGGCGTCCGGCCCGCGATTCGACCAGATAGCGCCCGTACACTGCGGCGTTGTCAGAGGTGCCCCGCGCGATGAACAGAAGCTGTCGAGTCTGCTCGCCCAAAGCCTTGATCTCGTCGATCTGGGGCAGCAGGGCGTCCAGCGTGGCCCGCAGCGCGGTCGGCTGCTCGGCGATCTCGCTGCGCATCTTGGTGGTCATCTTTGGCCCATCCCTCGGGTCATTGCGGTTCCGACTTGACCGTCTTTCGCGACATGTGGTCTAGTCCGGACTAGACCAGTACGAACCATAGCCCATGGTCCAGACAGAGACGAGGGGAGGATCCGTGGCGCACATCGATCCGGACAGCCCGGTGCCCAAGTACTTCCAGCTACGCGAGATCCTGCTGGACCTCATCGACAGTGACGAGCTCAGCATAGGCGCGGCGATCCCGTCCGAGCGTGAGCTCTGCCAGCGCTTCGGCCTGTCCAGGATGACCGTCCGCCAGGCCGTCGACCATCTCGTGTCCGAGGGACGCCTGCACCGGGTGCCCGGCAAGGGCACCTTCGTCGCCCGGCCGAAGATCGAGCTGGCGCTGCAGCTCACGTCGTTCACCGACGACATGCGGGCGCGGGGCCTGATCCCGGGCTCGCGCGACCTCGACCGGCGCGTCGTGCGCGCTAGCGCGCACCTGGCCAAGGAACTGGGCATCCCGCCGGGCGAGGAGGTGCACTTCATCGAGCGCCTGCGCACGGCCGACGGCGAACCGCTGTCCATCGAACGGGCCCACATCCCGGTCAAGCTCGCTCCCGACCTGGCCGACCACGACCTGTCGGAGAAATCGCTGTACGAGCTGCTGGAACGCCGTTACGGGCTGGTCATGGACGCCGGTGAGCTGACCATCGACGGCGGCATCGCCGACCCGAGCGACGCCGACCTGCTCAAGCTGCCCCCCGGCGGGCCCGTCCTGCTGCTGCAACGCCGGTCGTTCTCCGGCGGCGTCTGCGCGGAACTGGGCGTGTCCACCTACCGGGCCGACCGCTACCAGCTCCGCACCAACCTCGAGATGCCCATCAGACGCGGCTGAGCCGCGCCCGGCGCCCTGCATGACTCCCGATCGGCTGAGCCGCGTGAGGCGCGCGACCCCATGACTCCTGGCACTTCCACGCCTCCGAGGAACGCCCGGTGAACGAGACGTGAACGAAACCTCCGCCACCGCCCGGCCGTCACCGCTCGCCCGCGTGATGACCGTGCTCCAGCGGCTCGGCCGCTCCCTCATGCTGCCCATCGCCGCCCTGCCCGCCGCCGCCCTGCTGCAGCGCTTCGGCCAGCCCGACATGCTCGGCTCCAACGGCGCCGAGCCCGGCGGCCTGGCCGACGTCGCGGGGCTGGCCTGGATGAACGAGGTCGCCGGCGTGCTCGCCGCGGCCGGGGCCGCCCTGTTCGACAACCTGCCGCTGCTGTTCGCCGTCGGCGTGGCGATCGGCTTCGCCCGCAAGTCCGACGGCTCCACCGCGCTCGCCGCCGTGGTCGGCTACCTGGTCTTCGACCGGGTGACCAAGGTGATGTTCTTCGGCTCCGACATCCGCGACACCGTCGCCGTCAAGGTGGTCTCGGAGCAGGGCATCAAGGAGATCGTCGACAACGGCCTCCAGAACCCCACCAAGGTGCTCGGCGGCATCGTCATCGGCCTGGTCGCGGCGCTGCTGTGGCAGCGCTTCCACCGCATCAAGCTGCCGTCCTGGCTGGCCTTCTTCGGCGGCCGGCGCTTCGTGCCCATCGTCACCTCCATCGTGGCGCTGCTCCTCGGCGTGCTCTTCGGCTGGCTCTGGCCGGTGATCGGCGAGTGGATCCGCCACGCCGGCGAGGCCCTGGCCGCCATCGGCCCGGTCGGCACCGGCGTCTACGGCCTGATCAACCGGCTGCTCATCCCCCTCGGCCTGCACCACTTCGTCAACTCCGTGGTCTGGTACGTGGTGCCGCAGTGCGAGGTGGGCGGCCAGGTGATGGGCGGCGACTGGAACTGCTACTTCGCCGGTGCCCCGCACTCGGGCCAGTTCATGGCCGGCTTCTTCCCCGTCATGATGTTCGCCCTGCCCGCCGCCGCCCTGGCCATGTGGCGCGCGGCCCCCGCGCACCGGCGGGCCACCGTGGGCGGCATCATGCTCTCGGCGGCGCTGGCGTCGTTCGTCACGGGCATCACGGAGCCGATCGAGTTCGCCTTCATCTTCGTGGCCCCGCTGCTGCTGGTCGTCCACGCGATCCTGACGGGCCTGGCGATGGCGCTGACCACCCTGATCGGCGGGCAGCTCGGCTTCGGCTTCTCCGCCGGCCTGCTCGACCTGCTGCTGAACGCCAGCAAGTCCAACACCGAGAACCTGCCCGGCATCCTGATCCTCGGCCTGGTCTACGGGGTGATCTACTACGTCGTGTTCACGTTCCTGATCCGCCGGCTCAACATCATGACGCCCGGCCGCGAACCGGAACCCGACGTCGACTCGGGCGAGACCTAGCTCCCGCTCCCGGCCGCGAACCGTCCCGCACCAAAACCCCAGGCCGCCGCACCCCAAAATGCGCGGCGGCCACTCCAACTTCGACCACCTTCCTCCGCAAAAGCGGACGAACTCCAGCTCCGAACTGGCAAGTTGGCGCGTTCCGTATTCCTGAGCCGGACCGGAAACTCCTTATATCGACTCTTTCTTCCATGCAAAGAATCGGAGAAACACATGCCCCGGGAGCTCCCGTACGACGAAGAGCACCGCACCCCGGCCACCTACGGCGCTCTGGCACTGAGCCCCTTGGTGTGGGGACCACCCGGCGCCCAACCCGACGCGCGCAAGCTGCGCCATCTCACCCAGGCCCTGGCCGAGGTGCTGGCCGGCCGCCGCCCGCCGCAGAGCCTGACGGACCGGCTCACCGACCGCGCCTACCGCGACCTGGTACGCGCCGGCCGCATGATCCACACCAGCCGCCCGCCGTTCGCCGGCAGCGTGCACATGAAGGAGCCCAGGGAAGGCGTCATAGAGATGTGCGCCCTCGTGCACTGCGGCGATCGTAACCACGTCCTCGCGCTCCGCCTGGAACGGCACGGCGCCCAGTGGTTGTGCACCGAATTCGAGACGGCCTAGACCGCTCACCACGGAAAAGACGGACCCCCGCCTGCCGCTGTCGCGGCGGACGGGGGCCCGTACGGGAACGACCGAAGGGTCAGGAGGCGTTCTTCGGGTCTCCGTGGCAGCGCTTGTACTTCTTGCCCGACCCGCACGGGCAGGGCGCGTTGCGCTCCACGTTGCCGTACGCCGCCCGCTCCGCCTGCGTCGTGCGGACCCGGACGTGCTCGACGTCACCCTGCTCGCCGGGCGCGGAGTACTCGAGTTCGGCAGGCCGCTCAGGCCCGCGCAGCCCGCGCGCGATGATCGAGCGGGTCTCCGCGATGGCCGCGTCCTCCTCCTCGACGATCGGGTTCTCCTGCACCTCCACCTCGAGGTTGAACAGGAACCCGACGGAGTCCTCCTTGATGCCCTCCAGCATCGCGGCGAACATCTCGAAGCCCTCGCGGGCGTACTCGATCTTCGGGTCCTTCTGCGCGTAGGCCCGCATGCCGATGCCCTCGCGCAGGTAGTCCATCTCGTAGAGGTGTTCGCGCCACTTGCGGTCGAGCACGGAGAGGATCACGCGACGCTCGAGGTCACGCATGGTCTCCGCGCCGAACTCCTCCTCGCGCCGGTCGTAGGCGGCCAGCGCGTCGGCCTTGACCTTCTCGCCGATGAAGTCGGCGGACAGCTCCTCGCGGCCACCGGCCTCCTCGATGAGGTCCTCGACCTTGATCGAGACCGGGTACAGCTCCCCGAACGCCTTCCACAGCTTCTCGAGGTCCCACTCCTCGGCGAAGCCCTCGGCCGTGGCGCCCGCGACGTAGCCGTCGATCACCTCGCCGACGAAGCCGCGCACCTGCTCGTGCAGGTCGGCGCCCTCCAGCACGCGGTGGCGCTCGGCGTAGATCACCTTGCGCTGGCGGTCCATCACCTCGTCGTACTTCAGAACTTCCTTGCGGATCTCGAAGTTCTGCTGCTCGACCTGGTGCTGGGCGGAGGCGATGGCCTTGGAGACGATGCCGGACTCGATCGGCTGGTCGTCGGGGATCTGCAGCCTGGTCATGATCATCTCGACCCTGGCCGAGTTGAACAGGCGCATCAGGTCGTCGCCGAGCGACAGGTAGAAGCGCGACTCGCCGGGGTCGCCCTGACGGCCGGAACGACCGCGCAACTGGTTGTCGATGCGGCGCGACTCGTGCCGCTCGGTGCCCAGGACGTAGAGGCCGCCGAGCTCGGTCACCTCGTCGTGCTCGGTCTTGACCGCCGCCCTGGCCTTCTCCAGCGCCTCGGCGTATGCCTTCTCGTACTCCTCCGGCGTCTCGACCGGGTCGAGGCCGCGCTGGCGCAGTTCGAGGTCGGCGCGGAACTCGGAGTTGCCGCCGAGCATGATGTCGGTGCCTCGACCGGCCATGTTGGTGGCGACGGTGACGGCGCCCTTGCGGCCCGCCTCGGCGATGATCGACGCCTCACGCGCGTGGTTCTTCGCGTTGAGCACCTCGTGCGGCACGCCGCGCCGCTTGAGCGCCTTCGACAGCCGCTCCGACTTCTCCACCGAGGTGGTGCCGACGAGCACCGGCTGGCCGCGGTCGTTGCGCTCCTTGATGTCGTCGACGACCGCGTCGAACTTGGAGTCCTCGGTCTTGTAGACCACGTCGGCCTGGTCCTTGCGGATCATCGGCCGGTTGGTGGGGATCGGGACGACGCCCAGCTTGTACGTCTGGTGGAACTCGTTGGCCTCGGTGGCCGCCGTGCCGGTCATGCCGGCCAGCTTGCCGTAGAGGCGGAAGTAGTTCTGGAGGGTGACCGTGGCGAGAGTCTGGTTCTCGTCCTTGATCTTGACGCTTTCCTTGGCCTCGATGGCCTGGTGCATGCCCTCGTTGTAGCGGCGGCCGTGCAGGATGCGGCCGGTGAACTCGTCGACGATCAGGACCTCGCCGTCGGAGACGATGTAGTCCTTGTCCTTCTTGAACAGCTCTTTCGCCTTGAGCGCGTTGTTCAGGAAGCCGACGAGATGGGTGTGCTCCGGCTTGTACAGGTTGTCGATGCCGAGCCAGTCCTCGACCTTCTCGACGCCGGACTCCAGGATGCCGACCGTGCGCTTCTTCTCGTCGACGATGTAGTCGCCGGTGCTCTCCTCGCCCGGGTTCTTCGCCTCGACGCCCCTGCGCAGGCGGGGCACGATCTTGGCGAACTCGGTGTACCACTTGCCCGACTGCTCGCCGGGGCCGGAGATGATCAGCGGCGTGCGGGCCTCGTCGATCAGGATCGAGTCGACCTCGTCGACGATCGCGTAGAAGTGGCCCCGCTGCACGCACTCGTCGAGCGACCACGCCATGTTGTCGCGCAGGTAGTCGAAGCCGAATTCGTTGTTGGTGCCGTAGGTGATGTCCGCCTGGTACTGCTTGCGGCGCTCCTCGGGCTGCTGGCCGGCGATGATGCAGCCGACCTCGAAGCCGAGGAAGCGGTGGATGCGGCCCATCGTCTCGGCGTCACGCTTGGCCAGGTAGTCGTTGACCGTGATGACGTGGACGCCCTTGCCGGCGATCGCGTTGAGATAGGACGGCAGGGTGCAGGTCAGCGTCTTGCCCTCACCGGTCTTCATCTCGGAGATGTTGCCCAGGTGAAGGTTCGCGCCACCCATGATCTGCACGTCGTAGGGCCGCTGGCCGAGCACGCGGTTGGCCGCCTCGCGCACGGTCGCGAACGCTTCGGGAAGCAGATCGTCGAGACTTTCGCCGTCGGCATAGCGCTGTTTGAACTCGTCCGTCAGCGCACGCAACTCCGCGTCGGACAGGCTCGTGAAGTCGTCCTCGATGGAGTTGACCTGGTCTGCGATCCGCTTGAGCTTGCGCAGGATCTTGCCTTCGCCGGCACGTAGGATCTTGTCGAGAATGGCTGCCACTTTATGTAAAGCTCCTCGCAGGTCTTCCCCGGCGGCGCCGCCAGGAGGAGAGGCCGAGACAAACTTCCCCGTTAGCCATCGTAGGCGGTTCCGCAACCAGACACAGCCACCGTGCCGACGAGGGCGCGGAACCAGTCTGGGAGAATGGGACAAGGCAGAGGGTATGCCGGTGGAGAGCCGGCTCGCACCAATAGCGGGATATCCGGCAGAGGAAGGATTTGTCATGGTTGAGGGGAAGAAGTCGGAGCATACGGAGAATCTCGGCAATCACGCCGGGCGTGCGTCCTCGTGGCTCGCGGTGACGGTGATGCTGGTGGGAACCGTGGTGGCCGGCTTCGGGCTGACGGCCGCCAACTGGACGCTGGTCTGGGTCGGCGCCGGGGTGTTCGTCGTCGGCGGCATCCTCGCCCTCGTCTTCGACATCCTCACCGACGTCGTCATCGACGCGCCCCGGGTGGGCATGCGCGCCGAAGACCACCGCTGAGCCACGTCGCCGGACCAGGCTTCCACGGCGGGCGCCCGACCCCGGGC
>NZ_SSXE01000152.1 GCF_021699195.1 Nonomuraea sp. MG754425 | reverse complement strand
GGGGTGGTGGATGTCATTGGAAGGCCGCCGTGTTGCGGGCCGTCCAGTCGGCGAAGGTGCGGGGGGCGCGGCCGAGGAGGCGTTCGGCGTCGGGGCTGACGCGCCGCTCGGCGGTGGTGGGCGTGCCGAGGATGTCCAGGGTGCCGTCGGCGACCTGCTCCGGCATGAACCGCACCATCTGCGCCCGCGCCTCCTGCCGGCTCTGCTCGGTGAAGCTCACCTCCGCGCCCAGGGCAGCGCCGATCGTCGCGGCGCGTTCGCGCGGGGTGACCGCCTCCGGTCCGGTGAGCTCGTACGTACGCCCGGCGTGACCGTCCTGGCGCAGCACCAGGGCGGCGACCTCGGCGATGTCGGCCGGGTCGATGACCGGGAGGGCGACGTCGGCGAAGGGCGCGGCGGCCGTGCGGTGCTCGCGGATCGTCCCGGCCCATGCCATCGTGTTGGAGGCGAAGCCGCCCGGCCGCAGGATCGTCCAGTCCAGCCCCGATCCGCGCACGGCCTCTTCGAAGGCGACCGGATGCGCGTACGAGGCCGGCCGGGTCCCCGCGCCCTGCGAGGAGAGCAGCACCACGCGCCGGACCCCGCCCGCCACGGCCGCCTCCAGGACGGCGCGCGGCTCGTGCCCGGCGACGAGCAGGAACAACGCGTCGGCCCCGTCGAAGGCCGCCGTCAGGCTCGGCGGGTCGTCCAGGTCGGCGACCCGGTGCCGGACGCCTTCCGGCACCGGCGCGGGCCGCCGTGAGGCGGCGGTCACCCGCTCCCCCGCGGCATCCAGCAGCCGGACCACCTCGCTGCCGACGTTCCCGGTCGCTCCCGTGACGACGATCATGATTTCCTCCCGAACGGATTTAGTTAGTTGACTGACTTAGTTCCGGGACCATAGCGCTTACCGGGCGGAGCTGTCTATAGTTAGTCAGGTGACTGACTCAACTCGGGCGGGGAAGCGGGAACGGCTGGCCGGAGCCGCCGTGCGAGTGCTGCACGAGCAGGGGGCGGAGAAGACCACCCTCGCCGACATCGCCCGCGCGGCCGACGTGCCGGTGGGCAACGTCTACTACTACTTCAAGACCAAGGACCAGCTCATCGAGGCGGCCATCGAGGAGCACGGCCGCCACCTGGACTCCATGCTGGAGTCGTTCGAACGGCTCGGCACGCCGCACGACCGCCTCAAGGCGCTGATCAGGGGATGGACGGAGCAGCGCGACCTGACCGCCAGGCACGGCTGCCCGACCGGCACCCTCGCCGCCGAACTCGACAAGCGCGACGACGGGCTCGACCGCTCCCTCGCCAAGGTCATGGGACGGCTGCTCGACTGGATCGAGGGCCAGTTCGCCGCCACGGGACGAGAGGACGCCAGGGAACTGGCGGTCGCGCTGTTCGCCGCGTACCAGGGGGCCGCGCTGCTGACCAACACCTTCCGCGACCCCGCGCTCCTGGAGACGGAGGGCCGCCGCCTGGAGCGGTGGATCGACTCGCTCGCCTGACTTTCCCGCCCGGACACCAACCCGTTCCCCGCGTGACAGCACGACGAAGCGGCCATGAAGCCCGCCCGCCGTAGGGTCGGCCTCAGGGCCGGGACCGGCCTTCGCGTACGACGTCTTCCCCCGGGGGTCTCCCAGCGCGGGGGCGGGGAGACCCCACCGGCGGAAAACCCTTCGCTCACGCAAAGTCATCGCTCCTACACTGTGCATCACGACAGGCGCGGTACGGGCGGACGGCCCCGGTCGGGAGAGGCAGGCTCTGGCGCGATGAGCATGGAACTGCGAGGAGTTACGGACGTCGAGGCCCTCGAAGCCATCGAGGCGGAGCGCCGCCCCGGGCTCGATTCGGTGACCCGGCACGAAGAGCTGGTGTGGCTGCTGGCGGAGCAGTTCGTCCGGGCCGACGTGTCGCTGCGGGAGTTGCAGGCCCGCGCCGACAAGGCGGGCGGCACCCGGCTGCCCCGCGCCACCTGCGCCGACATGCTGGCGGGCCGGCGCTTCCCGAAGAAGGCGGTGATGGTGGCGTTCCTGCGGGGGTGCCGCGTCCCCGAGCATCGGCTTCCTGAGTGGGAGCACGCGTGGGAACGGGTGCGGGTCGCCCGGCTCGCGGCCCTGGCCGCCCAGGCTCAGGCCCAGGCGCAAGCCCAGATGAACGCCCTGGCCATGGCCTTCCCACCCCAGGCCGCACCGCCCTCGACGCACGACCAGGCACCGCCCCCGACGCACGACCGAACACCGGCCCCGACACACGACCAGGTACCGGCCCAGCCGGTGATCCCGGCACAGGGCCCCGCGCCGACCCAGCCGACCACCGCCCCACCGAACCAGGCACCAGCACCAGCACCCGTCATGCAGGCCGTCCCGGCACCAGCGCCGGCGGCCGTCACGCCCGCGACCACCTCGGCACCACCGCCGACCACCTCGGCCACGATCGCTCCGGCCACGGCCGCCGACCACGCCGGCATCGCCCCGGCCCAGCCGGACACCATCCCCGTGGCACCCCCACCACTCCCCCTCGCCGTGACGGCCCAGCCAGTGCCACCCGGCCCGGCAGCCCATCCCGAAGCGGTCAGCCCGACGGCCCAGCCGGAAGCGCCCACCTTGGCAGGCCAGCCGGTCCCCCCGAGCGCCGCCTCGGCACAGCCGGAGGCGGCCGGGGTGGTGGCGTGGCTGGCGACGCCGGCCGTGCTCGCGCGAACGGCCGGAGCTGTCGCGGACGGCCCGCAAGGCAGGAACCGGCACGGGGACGAGTACGGGAGCAGGTACCAGACCGGGAGTGAGGGAGACGGCGGGTGGGGCCGGTCGCGGAAGGCGTACGCGGTCGCCATCACCGCCTCGCTGGCCGCCGCCACCGCGCTCGGCGTGCTGGTCGGCGCGCGGATGCCGCGTCAGAGCCAGACCGGCGCCGAGCCGCCCGGCCGCGCCCTGGTGGACGACGGCCGCGCGTTCGGCCCCGGCGGTTCGAGCCGGTTCACCGTGACCGTCGATCCGGCCAACACCGGAGTGCGGCTGATCCGCCGCCTCGACGCCGGCATCGGCATGCAGCACGCCGCGATCACGGTCGACGGAGCACCCGCGGGCGCCTGGAGACCGCTGCCCATGCAGCACACGCACCGGTGGCAGGACCAGAGCGTGGACCTCCCGCCGTCGCTGAGCGCGGGCCGGACCTCGTTGACCGTGGTCAACACGTTCGTCTCGTCCGGCCAGGACTTCAACGAGTTCCGGTACGTCGTCAAGCAGCGGATCGACGGCGTCTGGTCGATCACCGGCACCCTCGACGTGGGCCCCCAGCACCTGGAGAGCGAGGCCGCCCACGACTACCGGATCACCGGGCCGCAGACGTTCGCCGGGGTGCAGGAGTTCTCCTACCCGCCCCACGCCTCGCCGGGCAGCGGGTAGGGGCGGCGCGGCCCCGTCCCGCATGCCCGGCCTTCGGCAGCGGCCGGCGGTCAGCCGCGCAGGAACTCCAGCAGGTCGGTGTTGAACTTCTCCTTGGAGCCGGGGACGAGCGCGATGCCGTGCGAGCCGCCCTGGTACACCTTGTACACACAGTTCGGGATGATCTTGGAGGACTTGTCGGCGGAGGCCGCGATCGGCACCACCTGGTCGTCGTCGCCGTGCACGATCAGCGTGGGGATGTCGAACTTGCGCAGGTCCTGCGTGAAGTCCGTGGCGGAGAAGGCGTCCACGCAGGCCACGCCCGCCTGGATGTTCTCGGACATGGCCATCAGCCAGAAGGCGTCCTTGTTGCCCTGCGTCACCTTGTTGCCCGGCCGGTTGGCGCCGAAGAAGCCGTTGGCGCTGTCGCGCCAGAACTGCGAGCGCTCGGCCAGGATGCCCGCCTTGATCTTGTCGAACACCTCCTTCGGGGTGCCCTCGGGGTTGTCGGCGGTCTTGAGCATGAGCGGCGGGACGGCGGACAGCAGCACCGCCTTGCTGATCCGGGAGGTGCCGTGCCGGCCGATGTAGCGGGCCAGTTCGCCGCCGCCCATCGAGTGCGCCACCAGCGTGACGTCACGCAGGTCGAGCTTGTTGATGAGGTCGTTGAGGTCGTCGGCGAAGGTGTCGAAGTCGTAGCCGTCCCAGGGCTGGTCGGAGCGGCCGTGGCCGCGCCGGTCGTGCGCGATGGCGCGGAAGCCCGCGTCCACGACGGCCTTCATCTGGTCGTGCCAGGCGTCGGCGTTCAGCGGCCAGCCGTGGATGAACAGGACCGGCGAGCCGCTGCCCCAGTCGTAGAAGAAGATCTTCGTGTTGTCGCGGGTGGTGATGTGAGGCATGGTGAGCCCTCCCCGATGTCGATGGACGTGCTGGATGGAACGCGTGGGCGCGCGGGCCTGGCCGTCCCGCCTCGACCGAGTCGGAGCGGGACGGCACGCGGGCGGTGGACGCATCACCCGCAGCAGGCACTACCGCAGTTCGTCGTCGGGTAAGGCCAAGGGCGGGTCTGGGGGCCTTTGCCCGGCCCGTCCCACCCTGCGGCTCAGAAGTCGGCGTCGAAGCTGACCGAGCCGGTCACCCCCACCTGGTACGCCGACACCCGCCGCTCGAAGAAGTTCGACAGCTCCTGGACGTCCTGCAACTCCATGAACGCGAACGGGTTCTTCGACCCGTAGAGCGGCTCGATGTCGAGCTGGGCCAGCCGCCGGTCGGCCACGTGCTCCAGGTAGGAGCGCATGTCCGCGATCGACAGGCCCGGCACGCCCTGCCCGAGCAGGTCCTCGGCGAACTGGGCCTCGCAGTCCACCGCCTCGGCCAGCATCTCCTTGACCTGGTTGGCCAGGTCCTCGTCAAAGAGGTCCGGCTCCTCCTGGCGCACCACGCCGACCACGTCGAAGGCGAAGGCCATGTGCATGGACTCGTCGCGGAAGACCCAGTTGGTGCCCGAGGCGAGCCCGTTCAGCAGGCCGCGCGAGCGCAGGAAGTAGACGTAGGCGAAGGCGCCGTAGAAGAACAGCCCTTCGATGCAGGCGGCGAAGCAGATCAGGTTGAGCAGGAAGGCGCGCCGCTCGTCGCGGGTCTCCAGCCGCCGCAGGTCGTCGATGGAGTCGATCCAGCGGAAGCAGAAGTCCGCCTTGCGGCGGATGGAGGGGATGTTCTCCACCGCGGCGAACGCCGCGAAGCGCTCCTGCTCGTCCGGGACGTACGTGTCGAGCAGGTTCAGGTAGAACTGCACGTGCACGGCTTCCTCGAAGAGCTGCCGCGACAGGTACAGGCGCGCCTCGGGGGCGTTGACGTGCTGGTAGAGGTTGAGCACGAGGTTGTTGGCGACGATCGTGTCGCCGGTGGCGAAGAAGGCGACCAGGCGGCCGACCAGGTGACGTTCGGCGTCCGACAGCTTGGCCAGGTCCTTGAGGTCGGAGTGCAGGTCCACCTCCTCGACGGTCCAGGTGTTCTTGATCGCGTCGCGGTAGCGGTCGAAGAAGAGCGGGTAGCGCATGGGGCGCAGGGTCAGGCTCATGCCGGGGTCGAGCAACATCAGGTTCTCCTCGGAAATCTCGGGCGCGCTCACTGGCAGGCCTCGCAGGACTCGGGGTTCTCCAGCGAGCAGGCGAGGGCTTCCTCGGACTGGTTCGCGAGGGGGACGGTGGCCTGCTGGATGCGGGTGGCCGGGCGGGAGCGCAGGTAGTAGGTGGTCTTCAGGCCGGACTTCCAGGCGTACAGGTACATCGAGGAGAGCTTGTCGATCGTCGGGGCGCTCATGAAGAGGTTGAGCGACTGGCTCTGGTCGATGTACGGCGAGCGGGCGGCGGCCATGTCGATCAGCGCGCGCTGCGGCAGTTCCCAGGCGGTGCGGAACAGCCGGCGCACGTCCTCGGGCAGTTCGGCGATGCCCTGCACCGAGCCCTCCGCCTGCCTGATGGCGGCCCTGACCCGCTCGGTCCACAGCCCGCGCGCCTTCAGCTCGGCCACCAGCGCGTTGTTGACCTGGAGGAACTCGCCGCTGAGGGTCTCGCGCTTGAAGAGGTTGGACACCTGCGGCTCGATGCACTCGTACGCGCCGGCGATCGAGGCGATGGTGGCGGTGGGCGCGATCGCGACCAGCAGCGAGTTGCGCAGGCCGTGGGCGGCGATCCGCTCGCGCACCGCGTCCCAGCGCTCGGTCTGGGTGCCGCTCACGTCCCACAGATCGTGCTGGAGCCTGCCGCGGGCCGCCCACGTCTGGTCGTAGGCGGGGTGGGCGCCGGAGCGTTCGGCGAGGGCGGCGGAGGTCTCCAGCGCCGACAGGTAGATCTCCTCGGCGATGCGGGTGGACAGCTCCTTGGCCTCGGGCGAGTCGAACGGCAGGCGCAGCGCGAAGAACACGTCCTGCAGGCCCATCACGCCCAGCCCGACCGGCCGCCAGCGCGGGTTGCTGGCCGCCGCCTGCTCGCTCGGGTAGTAGTTGATGTCGATCACGCGGTCCAGGAACGTGACGGCGGTGCGCACGGTGGCCCGCAGCCGCTCCCAGTCGATGCCGCCGCCGGCCACGTGGGCGGCGAGGTTGACCGAGCCGAGGTTGCAGACGGCGGTCTCGGCGTCGCCGGACACCTCGATGATCTCGGTGCACAGGTTGGACAGGTGCACCACGTTGCCGGGTTCGGCGGCCTGGTTGCACAGCCGGTTGGCGGCGTCCTTGAACGTCATCCAGCCGTTGCCGGTCTGGGCGAGGGTGCGCATCATCCTGGCGTACAGGTCGCGGGCTCTGACCTGCCGGGTGTGCCGTCCGGCCCGCTCGGCGGCGCGGTACGCCGCGTCGAACGCCTCGCCCCACAGGTCGGGCAGTTCCGGGACCTCGTCGGGGTCGAACAGCGACCACATGCCGTCCGCCTCGACGCGGCGCATGAACTCGTCGGGGATCCAGTTGGCCAGGTTGAGGTTGTGGGTGCGGCGGGCGTCCTCGCCGGTGTTGTCGCGCAGTTCGAGGAACTCCTCGACGTCCGGGTGCCAGGGCTCCAGGTAGACGCAGGCGGCGCCCTTGCGCCGGCCGCCCTGGTTGACGGCGGCCACGGAGGCGTCGAGGGTGCGCAGCCACGGGACGATGCCGTTGGAGTGGCCGTTGGTGCCGCGGATCAGCGCGCCGCGCGAGCGCACCCGCGACCAGGAGATGCCGATCCCCCCGGCGAACTTGGAGAGCTGGGCCACCTGGGCATAGCGCTCGTAGATGGAGCCGATCTCGTCGCGGGGCGAGTCGACCAGGTAGCAGGAGGACATCTGGGTGTGCCGGGTGCCGGAGTTGAACAGCGTCGGCGAGCTCGGCAGGTAGGCCAGCGACGACATCAGCCGGTAGAACCCGATGGCCTCGGCGGGCGTCTCGGCCAGCCCGCACGCCACCCGCAGCAGCCAGTACTGCGGCGTCTCCACCACCAGCCGGGTGGACGGGTGCCGCAGCAGGTAGCGGTCGTAGACGGTACGCAGCCCGAAGTACTCGAACCGCAGGTCCGCGGCGGCGTCGACGGCGTCGTCCAGCTTGCGGGCGTTGGCCCGGACGAAGTCGGCGGTCTCGTCGCCGACGAGCCCCTCGGCGTGGCCCAGCCGGATCGCCTGGCTGAAGGAGGCCACGCCCTGGCCGCGGACCTCCTTGTCGATGTAGCCCGCCAGCAGCCGCGCGGCCAGGCGCGAGTACTGCGGCTCCTCGCCGATCATCTCGGCGGCGGTCTGGATCGACAGGCGGTCCAGCTCGGCGGTGGTGGCGCCGTCGTACAGGCCGTTGATCGTCTTGGTGGCCACCCGCATCGGGTCGATGTCGGTCAGGTCGTCCGCCCAGCGCCCCACCGCCCGGACGATCTTGTTGACGTCGACCGGCTCGGCCGTGCCGTTGCGCTTGCGCACCCGCATCCGGACGCGCCGCGGCTCCTGCCCTCCGCCGTCCGCCGGCGTCGTCCCGGCCAGGTCTGTGGCCGGTTCCCCGATGACCGTCACTGCGCTCTCCCCTCGTGAACTCGGTCAGGTTCCGAGAGCACGCGCAGGAGGCTCCGGCGGGGACCGCACAGCCCTCGCGCCCGGTGCCGTCGGCCGTCCCGCGCGGCCTCGGAGCAGCCGCACACGCATGATCGTGTACGGCGCGGCCGGCAGGTCTTCGGACTCGTGGGCGTCGAGCTCTGTTCGCCTAATGGCCGTCGCTTCCCAGGCCCTTGGCCCAGTGCGCCTGACGGCGGTCGTTCCCACTTACCGCTGCGGGGCAGTCCCGGATTCCCACCGGGTTCCCTCTTGCCTCGGCCACCCTGGAGGGGCGACCGAACCGGCTGCAGGGGACACCATATATAGGGCCGATCGAAAAGTCACACCCAACATCTCGTGTTGAGAGCGGTGTCGCGCCCCTCGCGTCCGGCTCCCCGGCGGCGGCGCTCAGGCGACGCCGCCGCTCTCCTCCGTGGCCCGCGCCCACTGCTCGCGGCGCTCCCGGCCGGACAGCAGGGCGCAGTCGCCGCACTTGCCGCCGCCGGGCACCCGGTAGAACAGGCAGCAACTGCGCCGGACGAAGAACGGCCGGCCGGGGACGGGCTCGGCGAGTTCGCCGGTCCCGCGCAACCGGCCGATCGCCAGCAGCTCGCGGCCCAGCGTCACGGCCGCATCGGCCGCGCCCGGACGTGCCCGCGCCACGGCCTGGACGGCTCCGGCCAGGGCCGAGGCGGCGTTGCCCCACAGCAGGCCGGGCGCAAGCTCGACGAGACCGGCGACGGTCGTGGCGAGCGGTTCGAGCTGCTCGGTGACCACTTGGCGGTGGAGGAACGCGGCGGCCTGACCGGGCGCGCGCACGTGCTCGCCCGTCAGGCGGGCGGCGCGCAGCGGCAGGGGGCCGCTGGGAGCGGGCAGCCAGCGCAGTTCCCGCGGCCCGAGGTCGGCCAGCAGGCCGTGGACGGCGGCCAGGCCGACGGGCGGGGACCACAGGCGGGCGGCCAGGCCCTGGAACATGATGGAGGCGGCGACCCTGCGCTCCCGGGTGCCGAGCGCGCGGGCCACCTCGTCGATCTTCGCCGCCAGCGTGCTCCGGCCGGTGAGCAGGTCCTGGAGCGGACGCCAGCCGGCATCGGCCGGCTCCCCCTGAGCCAGCTCGAAATAGCCGCCGATGGCGCCGACGTCGGCGACGGCCGGCGCGATCTCATCAGGCGGGCGCGGCGCCATCGTCACCTCCCCCGTCAGGCACGGTGATCCACGTCCAGGGTAGCGACGGTCGGTGACGGCTCCGGGCGTCCCGGCCGGGATGCCCGGCCGAACCAGCAGTCGCCGCACCGCGCAGCGCCGGGAACCCGGTGGTACAGGCAGCAGGTTCTGCGCCGAAAGGTCAGGCCGGGGCCGGTGAAGTCGCCCCGGCCGCGGAGGTCGCCGAGGCCGAGCAGCCGCCGCGCGAGCCCGGAGACGGGGACGCGCAGGCCGGGACGCGCCCCGGCCAGGTCCCGGGCGGCCTCGGCCAGCGCGGAGGCGGCGTTGCCGTGCAGCAGCCCGGGGGCGACCTTGACCCGCAGGCCGGCGGCCAGCGGCGCGAGGTGCTCGGCCATGACCGTGCGGTACAGGAGCGGCGCGAGGTCGTCGAGGCCGGGCGCGACCAGGCCGCGCGGCTCGGGCAGCCGCAGCGCGCCGCCCCCGCTCTCCTGGTGCAGGTCACCGAGGTCCGGGACGACGCCGTGGGCGGCGGCGCAACCGAGCACGAGCGCCCACAGGCGGGCGGCGTGCCCGAGTTGCACGATGGAGGCGGCGATGCGCGGCTCGCTCGTCCCGTAGCGGGCGGCGCGGGCTGCCACCAGGTGCGCCATGCCGTCGGCGTAGGCGTGGGCGACGGGACGCCAGCGGCCGTCCGCCGCGCCGACGGTGACCGCGAAGAACGGCCCGACGCCGGCGATGCCGGCGATGCCGGCCAGGGCTTCGGCGACGGACGCGGGCGCAGCGACCCGCAACCCGCTCACGAGCCGGCCCTCCCGCCGGGGCCGGGCGGAGCGGCCCGTGATTCGCTCATGGCGCGCTTCTCCCGCCGGGACCGCTCGGGCCGAGCGGATCGTGGCTCGCGGCGGTTCGCCCGCCAGGGCCGGGCGGGCGGAGTGGATCGTGGCTCGCGCGTGCGGCGGTTCGCCCGGCGGGGCCGGGCAGCACGCTGAGCTGCGGCAGCCCCGTGCGCGGGTGGACGGTCAGCTCGGCGTCCACCTGGTAGACCTCGGCGAGCAGGGCCGGGGTGAGCACCTGGGCGGGCGGGCCGTCGGCGACGACGCGGCCGGCGTCCATGACGCAGATCCGGTCGCAGAAGGCGGCGGCGAGGTTGAGGTCGTGCAGGGCGATCACGGCGGTCACGCCCAGCTCCCGGACCAGCCGCAGCGCGTCGAGCTGGTGGCGCAGGTCGAGGTGGTTGGTCGGCTCGTCGAGCACCAGCGTGCCGGTGCGCTGCGCCAGGGCGCGGGCGATCAGCACGCGCTGTTTCTCCCCTCCCGACAGCCGGTCGAACGGCGCCCGCGCCAGCGCGCTGACGCCGAGGGCCTCCAGCGCGGCCATGATGATCTCCCGGTCGCCGGCGTCGTCGCCCTGGAAGGCCCGTTTGTACGGGCTGCGGCCCATGGCCGCGACCTCGTACACGGTGAGCTCGAAGTCTCCCGGCGGCTCCTGCGGGACGGCCGCCAGCCGGCGCGCGAGCCGCCTGCCGCCCATCCGCCAGACGTCCTCGCCGTCCAGCAGCACCCGGCCGGACGTGGGGCGGCGGGCTCGGTAGAGGGTGCGCAGCAGCGTCGACTTGCCGGCGCCGTTCGGGCCGGCCAGCGCCACGACCTCACCGGGCGAGACACGCAGCCGGGCGTCGAGCACCAGGTCGCGGCCAGCCGCGACCACCCGCACGTCCTCGATCAGCAGCTCTGCGGGGGTCATCGGGCCGCCTTGCGCCGCATCAGCCACAGGAAGAACGGCCCGCCGACGAGCGCGGTCAGGATGCCGACCGGGATCTCCTCGGGCGCGATCAGGGTCCGGGCGGCCAGGTCGGCCGTGATGAGGAAGGCCGCGCCGAGCAGCGCCGCGGCCGGGAGCGCCCGGCGGTGGTCGGCCCCGGCCAGCAGCCGCACGACGTGCGGCAGCATCAGCCCGACGAACCCGATGGCGCCGCTCACCGCGACGACCGCGCCGATCACCAGGGCGACGAGCACGAACAGCCAGGCGCGGAACCGGTGCACGTTCAGCCCCATGGAGGCGGCGGCCTCCTCCCCCGCCAGCAGCAGGTTCAGCGGCCGGGAGACGCCGAGCAGCGCCACCGTGCCGAGCAGCACGGCCGCCGCCGGGATCGGCACCAGGTCCCAGGTGGTGCCGCCGAAGCCGCCCAGCATCCAGCGCATCGCCGACTCGGCCTTGCGCGGGTCGCCGGAGGTGACGATGAGGTAGCCGGCGATCGCCGAGAGCACCTCGGCGGTCGCCACCCCGGCCAGGACCAGCCGGACGGTGGTCATCCGCCCGCCGGAGCGGGCCAGGGAGTAGACCAGGCACAGCGCCGCCAGCGCCCCGGCGAAGGCGGCCAGCGGCAGCGAGAACGCGCCGAACAGCGAGACGTTCAGCACCAGGACGAGCACGGCCCCCACACTCGCCCCCGACGAGACGCCCAGCAGCATCGGATCGGCCAGCGGGTTGCGCACCAGCGCCTGCAACGCCATCCCGCACACCGACAGCCCGGCCCCGGCGACGCCGCACAGCAGCACGCGCGGCGCCCGCACGTCCATCACGATCGTCTCCCTCACCCGCGGCCAGGTCGGCTCCACCAGCGCGGGCACGACGCGGTGCGCCACGATCCCCCACACGTCGCCGGCCGCCAGCGCGACGGAACCGGCCCCGATCCCGGCCGTCGCCGCCGCGCCGAGCGCCGCCGCGAGCAGGGTCAGCACCACCGGGTACGGCAGGCGCGCGCCCGGCGTCCTGGCGCTCACTTGAAGCTGTCCGGGTGCAACTGCCGGGCCAGCGACGCGACCGCCTCCGGCACCCGCACGCCGAGCACCGTGGACGACAGCGGCAGCACCGCGAAGCGCTCGTCCCTGATGGCGGGCACGTCCTTGAGCGCGGGGTTGGCCAGCAGGAACCGCTTCTTGTCCGCCACGCTCTGGTCGCCGTAGTCGTAGATGACGATCGCCTCGGGGGCGCGGTCGGCCACCTGCTCGAAGGAGACGTCGCCGTACGCCTTGTCCAGGTCGGCGAAGAGGTTCACGCCGCCCGCCCGGGTGATCATGTCGTTGCCGATCCCGTTGCCGCCGGCGGTGAAGGCGGCCTTGTCGCCGCTGTCGTAGACGAACACCTTGACCGGCGTGGCCGCGCCGATCTTCGTCCTGACGTCCGCCAGCACGCCGCGCGCCTGCGTGACGAGCCGCTCGGCGCGCTCGGCCGCGCCGAAGATCCGGCCGATCGTGCGCAGTTCCCGCTCCAGCAGGTCCATGGTCACCGGGCCGGTGGCGCAGTCCTCCTGGTTGAGGAAGGAGCCGATGCCGGCCTCGGCCAGGGCGTCGCGGCTGCGGCCCTGCTCGAAGGCGCTGCCCCAGCCGCCGTAGACGAAGTCCGGTTCGGCCGCCAGCAGCGCCTCGTAGGACGGGTACTCCCCGGCGAGCACCTTGACGCCCCGGTAGGCCGCCTCGTACTGCGGGGAGATGCGGTCGTCGAGGTAGGCGGTGCCGGCCATCGACCGCTCCAGGCCCAGTGCCAGCATGATCTCGGTCACGTGCTGGTTCATCGTGACGGCCCGCCGGGGCGGCCGCTCGTACGTGGTGGTCACCCCGCAGTTCGTCACCGTCACCGGGAAACCCGCGGCGGCGGAAGCGGCGGGCGGCGCGGGCGGGCCGGCGTTCGCGCCGCAGCCGGCGAGCAGCGCCAAGGCCAGGGCCAGGAGGGGGTACGGGCGTCGTCTCATCATCGGCGGGGCCTTTCCTGACCGGCGCGGCAGGGCGGGATCGCCGGAGAACGCCCGAACGCCGGGCGACAGGAGAGAGCGCACACCGGCACATCCGGCATGACGTCCACCGTCCTCTCTTGGGGAGATCCGCCCCAATTTCTTCGAGGAGGCGACCGCGTGAGTCTCCTGGCTCTCGGGTCGACGCTCACCCCGGCCTTCCCGCCCGAAAGGGGGCAGTGGCCTTCGTCGGGGATCGCTCACCGATCACAGTGGCGGGACCGCGCCGGATTCACACCGGCTTCCTCGTTCCGCCGTCGCCTTCGTCCGGCATCGTCTCATATGCGGATCTTCAGGCAAGAGGCACGGGGCGCATTGACGCGTACGACGGGAAAGGGATACGTTCCGGGAGATTTCACGGTTGTCCAAGGGAAATCCGGTGAGATGCCGGTGCGGACGCGCCACTGTATCCGGGGCTGAGACCCCGGGAGCCAGGTCGCTTGGGCCGTCGTGACCTCGCTACATGGGACGCGTCACCCTGAGGAGGCCTGACATGAGTGGACTGTCCACTCCATCGACCCCTCATGGACAACGGCGCCGTCTCCCAGACGGGCACACTCCTGCACGAGCTGATGCACGACGGGCGCCACCTGCTCGGCGTGCCCTGCCACTGAGGGGCCGAGATGATTCGCACCTTGCTGGTCAGGGGCCTGCTCGCGGGCCTGCTGGCCGGACTCGTCGCGGGCGGCTTCGCCTTCGTCCTCGGTGAGCCGCGGGTGGACGACGCCATCGCCCTGGAGGAGGCCGCCGCCCGGGCCGCGCCGCCGGAGCACGCCGGAGAGCACGCCGGGGAGGAGGCCGGGCACAGCCACGGTGACGAGGCCGCGGTCAGCAGACCGGTGCAGAAGGCGGGGCTCTTCCTGGCCACCGGCCTGTACGGGCTCGCCATCGGCGGCGTCTTCGCGCTCGTGTTCGCGGGCCTGCGCGGGCGGGTCGGGCCACGGTCCGACGGGCCGCTCGCCCTGGCCGCGGCCGGGACGGCGTTCGCCGCCGTCATTCTCGTACCGTTCATGAAATATCCGGCCAATCCGCCGGCGGTGGGCGACCCCGAGACCATCGACGGCCGCACCCTGCTCTACGTGGTGATGATCCTGGTCGGCCTGGCCGCGACCGCCGTCGCGGTGGCGACCGCCCGCCGCGTCACCGGGAGCCCCTGGGCTCGCTGGGTGTCGGCGGTGGCCGCCTTCCTGGTGCCGGTGCTGGCCGCCTGGTGGTTGCTGCCGGCGATCGACGAGGTGCCCGACGGCTTCCCGGCGACCCTGCTGTGGCAGTTCAGGCTGGCCTCGATCGGCACGCAGCTCGTCTTCTGGACGGCGTTCGGCGTGCTGTTCGGCTGGGTGAGCGACCGGGCGGCCCGTCGTGCGGCGGCATCCGCCCCGGTCACCGCCGCACCGGCCTGAACCGGCCGCGCGCTCACGGCGGCGTCAGAGCCAGTCCCGCTTGGCCGCGTGCCAGATGAGCTGGAGCCGGGTCTCCACACCGGCCAGGCGGACGAGCTGGCTGACCCGCCGCTGCACCGTGCGGTGGCTGAGGCCGAACTGCTTGCCGATCGCCAGGTCGGTGTACCCGGCGATGATGAGCGACAACAGCCGCTGGTCGTCGGGGCTGAGCGTGGTCTCGCTCGCCGGGAAGGGCACCGCGCCCGCCCACACGGTCTCGAAGACCCAGTTGAGCACGTCCAGCAGGGCGCCCGAGGTGATCACCAGCGCGGCCGGTTCGGTGCTGGACGACATCGAGGGGATGAACGCCGCGCGCTCGTCGAGGATCATCAGCTTGGTGGGGACGTCCGGCGCGATCCGCATCAGCTCGCCGTTGGCCGCCGACCAGGCGAGCTGGAACGGGTCGCCCGGCGCGTCGATCAGCACCCGCTCGTAGACGGTCCGGTAGACGACGCCGGCGGCCATCGCCTCGAACTGGGCCTGGTTCTCGGCCGAGAGCACGATCGGCTGCTTGACCAGGGTCTTGACCTCGCGCTGCGCCGTACGCTGCAGCTCCTGCCAGCGGGCCAGGACCTCGGCGGCCCCGACCACGACCTCGACCGCCTCGTGCGCGTCCCGCAGGGCGGCGCGCTCGCGGTACTCCTCCATGAGGGCGGCGACGAACGTCTGCGCCCGCTGCATCTCCCCGTGCCGGCGCAGCAGCCCCGGCCCGAAGGCGATGTCCGGCCGCACCGCGAGCAACCGGTCGCCGGCCCGCCGGACGTAGCCCCGCTCGACCAGGCGGGCGAGCGCCGCGGTGAGTTCGCCCGCCGGGCGGCCGAGCCGTTCGGCCAGCTCGCCCACGTCGCTCGCGGGCAGCCGGAGCAGGGCTAGATAGGCGTCTTCCTCCAGGTCGTCAAGGCCGAAGGTACCTAACAAACGAACCTCCCTTTTCCCGGGGACACTCGCGGAACGATATGCCTGACGTATTGCCGTCGTGTCGCCGATACGTCACGACAATGCCGTTGATCCACCACCTGACTTGGCTGACTATCGCTGTCAGATGATCTATCACCCCATGTTGATCATCGAATTCCCGAGCCCCCTCGAAGGAGCATTGTGGAGCACAGCACCAGGCGGTGGCGCAGCACCATCGCCGCCCTGCTCGCGGCCGTGACCTTACCCCTGGTCACGACCCTGGCCGCCGGACCGGCCCTGGCCCTCGACGACCCGCCCGAGGCCGTGGCGGCGAAGACGGAGGCCGAAGTCCTCGACCAACTCGACAAGGACGACAAGGCCGTCTACTGGGTCAGGCTGAAGGACCAGGCCAACCTCATCTCGGCCGAGCAGGCCACCGGCAAGGTCGCCAAGGCCACCGCCGTGTTCGAGGCCAAGACGGAGACGGCCGAGCGCTCGCAGCGCAACCTGCTCGCGCTGCTCGACCAGGCGCAGGTGGAGTACGCGCCGTACTGGATCGTCAACATGGTCAAGGTCATCGGCGACACCGCGACGCTGGAGCGGATCGCCGAACTGCCCGAGGTCGCCGCCATCGAGGCCGACGACGCGGTGCTGCTCGACGACCCCGAGCCGGGCGAGGACGAG
This sequence comes from Nonomuraea sp. MG754425, assembly GCF_021699195.1. Lineage (GTDB taxonomy): Bacteria > Actinomycetota > Actinomycetes > Streptosporangiales > Streptosporangiaceae > Nonomuraea. Next base: position 23,077 of record NZ_SSXE01000152.1, on the reverse strand, counting down.
CCCTCGGTCAACGCCGTCGAGTGGAACATCGCGGCCGTCAACGCGCCCCAGGTGTGGGACGAGCTGGGCGTCCGGGGCGAGGGCGTGGTCGTGGCCAACCTCGACACCGGCGTCGACTACACCCACCCGGCGGTCAAGTCGAAGTACCGGGGCCTGAACGCGGACGGCTCCTACAGCCACGCGTACAACTTCTTCGACCCCACCGGTTCGTGCACGGGCGGCGTCCCGTGTGACAACAACAGCCACGGCACCCACACCATGGGCACCATGGTCGGCGAGGACGGCGCCGAGGTGATCGGCGTGGCGCCCGGCGCGAAGTGGATCGCGGCCAAGGGCTGCGCCGGCACCAGTTGCGCCCGCGAGCACCTGCTGGCCGCCGGCCAGTGGATCGCCGCGCCCACCGACGCGGACGGGCAGAACCCGCGCCCCGACCTCGTCCCCGACGTGGTGAACAACTCCTGGGGCGCGAACGCCGTGGACCTCTGGTACACGCAGATCGTCGACTCGTGGATCGCCGCCGGGATCTTCCCGTCCTTCTCCATCGGCAACGCGGGGCCTTCCTGCGGCACCGCGGGAAGCCCCGGCGTCTACCTGCAGAGTTACGCGAGCGGCGGCTTTGACAGCGCTGGCAACGTCTACACCAACGGCTCGCGCGGGCCCGGCATCGACGGCGACATCAAGCCGGACGTCTCCGCCCCGGCGGTGAACGTGCGCTCCAGCCTGCCGGGCGGCGGCTACGGCACCAAGACCGGCACCTCCATGGCGGCCCCGCACACCTCCGCCACCGTGGCGCTGCTGTGGTCCTACTCGCCCGCGCTGCGCGGCGACCTGGCCGCGACGCGAGCGCTGCTCGACCAGACCGCACGCGACACCGACAACGTCACCTGCGGCGGCACGGCCGCCGACAACAACGTCTTCGGTCAGGGCAAGCTCGACGCCTACGCGGCCGTCTCCCAGGCGCCGCACGGCCCGACCGGGATCCTGTCCGGCACGATCACCTCGGGCGGCGAGCCGCTGGCCGGCGCGAGCCTGACCGTCGAGGGCCCGATCAAGCGCACGGTCGCCTCCGGCGCCGACGGCTCCTACGAGGTCAAGAACCTGTCCGTCGGCGACTACACGATCACGATCACCAAGTTCGGCTACGAGAAGGCGACGGCGAGCGCGACCGTCCTGCAGGACCAGACGGTCACCAAGGACGCCGCGCTGACGGCCGCCGCCAACGGCAAGGTGAGCGGCACCGTCAGGAGCCGGGCCGGGACGGCGTCCGGCGCGGCCGTCACGGTGCCGGGCACCCCGGTCACCGCGACCACCGACGACAAGGGCGCCTACACCCTGACCCTGCCGGTGGGCGACTACGAGTTGCGGGCCGCCTCGCCCGACAACTGCGCCTCGGACGCGGCCAAGCCGATCTCGGTCACCGGCGACCTCACCGCCGACGTCGACCTGCCCGACCGGATCGACTCCTACGGCTACACCTGCGCGGCGGGCGAGGAGCCCTGGGTGGCGGGCACCGACCAGGTCACGCTGACCGGCGACAGCACCACCGCCACCTTCACCCTGCCGTTCACCTTCAACCTGTACGGGACGCCGTACACGTCCGGGCGGATCGGCGTGAACGGCGGCGTCGTCTTCAACGGCACCTCGCTGTCCAACAGCAACGTCGCCATCCCCGCCACCGCGGTGCCCAACGCCGCACTCTACGCCCTGTGGGACGACCTCTACCTCGACGAGGACGCGGCGATCTACACCGGGGTCACCGGCGTCAGCCCGCACCGGACGTTCGTGGTGGAGTACCGCGACGTGGCCTTCTACACCCCCCGCACGGCCCGGCTCTCCTTCGAGATCCTGATCGGCGAGGACGGCTCGATCGGCTACCGCTACAAGGACGTCGACACCGCCACCCCCCGCGAGACCGGCGCGGAGGCCACGATCGGCATCGAGAACCACACCGGCACCGTCGCCTTCCAGTACTCGCTGAACAAGGCCGCCCTGTCCGAGGGGCTCAGCATCGACTTCAAGCCCACCAAGACCGGCATCCTGTACGGCACGGTCACCGACGCCAACGACGGCGAGGCGGTCGCGGGCGCCACGGTGAGCGTGAAGTCCGGCGAGACGGTCGTCGGCACCGCCACCACCGCCGCCGACGGCACCTACTCCGCCCAGTACCCGGCCGGCGAGTACCAGGTCGAACTGGCGGCGCAGCAGTACGAGAGCGCCGCCAGGACGGTCACCCTGGAGGGCGCGGGAGTGGGCGAGGTCTCGGCCGCGCTGCGCACCGGCGCGGTGGCGGCCTCGCTGGACGGCCTGGAGGCGGTCGTCCCCGTCGCGCAGACCAGGACCAGGACGCTGAAGCTGAGCAACACCGGCCTGGACACCGGCTACAGCGTCACGGGCACCACCCCGTGGCTCACCGTCAGCCCGGCCACCGGCAGCCTGCCCACCGGCGGCACCGCCACGCTGAGCTTCGGGATCGACACCTCCGCCGCCGAGCGGGGCACGGTCCTGCAGACGACGCTGGTGGTCGCCTCGCAGAGCGGCAGGACGCCGGCGATCAGCATCCCGGTCAAGGTCGTCGTCCCGGCCTACCAGGCCGCCATCGACACGGCCTCGAACAGCCCCAGCGTGGACGCCGACGGCGACACCTGGTACCAGGACCGCGCCTACACCACGACCGGCGGGGTGGGCTACCTCGGCAACGCCTCCACCAGGTCCACCGGCCGGACCATCGCGGGCACCGACAACCAGACGGCGTACCGCACCAACCGGCAGGGCATGTACGAGTACCGCTTCGACAACGTGCCGAACGGCACCTACACCGTCGAGCTGGGCTTCGCCGAGGTCGAGTCGATCAAGGAGAACAAGCGGGTCTTCGACGTCCTGGTCGAGGACGTCGAGGTGCTGCCCAACCTCGACATCGTGCTCAAGGTGGGCACGTACGCCGCGCACACGCGGACCTTCACCACCGAGGTGACCGACGGCCAGCTCAACGTGCGCTTCGTCGCGAGCGCGGGCAAGCCGGTGGTCAACGCGATCAGGGTCACCGAGCGTTCCGACAAGTGATCACCGCTCGGTGACGGTCGGCCGGGGTCCCTTCCGGGGCTCCGGCCTTCCGCGTCCGGAGCGCCCCGCCGCACGGCCGCAGCGGGCCTGAGCTGGACGAGCCGGCCGCCCGGCTGCGGGCCGAGCACGGCGTCGAGGCCGGCGGGCACCCGGTGGACCTGCGGCAGGGCGACGGCCTCGGCCGGTTCGCCGCCACCGTGCCCGTGCCGGACATCCTGGTCAACAACGCCGGCGACATCCCCGGCGGGCCGCTGTCCGCGGTGGACGAGCGGGCGTGGCGGCACGGCTGGGAGCTGAAGGTGTGCGCCCGCCGTGAGCGCCCGCCGTGAGCGCCCGCCGGGCCGGGGCCCGGCGGGCGGCGCGGATCAGGCCGTCATGGGCGTCAGGCGCACCACCAGGGAGGCGGCGTGCGGGTACAGCCGGTGGGCCGGGAACGTGTCGGGGCCGCACGAGGCCGTGCCGAGGCCGTACTGGGCGAGGTCGAGGTTGAGCCACAACCGCCCGTCGGCCTCCAGGTCGCACGCGTGCGCGGCGGCGGCCAGCGCGTGGCTGGTCCACGGCCGCAGCGTCAGATCGACCCCGGCCGGGGCCTCGACGCGCAGGCCGTCGCCGCCGGGCCAGGTGAGCCGCGCCCAGCGGACCGCGCGCCGGTTGCCGTTCTCCTGCGGGCGCACGTACGGCGTCTGCAGGTCGGCGACGCCGGCACGGTGGCGGCCCAGGCGGACGGCCTGGTCGCTGTCGGCGTAGGACTCGCCGGGGCCCAGGCCGTACCAGTCGAGCAGGGCGTCCCCGCCGGGCAGGCCGAGCCGCAGGCCCAGCCGGGCGACACTGGCCGCCCTGCCGGGGCCGGGGGCGAGGCCGGTGTCCCACTGGCCGGTCGGCCGCAGGTCGAGGCGGAGTTCGAGGCCGCCGTCCGCGACGGCCCGCCACGTCATGCGGGCGTGCATGCCGGCGTCGCTGCCGGCCGCCATGCTGACCGTCTCGGTCACCAGCGCGTCGCCGTCCGGACCGGCGCAGACGGTGCGGTGGCGCAGCCGGTCGAGCCCGAGCTCCTGCCAGACGCCGGCCTGGCCCCGCCCGCCGCGGTCGTTGTCGGTCGGCGCGCGCCACAGGTCCACCTCGGGCGGCACGATCTCCAGGTCGCCGAGCGCGACGAGCCGCCCATCGGGGTCGAACCGGGCCGCGCCCAGCCGCCACCCTCCGCCGGGCGACGCCTCCGGCCCCCGTCCCCTGCCGCCCGGCGAGGGCTCCGGCGCGGCGGCCAGGACGTGCTGGGTGAAGGAGATCTCGTGTCCCGCCGGGACGCCGTCGCGCTCCCCGGCCCACAGCGCCCGGACGGTCAGGACGACCTCGCCGGCCCGCGCGCCCGCCGCCGCGCCGATGACGGCCTCGGGCAGGTCCACGACGGCCTCCGCGCGGGGCCCGATCGCCGGGACCGCGAAGGCGCCTGCGTCGAGGCGGTCGCCGTCGTCGTCCACCTGCCACTCGAAGGCCACGCCGGAGGTGTCGATGTGGTCGTGGCGGTTGCGCACGCGCACCGCGAGCCGTCCGTCCCGCTCCTGTACGGCCAGGATGATCGGGGCGATCACCGCCTGGTACTCCAGCAGGCCGGGCGACGGGGTGCGGTCGGGCAGGACCAGGCCGTCGATGACGAAGTTGCCGTCGTGCACCGGCTCGCCGAAGTCGCCGCCGTAGGCGTGGCAGGTCCCCGCGCCGGGGGCGGGCTGGTCGATGCCGTGGTCGATCCACTCCCACACGAACCCGCCGTGCAGGCGCGGGTAACGCTCGAAGAGGGCTTCGTAGTCGGCCAGGCCGCCCGGCCCGTTGCCCATCGCGTGCGCGTACTCGCACAGGATCATCGGCAGGGCGCGGCGGTGCGCGTCGGCGGCGGCGTCGGCGGTGCGGCCCTCCGCGCCCTTGCCGATCAGCTCCATCTCGTCGACGTGGGCGTACATGCGGCTGTAGACGTCCACGTACGGGCTGTCGTAGTCGCCCTCGTAGTGGATGAGGCGGTCGCCGTCGCGCTCGCGGGCCCACTCGGCCATCGCGCGCAGGTTGTCGCCGGTGCCCGCCTCGTTGCCGAGTGACCACATGATGATGCTGGGGTGGTTCTTGTCCCGTTCGACGGTGCGGCGCATGCGGTCGAGGTAGGCCGCGCGCCAGCGTTCGTCGGCGGACGGGTTGTTCTTCCAGCCGGCCTGACCGAAACCGTGCGTCTCCAGGTCGCATTCGTCCACGACCCACAGGCCGTACTCGTCGCACAGGTCGAGGAAGCGGGAGTCGGGCGGGTAGTGGCTGGTGCGCACGGCGTTGATGTTGTGCCGCTTCATGAGCAGCACGTCGGCCAGCATCGTGGCCTCGTCGAGGGTGCGCCCGGTGCGCGGGTGCCACTCGTGCCGGTTGACGCCGCGCAGGCGGATGGGGGCTCCGTTGACGGTGATCAGGCCGTCGCTCACCCGGACGGTGCGGAAGCCGGCGCGCAGTTCGACCGTCTCGCCGCCTGCGCGCAGGACGCCGGTGTAGCGGCGGGGCGTCTCGGCGGTCCACGGCTCGACACCGGGGATGCGGCGGGTCTCCCCCGCCGGCAGCCCGACGACGCCCAGCTCGGGGAGGTCCACCAGGGCGGGCACGTCGCAGTCCACCCGCAGGACGCCCTCGCCGGTCAGGTGGTCGTAGCCGGCGTGCACGAAGTGGTCGCCGACGGAGCCCGGCGGCCGTTCGATCAGGCGTACGGAGCGGAAGATCCCGGAGACCCACCACATGTCCTGGTCTTCGAGGTAGCTCGCGGCCGACCACTGGTGCACGCGCACGGCGAGCACGTTGACGCCCTCGCGCAGCGCCCCGGTGGCGTCGAACTCGGTGGCCAGCCTGCTGCCGGTGCCCCAGCCCAGCTCGACGCCGTTGAGCCAGACGGTGAAGTGCGAGTCGACCCCGTCGAAGCGCAGCACCCAGCGGGCCCCGGCGCGGTCGAGCTCGAAGGCGGTGCGGTACTCGCCGGTCGGGTTCTCGTCGGGCGGATGCGGCGGGTCCAGCGGGAACGGGTACACGACGTTCGTGTACGCGGGCCGCCCGAACCGGGCCTGCGCCGCGGGGAGCAGTTCGCCGTCCGGCGAGCGCAGGCCCTCCATCTGCCAGCAGCCGGGCACCGGCAGGTGTTCCCAGCTCGTGTCGTCGAAGCCGGGCTGCTCGAAGCCGACGGTCCGGCCGCGCAGGGAGGGGGCGAGGTGGAAGCGCCAGTCGCCGTCGAGGTCCAGCACGCGGGCGTCGCTCGTCGCGGTGGCGCGCGGCGCGAGCCGTCCTTCGCCCGGTTCGAAGGACGACAGCCGGTCGGCTGCGGTGGAGCGGGAAGACACGTTGAACAGCTCCCAGAGGCGGCGGAGTCGGCCCGTCCGGGCCGAGCCGTGAACGTTCACGGCATCGTACGAGCCTTCACCGTAAGGACGCCGCCGCCCGCCTGTCAATGGGCGTCCCCGCCCCGCGCCCGGGGGGTTGGCGGCCGGTCCTTGATCGTGTTGTCTGAGAAGATCCCCTAGCGTGAGGAACAGGCGATGCCCCGTACCGGAACCATCCTGTCCGTCCTCGCCGTCGTGACGTCCGCGCTGCTGGTCAGCGGCTCCGCGGACGCCTCGGCGAGCCCGCCGTTACCCTCGGCGGTCTTCCGCGCCACGCACAACAGCTACTCGGGCGACATCGACGGCGCCAGGAGCTCGATCACCCACCAGCTCGACCAGGGTGTGCGCTTCGTCGAGCTGGACGTGCACGACAACGGCTACGCCACCGCGCGCGACTACGCCGTCGGCCACAACTCCCCCGGCGACCAGGTCGACCACGCCGGCAACCCCGCCTCGAACCTGCTGCGCGACTGGCTCGGCGCCATCGACGCCTGGTCGGCCCGCAACCCCGCCGCCGCGCCCGTCGTCGTCGCCCTCGACATCAAGGACGACCTGACCGACAACACCTCCTACGCCGCGGGCAACCTGGCCGCGCTCAACCAGGAGCTCGTCTCCACCTTCGGCACCCGGCTGTACCCGGCCGCCGGCTACCCGGCGACCCCTCCGACGGTGGACGAGTTGCGCGGCCGGGTGCTCACCGTGCTGTCCGGCAACGGCGAGACCCGCGCCCAGTACCGGCGCGACTCCGGCTACGACCCGGCCGTCGCGATCAACGGCCGCGGCCAGGTCGTGGAGGTGCACGAGTCGGGCTCGGGCGACCTGTGGTACTGGTCCGGCGTGTACGGCTCCGACGGCCGCGTGACCTGGCTGCGCCACGGCCGCTACGACACCGGCGTGACCCCGGCCGTCACGCTGAACGACGCCGGCGACCTGGTCGAGGTGCACCAGTCCGAGAACGCGGACACGCTGTGGTACCGGGTGGGCCGCCTGGCCGATGACGGCGAGATCACCTGGTCGGCCAGCCGCCAGTACGACAACGGCGTCCTGCCGACGGTCCGCTTCACCGATGCGGCGGGCACCCGGCTGCGCGAGATCCACCGCAGCCAGAGCAACACCCAGAACTGGCAGTGGGACGGCGCGCTCGACACCGCCGCGCGGTCGGTGACCTGGAGCGGCAACGCCAAGACCGCCGACGCCCGCTACGACAAGACCACCTCGACCAGCGGCACCGCCCGCGTACGGGTGTGGACCGGGGCCGACGGCGCGACGCCCGCCCAGACGCTGCGCGTGGACACCGACCGGCGCACCGGCGACCGCATCCGTTACGAGCAGGTCGCCTTCACCGAGTTCCAGAAGGGCGACAGTGCCGAGCTGCAGCAGGGCGCGCTGTTCTACGCCGCTCCGGCCGGCGAGTCGGCGTTCATCACCGCGGCCCGGCAGGCGGGACGCCTGGTGCGCGGCTGGGGCTTCAACTCGGCGGGCCAGGCGACCGATCCGCTGGCCAACTACCCCGCGACCGACAACCCGGACAGCACCTGGTACCAGACGCTGCTCACCGGAGCCGGGGCGGTCACGAACCTCGGGTGACCACCCACCCGGCTGCCCGGCATAGGGTTCAGCCCTCACATTCCGCGACGGCGTCTCGTCGGACCGGGTGAGAGCGGAACCACGAAGGAAGCCGGGAACACCATGACCACCACAGCAGAGCCGGGCCTGAGCGAGCGGCGGCACCTGATCAACCTCGCCTATCGGCTGCTCGGCTCGCTCGCCGACGCCGAGGACGTCGTCCAGGAGACCTACGCCCGCTGGTACGCCATGACCGGCGAACAGCGGGCGGCCATCGGCTCCCCCGGAGCCTGGCTGACCACGGTGGCCGGGCGCGTCTGCCTCGACCAGCTCGGCTCCGCCCGCGCCCGCCGCGAACGCTACGTGGGCGAATGGATCCCCGAGCCGCTGCCCGACCACACCGAATGGGGCAACGGCGGACCGTCCGACCCCGCCGACCGGATCACCCTCGACGAGTCGGTCAACATGGCCTTCCTCGTCGTGCTCGACACCATGACCCCTGCCGAACGCGTCGCGTTCGTCCTGCACGACGTCTTCCGCTACCCGTTCGCCGACATCGCCGGGATCGTCGGCCGCACCCCGGCGGCCTGCCGCCAGCTCGCCACCTCGGCCCGTCGCCGCGTCCGGGCCGCCCGGCCCGGTCCGGCGCCGGCGGACCGGCAGACCGGCGTCGTCAGGGCGTTCAAGCAGGCGTGGGAGGCCAAGGACATCGACGCGCTCATCGGCCTGCTCGACCCCGCCGCCACGGCGACCGGCGACGGCGGCGGCCTGGTCAGCGCCGTGCCGTACCCGCTCGTGGGCGCCGGGTCCGTCGCCCGCTTCTTCGCCGGCCGTCCCGCCGCGCCCGGCCTGACGTTCCTGGAGCGCACGGTCAACGGCCGGCCGGGCCTGACGGTCCAGCTCGGCGGGGTGACCGTGACGGTGCTGGCGTTCGACGTGGCGGGCGATCGGATCAGGCACATCTGGGCCGTGCTGAACCCGGACAAGCTCCGCGCCTGGGCAACGCCCTGACCCGGTGCTGGGACCGCCGGGCACTGGCTAAGCTGCGCACATGGCGCGCGTTCTGCTCTTGCACTCGATGTACGGCCTGCGACCCGCCGTCCACCAGGCGGCCGACCGGCTGCGGGCGGCCGGTCACGAGGTGTGGGTCCCCGATCTGTACGACGGCCGGGTGGTCGACACCGCCGAGGACGGGCTCGCGATCAAGGAGGAGCTGGGCCGCGACGAGTTGCTCAAGCGGGCCGTGGCCGCCGCCGCCCCGCTGTCGGCCGACGGCCTGGTCTACGCGGGCTTCTCGCTCGGCGCGGCGATCGCGCAGAACCTCGCCCTGGGCGACGAGCGCTGCCGGGGGCTGCTGCTGATGCACGGCACGTCCGACCTGGCCGACGGCGTCAGCGCCGACGACCTGCCCGTGCAACTGCACGTCGCCGACCCCGACACCTACGAGCCCGCCGACTGGCTGAACGCCTGGTACCTCGGCATGCGCCGGGCCGGGGCGGACGTCGAGGTCTTCCGCTACCCGGGCGCGGGCCACCTGTTCACCGACCCCGGCCTGCCCGACCACGACGCCGAGGCGGCCGGGCGGGCCTGGGCGATCGCCCTGGACTTCCTCGCCGGCCTCTGACGGGCCGCCGGGCCCTTGCGCGGGCGACCCCGCCGAACTAGCGTCTGGACACATGTCCGGTGAAGCCCTGACGGAGTCGACCCGCCGCCGGCTGTCCGGCCGGCAGGCCGACACGGTGCGCCGGCTCACCGAGGCCGCGGTCGAGGAGGTCCGGGCGACCGGCTTCGACGGGTTCACCGTCCGCAACGTGGCGCGCCGGGCCGGGGTCGCGCCGGCCACCGCGTACACGTACTTCACCTCGAAGAACCACCTCATCACCGAGGTGTTCTGGCGGCGGCTGAGCGTCCTGCCGCCGATCTCCGCAGCGCCGACCGGACCGGCCGGGCCGCGCGAGCGCGTGGTCGCGGTGCTGCGCGAGATCGCGCTGCTGGTCTCCGACGAACCCGAACTGGCCGCCGCCTGCACGTCCGCGCTGCTCGGCACCGACCCCGACGTGCGGGAGCTGCGGCTGCGCGTCGGCAGGACCATCCGGCGCCGGCTGCTGACCGCGCTGAACCCCGGCGCCGACGGGCGGCCGTCGCCGGAGGAGGCGCGGGTGCTGAACGCGCTGGAGTTCGCCTACGCGGGCGCGCTCGTGCACGCGGGCATGGGTTACAGCTCCTACGCCGAAATGGCCGACCGGCTCGCCGAGGTGGCCGAACTGCTCCTGTGAGGTGGTGGTCGCCGTGCCCGCCCCGGGCAGCCCGTCCTACGACCCGTACGACTACGCGCTCCACGAGGACCCGTACCCCGCCTACCGGCGGCTGCGCGACGAGGCGCCGCTCTACCGCGACGACGCGCTCGACTTCTGGGCGCTGTCCCGCCACGCCGACGTGTCGGCCGCCTTCCGCGACCACGCCCGCTGCTCCAGCGCCAACGGGGTCTCGCTCGACCCGAGCGCGTGGGGCCCGGCCGCGCACCGCGCCATGTCGTTCCTGGCCATGGACCCGCCCGCGCACACCAGGCTGCGCGCCCTGGTCTCCAACGGCTTCACGCCGCGCCGGGTGCGCGAGCTGGAGGCGGACATCCTGCGGCTGACCCGCAAGCACCTGGATCCGGCGCTGGCCGCGGGCGGGTTCGACGCGGTCGCCGACTTCGCGGGCCGGCTCCCGATGGACGTCGTCTCGGAGCTGATGGGCGTCCCGGAGGCGGACCGCGACGAGGTGCGCCGGCGCCCCGACCTCGTCGTGCACCGCGAGGAGGGGCTGAACGACATCCCGCCGGCCGGCATGGAGGCCGCGCTCGTCCTGGCCGGCTACTACCAGGACCTGGTGGCCGCACGCCGCCGCCACCCCGGCTCCGACCTCACCTCGGCGCTGCTCGCCGCCGAGGAGGGCCGCGACCGCATGGCAGATCGCCCGCACCGTCACCGAGGACACCGAACTGCACGGCATGCTCGTCCCGGCGGGCGAGCGGCTGCTGCTGCTGATCGGGGCGGCCAACCGCGACGAGCGGGTGTTCCCCGAGCCCGACGTCTACGACCTCGGCCGCGACACCTCGCCGCTGATCAGCTTCGGCGGCGGGCGGCACTTCTGCCTGGGGGCCCATCTCGCCCGGCTGGAGGCGAGGTGGCCCTGACCGAGTTCGCGCGCCGGGTCCGGGCCTACGACGTGGACGCGGCCCGGTCCGTACGCGTGCGCTCCGTGAACGTCCGCGGCTTCGCCGCGCTGCCCATCACCGTCACCCCCCGATAGGAGGCTCGCCTCCATGCCCCGATTCGCCCCCCACCCGGAGCGCCGTCCCGCGCTGGTCTCCGGGGCCTCGTCAGGGATCGGCGCGGCCACCGCCACCCTGCTCGCCGCCGCGGGCCATCCCGTGGCGCTCGGCGCCCGCCGCGTCGAGCGCTGCGAGCGGGTCGCCGCGGCCGTCCGCGAGCGCGGCGGCCAGGCCGTCGCCCTGCGGCTGGACGTGTCCGACTCCGACTCGGTCAAGTCGTTCGTGGCGGCGGCCCGCGACGCGCACGGCGATCCGGAAATCGTCGTCTCGGGCGCCGGCGACCTGAGCGCCGAACGCGTCCACGAGCTCGATCCGGAGTCCTTCGCCGCGCAGCTCCAGGTGCACCTGGTCGGCGCGCACCGGCTGGTCTCCCAGGTGGCGCCCGGCATGGTCGCGCGGGCGCGCGGCCACGTCGTCCTCGTCTCCTCCGGCGTGGTGCCGGTGCCGCGGCCCCGCATGGGCGCGTACGTCGCGGCGAAGCACGGCATCGAGGGCATGGCCCGCGCCATGCGGATGGAGCTGGAGGGCACCGGCGTGCGGACGTCGGTGGTCCGGCCCGGCCCGACGATGACCGGCATGGGCATGACCTGGGACGCCGACACCACGGCCACCGTGCTGGCGGACTGGGTGGCGTGGGGCCTGGCCCGCCATCCGCACTTCCTCAGGCCCGAGCAGGTCGCCGCGATGATCGTGACGGTGGTGAGCGCGCCGCGCGGCTCCCACGTCACGCTGGTCGAGATCCAGCCGGAGCGGGCGGTGGGGTCATGAGGGAGCCCGCCGTCGTCTCGGGTGGCCCCGACCACCTGGAGGAGCTGCGTACCGACCCGATCGGGCTGATGCGCCGCCTGCGCGAGGAGTGCGGCGACGTCGGACGCTTCCTGCTGGCCGGGCGGCCGGTCGTGCTGCTGTCGGGGGCGGAGGCGAACGAGTTCTTCTTCCGCGCCCCGGACGAGGAGCTGGACCAGGCGGAGGCGTACCCCTTCATGACACCGATCTTCGGGACGGGGGTGGTCTTCGACGCGACCCCGGAGCAGCGCCGCGACGCGCTGCACAACCAGGCGCTGAAGGGCTCCTTCCTGAAGGGGCACGCGGCGACGATCGCCGCCGAGGTGGCGCGGATGACCGCCGGGTGGGCGGACGAGGGCGAGATCGACCTGCTCGACTGGTTCGCCGAGCTGACCATCTACACCTCCTCGGCCTGCCTGATCGGCAAGCGGTTCCGCGACCGGCTCGACCGCAGCTTCGCCGAGCTGTACCACGACCTGGAGCGGGGCACCGACGCGATCGCGTACGTGGACCCGTACGCCGACATCGACAGCTTCCGCCGCCGCGACGCCGCCCGAGTCCGGCTCGTGGCGCTGGTCGAGGCGATCATGGACGAGCGGGCCGCCGCGCCGCGCCCGCCCCGCGAGGAGCGGGACCTGCTCGACGTGCTCATGCCGATCCGGGCCGCGGACGGCACGCCGCGCTTCGGCGCCGACCAGGTCACCGGGATGTTCATCTCCATGATGTTCGCGGGGCACCACACCAGCTCGGGCACCGCCGCCTGGACCCTGATCGAGCTGCTGCGCCACCCGGAGATCCGGCGCGGCGTGGTGACGGAGCTGGACGAGCTGTACGCCGGCGGCACGGCGGTCGGCTTCCAGGCGCTGCGCGAGATCCCGCTGCTGGAGTCGGCGGTCAAGGAGGCGCTGCGGCTGCACCCGCCGCTGATCCTGCTGCTGCGGGTGGCCAGGACCGAGCAGGAGGTGCTGGGCCACCGCATCCCGGCGCGCAGCCTGGTCGGGTGCAGCCTGGCGGTGTCGAACCGGATCCCGGAGGACTTCCCGGAGCCGGACGCGTTCGACCCGTCCCGGTATGCCAGGCCGCGCGAGGAGGACCTGCTCAACCGGTGGACCTGGGTGCCGTTCGGCGCCGGGCGGCACCGCTGCGTGGGCGCGAACTTCGCGATGATCCAGCTCAAGGCGATCTTCTCGGTGCTGCTGCGGGAGTGGGAGTTCGAGCTCGCGCAGCCGCCGGAGTCGTACCGCGACGATCATTCCAAGATGGTCGTCCAGCTCGCCCGGCCGTGCCGGGTCCGGTACCGCAGGCGCAGATCGTGAGGGTCGAGGCCGACCTGGACCTGTGCCAGGGCCACGCGATGTGCGAGCTGGAGGAGATGGTACGGCGCTGGCTGGAGTCGAACCGGCGCTGCGAGGAACTGGGCGACTGGCGTCCGCTGGCGGAGCTGTACACCGAGGACGCCACCTACGGCTGGAACGTCGGCCCCGGCCAGGACTTCATGGCGGTCGGCCGGGACGAGATCCGCGAGCTGGCCCTGGGCGCGGAGATGGGCGGCCTGGACGGCTGGTCCTACCCGTACCAGAGCATCCTCCTGAACGAGCGGGAGGGTGCGGTGGCCGGCTTCTGGCAGCAGGTCGCCGCCGCCCGGCGTCCTGACGGCAGCCCGTACGAGGTGGCCGGGATCGGCGGGAGCTGGTTCCGGTACGGGGGGCGGCTTCCGCTGGAGCCGGCAGCGCGACTGGTTCGACCTGGGCAACGTCACGGCGGTGTTCGTCGAGATGTTGAAGGCCGGGGTGCTGTCGGAGGGGATGCGGCGGCGGCTGGACCGGGCGGCGTCCGGCGAGCCGGTGCCCGGTTACTACCCTCGGGCGCAGACTCCCGTGCCCCTGTGGTGAGCCCGATCTAGTGCGGGATGGCGTCGATGAGCTGGCGAGCGCCCTGGCGCAGCAGCGCGACCGCCACCGAGGTGCCGAGCGTGGCCGGGTCGAGCGGGCCGGCCCACTCGTGCGCGTCGAGGACGGTCTTGCCGTCGGGGCTGAAGACGCGGGCGCGCAGGGACAGCCGGCCGCCGCCCTCGGCCCGGCCGTACCCGGCGATGGGGCTGTTGCAGTGGCCCTGGAGGACGTGCAGCAGCATGCGTTCGGCGGTCACCTCGCGCCAGGTGTCGGCGTGGCCCAGGCCGGTGACGGCGTCGATGGTCGGCTGGTCGTCCTCGCGGCACTGCAGGGCGAGCACGCCCGCGCCGATCGGCGGGCACATCGTCTCCAGCGGCAGCACCTCGGTGATGCGGTCCTGGTGGCCGATCCGCTCCAGCCCGGACACGGCCAGCAGCAGCGCGTCGGCCTCGCCCGCGTCGAGCTTCTCCAGCCTGCGGTTGGCGTTGCCGCGCATCGGCACGCACACCAGGTGCGGGTGCGCGGCGGTGAGCTGGGCGACGCGCCGCACCGACGACGTGCCGACCCGGGTGCCGGCCGGCAGCTCGGCCAGGGTGCGGCCGCCCGGGTGGACGAGCGCGTCGCGCAGGTCGTCGCGCTTCAGGAAGGCCGCCCACGTGGTGCCGGCGGGCAGCGGCCGGTCGGCCGGGACGTCCTTCACGCAGTGCACGGCGAGGTCGGCCGCCCCGGCCAGCAGGGCCGCGTCGACCTCCTTGGTGAACGCGCCCTTGCCGCCGAGCTCCGACAGGGCGCCCTGCCAGCGGTCGCCCGAGGTCGTGACCGGGACGACCTCGGTGCGGATGCCGGGGTGCAGTTCGGCCAGCTCGTGCCGCACCCGTTCGACCTGGGCGAGCGCCATGGGCGACGAACGGGTGACGATGCGGATCAGCTCAGGGACGGCCATGCCTGGCATCGTAGACCGTCGCGGGCGCGCTCCGGTTCGTGATCCAGGCCCCCCAGGACCGGCGCAGGGGGTCTGTCGTGGTCAGGGCACGTGCGGGGTGCCGTCGCGCATCGGCGGGAAGCGGAAGCGGGCGGCGGTGGTGCCGCGGGTCATCGCGGTGATCGGGGCCTCGCCGACCGGCTCGGTCTCGTCGTCGATGACGACCTCCCAGCGGCAGTACGGCACCCGGCCCGCCGGGACGCGCGGCGGGCGGTGCACCGGCCGGACGCGTGCCCGGGGGTTGACCGCCTGGGCGGTCCAGTCGAAGGTGCCGTCCTCGATGTGGTGGCACATGCCGCGCACCGCCCGCTCGCCGAACGGCTCGACGTCGAGGAGCGCCCCGCACGGAGCGGTCGAGCAGGTGGACGGTGAGCGCGCATCTGGGCCCGCCCCGGCCTGTCCATGCGTGACCGCCGCCTGCTCCTGCTCGGCGCCCTGTCCGCCAAGGGGCTGAACGACGTGCTCGACCTCCAGATCCCGGCGGCGCTCGGCAACTCCGAGCTCACCGCCGCCGAACTGCGCGAGATCGCCATCTTCCTCACGCACTACATCGGCTGGCCGCTGGGAGCCCGGTTGAGCGTGCAGATCGACAAGAGCGTCCGAGCCGGACGGGCCCGGCTGACCGCCTCACATTCCGCGCGGCTGTCTCGTCGTAGGACAGAACGCACGACGACCGACGGCGAGGAGAGCGGAACATGTCCACGACGACCACCGAGAGCACCGAGACCGGGCAGCAGGACCTCCGGTCGCGGATGCCCGACCCCGCCCGGTTCTTCCCCGAGGTGGGGACCATCGCCCAGGCCATGACCAAGGCCACGATGAACGGCGCGATCCCGCGGACCACGGTCGGCCTGGTGCAGTTGCGCGCCGGGCAGATCGTGGGCAGCACGTACCACACCGTCCGGCAGACCGGCATGCTGCGCAGCGCCGGGGAGAGCGAGGAGCGCATCACGGCCGTGGTGTCCTGGCGGGAGGCCCCGTACTTCACCGACGCCGAACGGGTCGCGCTGGAGCTCGTGGAGGCCGTCCTCACCCCGGCCTCCGGGGAGCGGGTCCCCGACGAGCTGTACGCCAGGGCGGCGGCCCACTACGACGACAAGGAGTTGTGGACGCTCGTCCTGACGATCGCCCAGATCTCCTTCTTCATCCCCGTGGCCCTCATCGCCCGGCCGATCCCGGGCCGGCCCCTGGGGAAGAACTACACCGGGTGACCCGGGCGGCGCTCAGCCGGAGGTGGCGGTGACCGGGGCCTGCCACATTCCGGCGATCGCGTCGATCAGGCCGGCGGCGAGGTCGTCCCAGCTCGTCTCGAGGGTGGCGGAGCCTTCGGCGAGGGCGCGTTCCCGCTCGACGCACATGTGCACGATCAGGTGGCGAGCCATGGCCCAGCGTTGCCCGCGCACGGTGGCGGGCAGGCCGGCCAGGCAGCGGTTGACGCCGTCCACGAGCGTGCGCAGCGAGGGGGACGACAGCGACTCCTCCACGGTGATCCGGTAGAGCGCGGGGTCGGCCATCACCTGGGCGCGGAAGCGGGCGTACCAGGTGGGGCTGCCCTGGGCCTCCAGGTGCCGGGTGAACGGGCGGACCAGGCAGCCCACCCAGTCGCGCACGTCGGCGGAGCCGGTGACGCCGGCGACCAGGCCCGCCCTGAGCTGCTCCATCTCGTCGGCGTGCCGGCGGGCGATCGCGCGGACCAGGTCGGCCTTCGTGCCGAAGTGGTAGCCCACCGCGGCGCTGTTGCCCTGTCCGGCGGCCTCGCTGATCTGGCGGTTCGACACCGCGTGCACGCCGTGCTCGGCGAACAGCCGCTCGGCCGTGGCGAGGATCGCCTCCCTGGTGGCGCTGGCCCGCTCGGGGCGGGCCGTCCTGCCCGTCATCACGTGCTCTCCTCGGTCTCGCCCGTCACCGGCATCGCCGGCGGGCCGGGGACGGGCGCCTGCCACAGCGCGACGATGGCGTCGATCAGGCTGTCGGCGGTGGCCTCCCAGGTGGGGCGGAAGGTGGGGGCGTGCTCGGCGAGCGCCCGCTCCCGCTCGACGCACATCTGCACGACCAGGTGCCGGGCCATCGCGCCGCGTTCGAGGCGGACCTCGGCGGGCAGGTCGGGCAGGCAGCGGGCCAGGCCGTCGCGGAACAGCCGCAGCACCGGCGCGGCGGCCAGGGCCTCGTCGACCATGATCGCCTTGAGCGCGGGGTCGGCCGTGACCTGGGCGGTGAAGCGGGCGTACCAGGTGGGGCTGCCCAGGTTCTCCAGGTGCCGGGCCAGCGGCCGGACCAGGCAGGCGATCCAGTCGCGCAGGTCGGTGGAGCCGGCGATGCCGGCCATCATGGGGGCGCGGATGCCCTCGAGCTGCTCGGCGTGCTTGCGGGCGATCGCGCGGACCAGGTCGGGCTTGGCGCCGAAGTGGTAGGTGACCGCGGCGTTGTTGCGCTGCCCGGCGGCCTCGCTGATCTGGCGGTTGCCGACGGCGTGCACGCCGTGCTCGGCGAACAGCCGTTCGGCCGCGGCCAGGAGCGCCTCCCTGGTCGCGCTGACCTGTTCGAGCCGTGTCATCTTGCTGATCATCGTCTTCACCGCATCGTTCTGCGCCGCGTCGTCGTCCACGGCGTCGTCTCTCACCGCGCCGGGATCGCGAGCACCGCCCGCGACGTCCCGGTCCCCCAGATCGTCGCAGGTCCTCGGCCGGACTCGCGAGGTGTGACGGAAGGACAGCCTACGTAACGCCGGCTTGACAGGTGACCACCCGGCGTTACAGTTTAAATCAATTGATTGATTTAAACTAGGAGACCTCGTGACGACACTCCCCGAGTACGACATCGCCAGGTCGGCGGCCTGCCCGCTCGATCCGGCCCCCGCGATGCGCGCACGGCAGGAGGAGGGCCCGCTCACCCGGGTCCGGCTGTGGGACGGCACCACCGTCTGGCTGGTCACCGGCCACGCCGAACACCGCGCCGTGCTCGGCAACCGCAGCGTGAGCGTGGAGCCCGCGCGCGGCCTCCCGCGGCTGTCCCCGGCCGAGGCGGCGGCCATGGAGAGCATGGCCGCCCGTAAGGAGGACGCGGGCGGCACCAGCTTCATCCTGATGGACGACCCCGAGCACGGGCGGCTGCGGCGCATGGTCACCTCCGCGTTCACCGTCAGGCGGGTGGAGGCGATGCGGCCGGCCACGCAGCGGATCGCGGACCGGCTGATCGACGACCTGCTCGCCGGCCCGCGCCCGGCCGACCTGGTCGAGGCGTTCGCCCTGCCGCTGCCCTCGCTGGTGATCTCCAACCTGCTCGGCGTCCCGTACGACGACCACGAGTTCTTCCAGGCCAACAGCCGGACCATCATCAACCGCGACTCCTCCCCGCAGGAGCGGGAGCAGGCCCAGCGGGCGCTGGGCGGCTACCTCGACCGGCTGATCGGCGACAAGCTCGACGAGCCCGGCGACGACCTGCTGTCGGGGCTGGTCGAGCGGGTCAGGGCCGGGGAGCTGTCGCGGGTGGAGGCCGCCCGGATGGGCGTGCTGATGTTGTTCGCCGGGCACGAGACCACCGCGAACATGATCACGCTGGGCACGCTCGCCCTGCTCCAGCACCCGGACCAGGCGGCGCTGCTGCGCGACGGCGACGACCCGAAGGCGGTCGCCGCGGCCGTCGAGGAGCTGCTGCGCTACCTGACGATCACCCACGGCGGGCTGCGCCGGGTGGCGCTGGAGGACATCGAGATCGCGGGCCGGACCATCAGGGCCGGCGAGGGCATCCTCGCGGTCAACGAGGTCGCCAACCGCGACCCGGCCGTCTTCCCCGACCCCGACCGGCTCGACCTGCGGCGCAACGCCCGCCTGCACGTCACCTTCGGCTACGGGGTGCACCAGTGCCTGGGGCAGCCGCTGGCGCGGATGGAGCTGCAGGTCGCCTACACGGCCCTGCTGCGGCGCGTCCCGGACCTGGCGCTCGCCGCCGGGGTGGAGCGGATCCCGTTCAAGCACGACGGGTTCGTCTACGGCGCCTACGAGCTGCCCGTCACCTGGTGAGCCGGTCCCCCGCCGCGAGGGCTTGCGGGCCCGCCGCGAACCGCGCACGATCGGTGTCCCTCTCTTGGAGCCCACCATGACGACGACCGACCGACCACTCACCCGGCGTCAGGTGCTGGCGGCGCTCAGCGGCCTGCTCCTCGCGCTCTTCGTCGCGACGCTCAGCAGCACCGTGGTCTCGACCGCCCTGCCGAAGATCATCGGCGGGTTACAGGGGACGCAGACGCAGTACACCTGGGTCGTCACCGCGACGCTGCTCACCACCACCGCCACCACCCCGATCTGGGGCAAGCTGGCCGACCTGGTCAGCAAGAAGCGCCTCGTGCAGGCCGCCGTGACCGTCTTCGTGCTCGGGTCGGTGGCGGCCGGGCTGAGCCAGGACCCCGGACAGCTCATCGCCGCCCGCGCGGTGCAGGGCGTCGGGGTCGGGGGCGTGCAGGCGCTCGTCCAGATCGTGCTCGGGGCGATGATCCCGCCCCGCGAGCGCGGCCGCTACAGCGGCTACCTCAGCAGCGTCACCGCCGTCTCCACCATCGGCGGCCCGCTGGTGGGCGGGCTCATCGTGGACACCTCATGGCTGGGCTGGCGGTGGTGCTTCTTCATCGGCATCCCGGTCGCCGCCGTCGCGCTCTTCCTGCTCCAGCGCACGCTGCGGCTGCCCGTCCTGCGCCGGGACGGGGTGCGGATCGACTACCTGGGCGCGGCGCTGATCGCCTCGGGCGTCAGCGTGCTGCTCATCTGGATCTCGTTCGTCGGCGACGCCTTCGACTGGGTGTCCTGGCAGAGCGCCGCCATGCTCGCCGGCACGCTGGCGCTGCTGGCCGTGGCCCTGTGGGTGGAGACGCGGGCCGCCGAGCCGATCGTGCCGCTCGGCATCGTCCGGCAGCGCACGACCGCGCTGGCCATCACCGGCAGCCTCGCCGTCGGCACCGCCATGTTCGGCGCGGCCGTCTTCCTCAGCCAGTACTTCCAGGCCGGACGCGGCTTCACCGCCACCCAGGCGGGGCTGCTGACGATCCCCATGATGGGCGGCATCCTGGTCTCCTCCATCGTCGCCGGCCGGCTGATCAGCAAGAGCGGGAAGGTCAAGCCGTTCATCGTGACGGGGGCCACCCTGCTCACGGCCGGCTTCGCCGGGCTGGGCCTCATCGACCACACGACCTCGCTCGTGTACATGGGCGTGGCCATGGCGTGCGTCGGCCTCGGGGTCGGCATGACGATGCAGAACTTCGTCCTGGTCGTGCAGAACGCGGTGCCGCTGAAGGACATCGGCACGGCCAGCTCCACCGTCGCGTTCTTCCGCTCCCTGGGCGGCACGATCGGGGTCTCCGTGCTCGGCGCGGTGCTGGCCCGGCACGTGGCCGGCCGGATCAGCCACGACCTGTCCGCCGCGGGGCTGCCCGCCGCCGGCGGCGCGAATCCGGCGGCGCTGCCGCCCGCCGCCCAGGACATCGTGCGGGCCGCCTACGGCGACGCGACCGGCCGGGTGTTCCTCATCTGCGCCGCCGTGGCCGCCGTCGGCATCCTCGCGGCCGTCCTGCTGAAGCCGGTCACGCTGCGGGCCAGCCTCGACCAGCCGGACGGGGCCGCCCCGCTCGGCCGGACCCCCGCGGACCTGCCGCCCCGTGACGCGCGCTCGGCCTGAGCGCCGGGACGGGCGGATCCGGGACCGGCGGCGACGCCGGCCCCGGACACGCGGCGCACTCAGCCGGCCGGGTTCCAGCCGTCCGAGCCCGCCAGGTACTTCTGCGGGGTGTGGTCAGCCGCCTGCTCGGTGGTGAGCTGCGGCCGGTTGCTGTTGACGGTGGCTCCGGAACCGGTGTTGCGGTACTCGGAGAAGCGGGCGTTCTGCCAGGTGTTGTCGGACATGTCCGTCCAGGGCTGGGAGTTGCGGACGGTCGCGCTCAGCGTGGACTCCCGGTAGAGCACCTGGCCGTCGGGCCGCCACGGCCGACCGAGGGTGGTCACGTTGTTCGCGGCGCCCGAGATGCGCGACTTGTAGAACATGAAGCCGTACGTCTTGGCCGCCGCCGTGCTGGCCGCGGTGATGGGGCCGCCCGTGCTGCGCTTCTCGTAGATGTCGCAACTGTGGAAGACGATCGTGCCGCCGCCGAAGATGAAGTCGACGGTGCCCTCGACGTAGGAGTTCTTGACGTAGGCCCGCGCCGAGTCGTTGACCAGGAAGGTGTCCTGGTCACCCAGGACGCGGACGTCGGTCAGGGTGGTGCGGTCGCCGTCCAGCCGCAGCGCGACCGCCTGGTGGCCGTCCGGCGTGGAGTTCTCGTCGAAGTCGTTGGAGATCGTCAGGTTGGTGGCGGTCACGTCGCGGGCGGAGATCTGGGCGGTGAAGCTGCCGGACGTACCGCTGGTGCCGGCCGAGCGGTTGTTGACGATGACGGTCTGCGCGGGCGACGTGCCGAGGCCCTGGAGCGTCACGTAGGGCTTGTTGACGGTGACGATCTCCCGGTAGTTGCCGGGCTTGATGGTGATCACCACCCGGCCGGCGTTGCCGGACGGGACGGCGTCGATCGCGGCCTGCACGGTCCGGTAGCGGCCGGTGCCGTCGGCGGCCACGGTCGGGGTGCCGGTCGGCGGCGGCGTGGGGTCGGTGACGGTGTTGAACGACCACTGCATGCGGGCGATGTCGGAGCAGGTCTCCTGCACGATCGGGTTGTTGCCCGCGGTCGAGCCGTCCTTGTTGCTCACGCACAACCCCGTCGCGACACTGCGCACCAGGCACCAGCAGCGCCCCGTTGTCAGCCGAAGACCCCGTCACGAGAACACACTTACCGGACGACCCCGACGCCAGCGTGTACACGCCACCGTCGCCGGGTGTCGCGGCGGCCGAGCCGACGCCGGTGGTGAGGGTGACGACGGCGGCCGACGCCGTCACCACGGCCGCCGTCACGGCGGCCAGCCTGGTCATCGGCGAACGTGCCGCCGCGCGTATGCCTTGGTGCATTGGTTCAGCCTTTCCGTGAGATCAGACGCCGATGTCGGCCTGCGGGCCGGCGTAGGTGGTCACCAGGGAGGGGACCTGCGCGGCGGGGTCGAGGGTGTAGGAGTAGAAGGACGACGGCGTGAAGGCGGAGCCGCCGGTCTCCTGCTGCCCGCTGCAGCCGGTGCAGATGCTGCCGCTCTGCCGGAGCTGGGCGGCGTCGTCCCGGTAGTACGGGTCCTTGACGTTCTGGTAGTAGCTGTTCTCGATCACCATCTTGGTGGCGCCGCGCGAGTAGTTGCCGTAGCCACTGATGTTCTGCAGGTAGTTGTTGTACAGGTGGGCGTAGGCGACGTTGTCGGTGCTGGGGTTGCGCTGGTTGTTGTCGCGGATCCAGTTGTGGTGGATCGTCATGCGGGCGGTGACGTTGTCGGTCCAGCCGATGCCGAAGGCCTTGTTGTTCTCGGCCAGCACGTTCCAGGACACGGTGAGGAAACTGGTGTCCTTGCGGCTGTCGATCAGGCCGTCGTTCATCCGGGTGATCGTGTTGTGGTCGATCCAGACGTGGTGGGCGGTGTCGAGCTGGATGCCGTCGTAGTCGTAGGCGTCGTCGCCCGGGTCGTCGTCGGCCATGCGCGTGTCGCGGATGGTCAGGTTGCGGATGATGACGTTGCTGACGCCGGTGCCGAGGAAGAAGCCGCCGTTGACGATGTGGCCGTTCTTGCCGACGCCGACGATGGTCTTGTTCGAGGCGACCCTGATCTCGGTGCCGTACGGGCTGACGGTGATCGCGCCGTTGACCTTGATGACGTAGGGGGCGCTCGCGGTGGCGTACCTGACCAGGTCGGCGTAGTTGGTCACGGTGACGGTGGTACCGCCCGCGCCGCCGGTGGTGGTCGGCAGGCCGTTGCCGCTGGTGGCGGCGAAGCCGTCGGCGTTGTCCGACCACCTGCCGCCGCCGGAGGTGGGGGTGAAGGACCACTGCATGCGGGCGACGTCGGAGCAGGTCTCCTGCACGATCGGATTGTTGCCCGCGGTCGAGCCGTCCTTGTTGCTCACGCACAACCCCGTCGCGACACTGCGCACCAGGAACTTCCCACTCGCCGCCGACGACGCCGAGAAC
>NZ_SSXE01000151.1 GCF_021699195.1 Nonomuraea sp. MG754425 | reverse complement strand
GGACGAACGGCAGGGCCGCCGCCGGCGCTCTGGGCGGGGCCGGGCTGCCGGGATCAGGGGGCATCGGGGATTCCTCGTGCTCGAACGCATTGCTTCCGGCGAGAAGGATGACCTCTGCGGGGGAAAGAGGCGGGAGAAGTCAACGCTCTTGTTGTGGCTGATGCGCTTGTTCTGATGGATGTGACTCCATTATGCACACTCATCGTGAACAACGAGCAACTCATTGTGATCATATCGAGCGTCCCCGGCGATGCGTTCATCGCCGTTCACATTGTGTGCTCGCCCTCCGAGGGTCGATGATGCCGGTATGCGCAAGCGTGTGCTGGTGTGGGGCGGGGCCGCGGTCGCGGTGGTGACCGTGGCGGCACTGATCATCTACTTCGTCCGCGTCGGGCTCGACGACGCCGACAAGCTGGCGAGCGTCCTCGGCCTGTTCGTGGCGGCGGCCGGGCTGGCGGTCGCGGTCCACGGGCTCCGCCGCGACCGCGCGCGGCCGGACGCCGGGCCGGCCACAATAGCCGAGCCCACCGAGCCCGCCGGGCCCGCCACGACGGCCGAGACGGCCGAACCGCCAGGGAAGCCCGAGCCGCCCAGGCCGAACGTCTCGGCGTCGGGCACGCGGTCGGTCGCCGTCGGGGGCGACAACTCGGGCATCATCTCCACGGGCGACGGGACGACCAACATCCAGATGCGGGCCGAGGCGTCTGGCGGCGGGCGCGTCTACCAGGCCGGCGGCGACCAGACGATCAACGAGCACTGACCGGATCGCATGACGGCCGGGACCGGCGTGCCCGCGCGCCTACGCGGGCACGGTGATGAGCAGGGCGTCGCCCTGGCCGCCGCCGCCGCACAGCCCGGCCGCGCCCAGCCCTCCGCCGCGCCGCTTCAGCTCGTACGCCAGGGTCAGCACGATCCGCGCCCCCGAGGCCCCGATCGGGTGCCCCAGGGCGATGCCGCCGCCGTTGACGTTGATCTTGTCCAGCGGCACGCCGAGTTCCTTGGCCGACTGCAGGACCACGCTGGCGAACGCCTCGTTGATCTCCACGAGGTCGAGGTCGGCCGCCGTGACGCCCTGCTTGGACATGGCGTGCTTGATGGCGTTGGCCGGCTGCGACTGCAGGGAGGCGTCGGGGCCGGCGACGTTGCCGTGCCGGCCGATCTCCGCCAGCCAGGGCAGGCCGAGCTCCTCGGCCTTCGTCCTGGACATGACGACCACGGCGCACGCGCCGTCGGAGATCTGGGAGGCCGAGCCGGCCGTGATGGTGCCGTCGGCGGCGAAGGCGGGGCGGAGTTTGGCGAGGGTCTCCGCCGTGGTGTCGCCGCGCACGCCCTCGTCGTCCTTGACGACGACCGGCTCGCCGCGGCGCTGCGGGATCTCGACCGGGACGATCTCGTCCTCGAACAGGCCGTTCTTGACGGCGGCGGCGGCGCGCTGGTGGGAGGCGGCGGAGAAGGCGTCCTGCTCGGCGCGGCCGATGCCGAGCCGGGTGTTGTGGACCTCGGTCGACTCCCCCATCGCGCGCTGGTCGAAGGCGCAGAACAGGCCGTCGTGGGCCATCGAGTCGACGACCTGCGAGCCGCCGTACTTGACGCCCTTGCGCAGGCCGGGCAGCAGGTGCGGGGCGCCGGTCATCGACTCCATGCCGCCGGCCACCACGATGTCGAACTCGCCGGCCCTGATGAGCTGGTCGGCCAGGGCGATGGCGTCGAGGCCCGACAGGCACACCTTGTTGATGGTGATGGACGGCACGGTCATGGGGATGCCGGCCTTGACGGCGGCCTGGCGGGAGGGGATCTGACCGGCGCCGGCCTGGAGGACCTGGCCCATGATGACGTACTCGACGGCTTCCGGGGCGACCCCGGCCCGCTCGAGGGCGGCCTTGATGGCGATCCCGCCGAGCTCGACGGCCGGCAGGCCGGACAGGGAGCCGAGGAGCTTGCCGATGGGAGTGCGAGCTCCGGCGACAATCACGGAACGGGACATGACAACGGCCTCCTGTGCTCGCGCGTCCGGTCTTTGACACCATACCCACGAGTACGACGTCGCTCGCCATGGAGGTAGGCCACACATGTTCATGCGGATCGACCACATCGGTATCGCGTGCCGCGACCTCGAGGAGAAGATCGAGCTCTTCTCGCGGACGTTCGAGCTTGAGGTCGTGGCGAGGGAGGTGAACGAGGAGCAGGGCGTCAAGGAGGCCATGCTGCACATCGCCGACGGCGAAGGCGGGGGCTCCTACATTCAGCTTCTCGAACCCCTCTCTGACGACTCTCCTGTGGGAAAATTCCTCGCGAAGCGGGGCGAGGGCGTCCACCACGTGGCGTTCGGCGTGCCGGACGTCGCGGAGGCCATGGCCAAGATCGGGGAGAAGGGCGTGAGGCTGCTGGACGAACGCCCCAGACATGGCTCCATGGACTCCCAGATCGCGTTCCTGCACCCCAAGGATGTGGGAGGGATGCTGACCGAACTCGTCCAAGCCGCCAATCGTTCATAAATACCCACAAAACGCAAAAAACGTTCATATGTAACTAGTCACGCATAAAGCTGGACGGGGCTTCGCAGGTGGCACCAGCGGAGTACGCTTGACCTTCCACCGGACATGGGGCCTGCCGAGAGGCACAGGCTCCTGGTACGGATGCCCCGAACCCCCCGTCCGGCCCGTGTAGCCGTCTCGACAACCCAGGATCGAGCCTCCATGCAGTCCGACATCGACGCCCAGCTCAACAACTTCTTCGAGGACGCCCCCGCACGCGAGTTCGACGTCGTGCTCCGGGGTTACGACCGGCACCAGGTCCATGACCACCTCAAGCAGCTCGACGGGGAGCTACGCCAGGCCCGCGAACAGGTCGGCAACCTTCAGCGCGACCTGTCCGACTCGCAGCGCCAGCTTCAGGAGCAGGAGCGCCCCACCTACTCCGGTCTCGGCGCGCGCATCGAGCAGTTGCTCCGCCTGGCCGAGGAGCAGGCGACCGAGCTCGTGCAGGCCGCCAGGTCCGAGGCCAACGAGATCAAGGCCGCGGCCAAGGTGGAGGCCGCCGACATGCGGGCCGCCGCCGAGGCCGAGGCCGCGGAGAAGCGCGCCCAGGCCACTCGCGAGAGCGACGAGATGCGCACCACCGCCGAGCGCGAGGCGGAGGACATCCGTTCGACCGCCCGCCGCGAGGCCGACGAGCTGACCAACACCACCGAGCGGGAGGCCGCCAAGCTGCGCGCCACCGCCGACCACGAGGTGGCGGAGAAGCGGGCCGACGCCGAGCGGGAGATCGCCAAGCTGCGCACCACCACCGAGCGCGAGGTGGCGCAGCTACGCGCCTCGACCAAGCGCGAGCGCGACGAGGTGCTGACCACCGCCAAGCGGCAGGCCGACGAGATGCGCGCGCAGGCGCAGCGGGTGCTGGAGGAGTCGGAGGCCAAGCGGGCCCAGGACGAAGCCGAGTTCGAGATCCAGCTCGCCTCGCGGCGCGAGGAGGCCGAGCGCCAGGAGGCCGAGCGGCACGCCACCGCCCAGGCCGCCACGCAGAAGCTGGTCGCCGAGGCCGAGCAGCGCGCCGCCACGGCCGAGTCGCGGGCCACGAAGGCCACGCAGCAGGCCGACCAGACCCGCCGCGAGGCCGACCTGCACGCCAAGCAGCTCGTCGCCAACGCCCGCAAGAGCTCCGAGACCATCGTGGCCGACGCCAAGTCCAGCGCCGACACCATCGTCACGGAGGCGAAGACGGAGGCCGAGCGCACCCGTACGGCGATGCAGCGTCAGGTCGACGAGCTGACCCGCCAGCGCGACAGCATCACCAGCCACCTGGCTCAGCTCCGCCAGCTCCTCGGCGGCGCGCCGCTGCCGGGCATGGACCCGGAGCCCGCGGTCGCCGCGGCCCCGGCCAAGCCCGCGCTCGCCGCGCCCGCTCCGGAGCCCGCGGCCCCGGCCACGACCCCCGCGCCCAAGGTGGAGGTCAAGAAGGCCGAGGACGACGCCGAGTGGTGGCAGGAGTAACGCCGGAGGCCATACACGGGCCATGCACGGGGGCTGAATGACGGCTGGGGAGAGCCTGGCGGCCGAATGGTCGCTAGGCTCTCTCTTTGTCGTCGGGCGTGTACGAACCGGCACGAGTCCGTCATGCTGTGTTGCCGATCCCCCCTGGAGTGTCCCCCGTGTCCGCAGACGTCGAGCGAGCGAGTGAGCCGCGCGAAGACCGGCCCGCCGGGGAAGCCACCGAGGAAACCGCTGAACAGCCCGTCGAGCAGTCCGTCGGGGAGCCCGCGAGGCGGCCCGTCAGAGAGCACGGCGACGGCCTGACCTCGTACGGGCTGCCCGGCAAGCCGCTCGCCCGCGGCCCGTTCCTGTTCGGCCTGGTCGGCGGCCTGGGAGTGCTGACGGCGATCGCGCTCGCCCAGATGATCGTCGCCTCGCTCAGCACGATCATCCTGGTGGTCGTGGCGATGTTCCTGGCCGTCGGGCTGAACCCGGCCGTCGAGGCCCTGCAGCGGCGCGGCCTGGCCAGGCGGGGCGCGATCTCGATCGTGTTCGCCGGGGTCATCGTGGCGTTCGTGCTGTTCGGGCTGGCGATGTGCCGCCGGTCAGCAAGCAGCTCACCGAGTTCGTCAACACGGTGCCCGGCTACATCACCGAGCTGAGCAACCATCCGACGCTGCGCCAGCTCGACGCCGACTACCAGATCCTGCCGCAGATCAGATCGTTCGTGAGCACGCTGGGGCCGTCGCTGGCGACGGGGATCATGGGCGCGGGCCTGGTGGTGCTGAACGGCGTGTTCACCACGGTGACGCTGCTGGTGCTGATGCTGTACTTCCTCGGCTCGCTGCACACGATCAAGGACTACCTGCTCAAGCTCGTGCCGTCCTCGCGCAGGACACGGACGCGCGCGATGACCGAGGAGATCCTGACCGGCATCGGCGGGTACGTGGCCGGCAACGTGCTGATCTCGGTCATCGCGGGCGTGCTGGCCTGGATCTTCCTGTCGATCGCGGGGGTGCAGTACGCCCTCGCGCTCGCCCTGGTCGTGGCGCTGACGGACCTGATCCCGCTGGTCGGGGCGACGATCGGCGCGGTGCTGGTGACCGGGGTGGCGCTGCTGGAGTCGTGGCCCGCCGGGATCGCGTGCGCCATCTTCTTCGTGATCTACCAGCAGATCGAGAACTACTTCATCTACCCCAGGGTGATGAAGCACTCGGTGGACGTGACCCCGGCGGTCACGGTGATCGCCGCGCTGTTCGGCGGCGCGCTGCTCGGCATCGTCGGGGCGCTGCTGGCCATCCCGGTGGCCGCGGCGATCGCGCTGGTCCTGCGCGAGTTGGTGCTGCCCCGCCAGGACCGCGCGTGAGGGTCCGGCACCCGGCCGCCCGCGCGTGGGTCAGCGCCGGACGCCGCCGAGTTCGGTCTCCAGGAAGCCGATCACCGCTTTGTTGAACGCCTCCGGCTGCTCGACTGCGCTGAGGTGACCGGCTCGCGGGATGACCGCGACCCGGCCGTCGGGCGCGGCCTGCGCCATGGCGTCGGCGTCGGCGGGCGGTGACAGCTCGTCCTCCTCCCCCACGATGACCAGCAGCGGCACCTTGAGCGCGGCCAGTGTGCCGAACGAGTCGGGCCGCGCGGCCATGGCGCGCTGCGCCCAGGCCACCGCTCCGGGCGGCGCGGACTGCACCAGCCCCTTGACCCGGCCGAACACCATGGCCCGCCGTTCGCGGGTGGTCGGCCCGATGAGCGTCGGCAGCACGTCGCTGACCAGCACGTCGTTGCCGTCGGCCAGGACGGCCTGGGCCACGCGTTCCCGGTTCTCGCGCGCGGGGGGAGCGTCCGCACCGGCCTTGGTGTCGGCCAGGATCACGCCGAGCACCCGGTCGGGGTGCCGGCGGCAGAACGCCATGGTCACGTAGCCGCCCATCGACAGCCCGCCGACGACCGCCCGGTCGATGCCCTCCTCGTCGAGCAGCCTGGCGACGTCGTCGGCCATCAGGTCGAGCGACGGCTCGTCCTGGCCCAGCCGTGACCCGCCGAAGCCGCGCAGATCGGGAGTGATGACCCGGCAGGCCTTCGCCAGCCCTTCCCGCTGGGCCAGCCACATGGCCGACGACAGCGGGAACGCGTGAAGCAGCACAACCGGGATACCGCTCCCGGCAGATCTCGTGTAGAGCTGCACGGACCACACGCTAGCGGGGATCACGGCGACAATCACTCAATGGCTCATGCCGATCGAGACGACAAAAGCCGCACTCGGCCAATATCCCTCATAAATCTGACATTACACCCCAACTTGATCATGGCGCCCGGCACCGGGACACGCGACCGGCGCGGGACCACGAGGGTCCCGCGCCGGTTTCCGGTCATCGGCCGGGCTCAGCCCAGGCCGTGGATCCAGAAGTCGAAGAAGTCGGCCACGTCGTCAACGAGTTTCCCGCCGCGCATGCCCAGCTCCGCGCTGGCCCCGCGCCGGGTGTTGTTCTCCAGTTCGATCTTCTCGGGCTTGAAGATCTGCTTCTCGCCCATACCGCTGCCCGCGCCTCCCTGCGGGTTCGACGGGGGCCGGCCTTGCGGATACATCCGGCCATTGCCGTACACGGTGTACGACTGGGTCGGCTGCACGCTGCCGTCGTTGCGGTAGACCTGGCTCGGCCTCGGCTGTGCCGGCTGCCGGCTCGCCCTGGGCGGCGACTGCCGCTGGGCCGAACGGTGGCTGGTCGGCCTGCTGGCCGGACGCGAGCGCGCGTGCTGGATGCCTCTGGGCAGGTAGCCGTTGCGGCGGTTACGTGCCTGACGGTTCAGCACCCTCCGCTTCGCGGCCGCCGCCTCGCGCGCCTTCTTCCTGACCTCCCTGCGACGGGCCGCCGCCGCACGCCGTCGTGCCGCGGCCTCACGGGCCTTCTTCGCCGCCTCGGCCGCCCGCTTCTTGGCCGCCGCCAACCGGCGCTTCTTGGCCGCCTCCGCGGCCCGCTTCTTGGCCGCCTCGCGGGCGCGCTTCTTCGCCTCCTCCTGTGCCTTCCTCCTGGCCTCCGCCAGCGCACGCCTCCTGGCCTGCTCCCTGGCCCGGCGGATCGCCGCCCGCCGTGCCGCCCGCAGCGCCGCCTGGCGTGCCGCCCTCCTGGCGAGGTAACGGGCGCCGAGCCGGACGCCGATGCCGACCACGACCCACACCCACTGCCCGTCGGCGTCACTCATGCTGACCGGGCTGTTGTTGGCATAGGCGTAGGCGTTGAGCTGCTGCGGATCGGTGTCGTCGATGATCGGGTCCACCGACAGGAAGCGGCCGAGCTTGGGGTCGTACTCGCGGGCGCCCAGGTGGACGAGCCCGGTCGTGACGTCCTTCGTGCCGCCGACGAAGCCGCGCTGGCCCGGCCACCACGGTGGTGGCGAGCCCCGGTCCTCGCCGAACGGGGTCTGCCTCCTGACGGCCAGGTCGCCGGTGCCGGCGTTCACCGCGGCCTGCGCGGTGCCCTGGTGGTCGCTGGCCAGGAAGTAGACCTGGTTGTCCGGCGTGCGCACCGCGATGGGCTCGTCGTTGATCGTGTAGTAGCGGGTCTGCTCGACGACGTCCTTGGCGTAGTCGAAGCGCAGCTCCATGTCGTCCACGTAGAGCGTGGCGTCGGTGGACGTCTTGCGGATCAGCCGGTCGCCGTCCGCGTCGTAGACGAACGAGGTCGTCTTGCCCGCCTCGGTCACCGACTCCAGGTTGCCCTCGGCGTCCCAGATCAGGCTCTGGTCCGAGGTGCCGACCTTGCGCCTGGTGGTGTTGCCGGCGGCGTCGTACTCGAACAGGTCGGCCCCGACGTTCTTCAGCGCGTGCGGCTGCTTGCCGCCCGCCTGGGCGTAGGTGTAGTCGCGCACCATCTCGCCCGAGCTGCCGAAGGCGTGCTTGGTCTCCTTGGTGCGGTTGCCGGTGACGTCGTAGGCGTAGCTGACCGCGTACGGCGCCACACCGCCGATCTTGGCGGACTGCGGGCTGCCGGTGGCGCAGTCGTCCGTGGCCGTCCACGCCGAGGTCAGCCGGCGCAGGTGGTCATAGGTGAAGCACTGCGTGTCCTGGTTCGCCCGGTCCGTGATCTTGGTGATGTTGCCGACGGCGTCGTAGGCGTAGTTGACGTCGAGGTCGGTCTTGGTCGTGCCCTCCCGGTCCACGCGCATGCTGGACAGCCTGCGGGTGGACTCCTCGTGGGTGTAGGTCAGCCAGGTCTTCTTCCCGCCGTCGCCCAGCTCGTACTGCAGGGTCTCGCCGAGCTTGGAGTAGCGGGCCGCGCCCACGTACGCCGACAGGCCGGTGACCTTGGCCGGCTGGCCGAGCGCGTCGTAGGTGTAGACGACCTGCTCCTCGGCCAGCCCGCCGACGCCGGGGAAGCTGACCGACTGCACCTTGTCGTCGAGCGTGTAGCGGGTGTTGAGCACGTACGTGCCCGCCAGCTTGCCCTCCCGCGCCGGGACGGTCACGCTCTCGCGCAGCGGGCGGTACTCGACGTCGATGGAGTTGATCTCCGTCTTGTACGCCTGCCCGCCCACGTACCGGATGGTGGCGTTCAGGTGGCCCTTGGCCAGGGCGTCGTACTTCCACTCGGCCAGCAGCGGGCCGGACGCCGAGCCGTCACGCATCTCCGTCTTGCGGCCCAGGGTGTCGTAGCCGTACCACAACGTCTTGCCGCGGGAGTCGGTCGTCGTGACCACTTCGTCGGCGTCGTTGTACGTCATCGTCGTGACGCCCTGGTCCGGGTCCTCGGTCTTGACCTCCCTGCCGCGCAGGTCGTAGTGGTGCCGCCAGACGTTGCCGGCCGGGTCGGTCACCGTGGACAGCCGTCCGGCGAGGTCGTAGGCGTACTTGGTGGCCTCGTAGTCGCCCGTCGGGGTCGCGCCCTTGTACTGGCGCAGCTCGATCAGGCGGCCCTCGGCGTCGCCGATCCGGGTGGTCGCGGTCCCGCCCGGCGGCGGGGTCACGTGCAGCCGGTCGCCCTCGTCCTTGGTGGTGACGCGGTACTTCTCGGCGCCCTTCGCCTTGAGCGCCTGGGCGTTGACCTCGCCCGTGCCGTCGAACATCGACACGACCTGGCTGGGCACGTCGGTGTCGGCGACCGCGAGCAGGGCGGTGGAGGGCGCGCCGGTGGCGAAGTAGCCGGTGTTCTGCTTGTACTCCTCGCCCTGTGAGTTGTAGAAGGTGTCGGTGATCGTCCGGCCGTCACGCAGCGCGGGGTCCTGCGTCAGCTCGTCCTTGGGCGCGTGCTCCTGGGTCTGGCGCTCGCGCATCAGGCCGTCGTACAGGTCGTGGCTCTCGGTGGAGGAGCCGTCGCCGTTCAGCGTCTTGGTGGTGACGACACTGGGGCCGTCGGCCCGCATGACGTAGATGTACTCCGTGCTGGGCGACTGGTTCGCCGCCTTGCTGCGGTCGGACTGCCAGACCTTGGTCAGGCGGCCGAGCGCGTCGTACTCCATGTCGACGCGGCGGCCGTTGGTGTCGACCTCGGCGACGGGCTCGCCCCAGGCCGGCTCGACGATCGTGCGGTTGACGTGGCCGAGCTGGTTGGTCTCCACGACCTCGGTCGGCGACAGGCCGGTGGCCGGGGTGTAGGCCGTCACGGACTTCGTCCCGACCGGGTCGGTCTCGCTGGTCTCGCGGCCGTAGACGTCGTAGGTGTGCGTGCTGTCGGTGATCGTCGAGCCGTCGCCGTTGACGACCCGCTGCACCGTGGTCACGTCACCCTTGCTCGGCGCCTGGCCGAACTCCTTGCCGTCGTACTGGACCTTCTCGTCGGAGATGACCTCCTCGGCGGCCAGCTTGGCGACCCCGGCGGCGCAGGGCGCGGCCACCTTCTGCACGCGGCTGGTGTAGTCGAGCATCCAGCTCGTGTCGTTGCGGGCGTAGGTGTAGCGGGTGCACTGGTCGTCGCCGGTGACGGCCAGGTCGCCCTGCTCCTCGACCTGCGTGAGCAGGCCCTTGGTGTCGTACGTGCGAGCCTCGCCGGTACGCCGCCACTTGCCGCCGGGCAGCGCGGTACGGGTGACCATGGACGACGTCTCGACCACGTACGCGGTCTTGGTGACGCCACCCTGCGCGGACTCGGCGGTCTTGACCGACCACGGCGCTTCGACGGTGGCCTTCAGCAGGGCGCCGGCGTCGCCGTCGTAGAGGATCTCCTCGCGTTCGAGGCCCGAGTACTGGTCGAGGTCGTCGAGCTTGACGCCCTCGGAGTCCTCGACCTGCGCGACGCGCTTGGAGCCGTCGGCCTGCTTGTCGTTGTGCATGCCGCGGAAGTAGCGGAACTCGGTGAGCGTGCGCTTGGTGTCCTGGCCGTCGCCCTCGCGCACCCGGACCCGGCCGAACCCGCGGAAGTCCGACCACGTGCGGTGCTCGGGCTTGACGAGGATGTTGTCGGCGTAGCGCCAGGCGGCGCCGTCCAGGTACTCGTAGTTGGTGACCACGCCGGGCGAGGCCGCGACGCGGTCCACCTCGATCGTCTGGGCGACCACGTACTTGTGGAACCAGTCGTTGACCTCGGCCTCGTTCGGCGGGGACCAGCGCTGCG
Organism: Nonomuraea sp. MG754425; assembly: GCF_021699195.1. Classification (GTDB taxonomy): domain Bacteria; phylum Actinomycetota; class Actinomycetes; order Streptosporangiales; family Streptosporangiaceae; genus Nonomuraea. The sequence goes on along the minus strand of NZ_SSXE01000151.1, from coordinate 14,098 downwards.
GGAAGCACAGCTTGCTGTTCTTGTCGGCCGCGGGCAGCTCGCCGGCCTTGCACTCGGCGGCCTTGTAGTTGACCCGCAGCTCGCCGCCGGTGCCGTTGTCGACGGCCTGCACCCGCCACTTGACCAGCGGCGCGCGGCCCTCGGTGGAGTCGACCCGGTTGGGCAGTTGCACGCCGATGAACGCGGTCTTGGGCAGCGTGAGCGTGCCGCCCACGTGGCCGGTCTGCTGGATCGCGGCCAGCCACAGGGCCGGGCTGAGGCCGTCACCCGTGGCGGGGAACTGGTGCGTCAGCGCCCAGGAGTCCACGGGGTTGTACTGACCGGCGGCGTTGAGCACCTGGGTGGTGACCTTGGTCAGCCGCTTGCGGCTGAAGAACGTCGGCGCCAGGCGGTCGGTGCACTTCACACCCGAGTCGCAGATCTGGTCGAACGGCACGTCCGGCCAGGAAGCGGCGGTCTCCTTCTTCAGCTCGGCCGCCGCGCAGGTGATGGTGCCGCTGGGCAGGCAGCGCTCGGACACGTCGAACAGCACGCGGGCGGCGGGGTTCTTCGTGAACAGCTCGCCGCTCAGGTAGCCGTAGTCGATGCGGGTCAGGTAGGCGGCGCGGTCGTAGACCGTGCCGAGTTCGGGCTTGGAGTTGCGGCCGTAGTAGTTCTTCTCCTGCGCGTACCAGTAGGTGGTCGCGTTCCCGTGGGTGTCCACGGAGTAGTCGAGGTTCCACCGGTACGCCTGCTGGCACCAGGCGTTGGCCGGGGTGCTGTTGTAGCAGGGCTCGCCGCTGTTGTTGCCGAACACCGGGACGGTCTGCGCCGACTTGGTCTCGGCCTTGCCGGTGACCCAGCCGGGCAGGCGGTTGAGTCCGAAGGTGTACTGGGTGCCGTCGGCGGTGGTGACCCGCCAGTACTCGCCGTTGTTGTCGCCGTTCGTGGCGCCGGTCAGCGCCTCGATCCGGGTGCCGTCGTCGCGCTTGGGCCGCCACTGCTTGCTCGTGGTGTCCTTGACCAGCTCGATCGACGAGCCGCCCAGCGACAGGACGGCGTTGTCCTGGTCCCAGCACAGGTCGCCGGTCTTCTTGCCGTCGATGGAGCAGGACTTGTAGCGGCGCTCGATGTAGCCGCCGGGGTTCAGCTCGAAGCCGTCACCGGCCCAGGACGCCTGGTTGTTGGTGGAGGCGGTGCGGCCGTCCACGCTCTGCGAGGAGTAGCCGAGCGACAGCTCCGGCTCGTCGCCGCCCAGCGCGGGCGGGGTGCGCAGCTCGGTGCTCCAGGAGAAGTCACCGGTCTGGGTGCCGACGCTCCAGTCCGCCGACGGGGCCAGCGAGGTGGCGGAGTGGTCGCCGGACTGGCCGGAGGGGGCGGCGGCCAGCGCGTACACGGCACCGGCCTCGACCTCGGCGCTCAGCGTGCCGGTCGTGGGGTCGTTGGAGCTCTTCACGGGCTCCGGCTGCGGGCAGTTCGTGGTGGCGGTGGCCGCCTTGAGCGCGCATTCCTCCAGCTTGACCACGCCGAGACGGGCGCCGTAGTCGCCGCCGTAGGCGTAGCGGAAGCCGGAGTAGTCGATCTTCAGCGGGGTCTTCTTCGCGGCCTTGGCCACCGCGACGCCCTGCCCAGGCGACACCCGCATCGCCAGGCCGAGCCGGTCGGTGTCGAGCAGTTCGACGCTCACCGGATCGGCGCTCTTGTCGGCGGCGGCGACCTGCACGGGGAAGCCGGCCGGGGCCGCCTTCGCCTTGCTCAGCTCCGCCTTCTGCGCACTGGGCCAGGTGACCGCCGGGGGCTGCCACGCCAGCTTCTGCATGGGATCGGCCAGCGGCGGCTGCACCGGCACGCCGGTGCCCTTGACGGGCGCCTCCCGCTGTACGGACGGAGCCGATCGGGACTCGGCCTGCGCGGGCAGCGCGTAGACCAGGGGCACCACGAGGGCTATCGACAGGGCGGCCGCCAGCCGGCGCGGCCAGGGGGACTCAGGCTTGGCCCGGTCGCGGAACTCGTTCCACGAGGTGTCGGGCGTGTCGGGTTCGTCGGGTGGTGGTTGCGCACGATTCCAGCGGGATTCGGGCAGGTCTAACTCATCCTGCAGGTCCATGACCTCTCCCAGTGAGGGGTGCGGAGACGGGACTTACTGGGCGGCTAGCTGGGCGATCTGCTCGGCGCTCAAGACGCCGTCGTACGTGCGGACGTCATCGACGGTCCCCGGCCAGTAGCCGGTGAAGACGCCCGCGGCCTTGGTCCGGCCCAGTTGCAGCGGACCGGTGGCGTTCCAGGTGCTCAGGTGAGCGGTGACGGTGGTGGTGGACAGGCGGCCGTTGACGTAGACGCGCAGCTCACCGGCGAGCGGGTCGTAGACGCCGGCGATGTGCGTCCACTCCAGCGCGTTGGGGACGGCGTCGGAACGGGTGCGGACGAGGGCGGCGGTGTCGGTGTCGGCGGCGGCCATGCCGAGCGTCCAGCGGCCCTGTTCCTTGTCGAAGCCGAGCTGGAACCCGGCGGCGCGACCGCCCGGCTGAGCCACGGCGGCGGTGTCGCGGGTGGGCAGGTAGTCGAGCTGGGTCCAGGCGGCGACGGTGAAGCCGCTGCCGGTGTTGACGGCGGGCGCGCCGGCCTGGGCGTAGCCGTTCACGCCGTCGAGCGCGAGCGCCCCGTCCAGCCAGCCGGACGTCCACGTGGCGGCTCCGGCGAGCGTGGCGGCGCCGGCCCGGCCCGAGGAGTCGGCCGCCGACGTGCCGGACTCCTCATCCAGCTTCCAGTGGCCCACCAGCGTGGCAGCGCTGTTGACCAGGTCGGCGACCTCGTCGGCGAACATCGCGCGGCCGTAGGCGCGCACCTCGTCGACGTCCCCGGGCCAGTGGTCGGAGGCCGCCCCGGCGGCCTTGCCCCGGCCGATGGTCAGGGGGCCCGTGGCCTTCCACGGGGGCGCGACGGTGGCCGTGCCCTCCAGCCGGCCGTTCACGTAGAGCGAGATCTGGCCGGCCGCCGAGTCGTAGACGCCCGCCAGGTGGGTCCATTCGTTGAGCCGCGGCGCGGCGGCCGACAGGGCGCGCACGGCGGGCGCGGCGTCCGCGTCGGAGCCGGTCACGGCCAGCGCCCAGCGGCCGTCGGCCTTCGAGTACTGCAGGGCGAACGCGCCGGTCCGGCCGCCTTCCTGGGTGACGGCGGTGGCCGTGGCGGCCGTGCCGGTCAGGCGGGCCCAGGCGGTGACGGTGAAGTTGCGGCTGGTGTCGATGACCGGTCCGGACGTCTGCGCGTAGGCGTTGGCCAGCCGGAGCGCGGTGCCGGTCCGGCCCGAGGTCCAGGTGGCCCCGTTGAGGGTGGCCGGGTGCGCTCCCCTGGCGTCGGAGGCCGTGCTGCCCTGGCCCTCGTCCATGGGCCAGTGTCCGGCGGGGGCCAGGCCCGAGTTGACGTTGAAGACGTAGGTGCGGATGGGCCCGAGCTGGCCCGCGTGGTCCTTGCTGCGGACGGCCAGCACGTTCGGGCCGTCGTGGCGCGGGGTCAGCGCGATCGTGGCGGTGCCGTCGGAGCCGGCCGCGACCTGGGTGCCGGGGGCGGTGTCGAGGCCCCAGAGGTAGGCGGCCACGTCCGCGACGCCGTTCGGGCCGAAGGTGAACGTGCCGGGCAGCCCGACGCCGTCACTCCAGGCGTTCTCGGTGTACTGGGGCGAGGAGACCTGGGGTTCCCTGCCGGGCGCGGTGGCGTCCACGGTGGCCTCGCACCAGGGGCTCCACGCGCTGTTCGCCTTGCCGTCCTCGGCCCGCACCCGCCAGCGGATCAGCGCGCCGTCGAGGTACAGGGCCTGCGGGATCGTGGCGGAGTAGGCGATGCCGGTCGAGCCGAGCGGGGTGACGTACTCGCCGGTCTTCACGCCGTCGCCGTTGTACCACTCGAAGCGGCCCCTGACCGAGTTGTCGGTGTCCTTCAGCTTGGCCCACAGCTTGGGCGCGGCGGTGCTGATGACCGGACGGCCGTCACCGGAGACGCAGGGGCCGCCCGGGTCGGACCACACGTCGGCGGCCACCGGGTCGCCCGGCAGCGAGTTGTACTCGATGACCAGGCTCGGGTTGTTCTTGAACTTCTTCCACGCGTAGACGTCGGTCTCGCTGGTGGCGCGCAGGCCGATGGTGACGTTCGGCCAGTTCTTGGCGGCGGCGTTGACGACCTGCGGCGTGACGTCGAACTCCACGCCTCCGGGCAGGCAGCTCGCGCCCCAGCCCTTGGCCACGTTCTTGGTGTCGAGCAGCGTGACCCAGGCGGGCTGCTTGTTCCAGGTGGTGGCCTTGCTGATGGTGTTGGTGGCCCACGCCTCCACCTTGCGGGCCCCGCACGAGTACGACCACGTCTCGTACGTGCGCAGCGTCGCCTTGATGATCTGCTTGCCGTGGATGGTGGAACCGGTGTTCATCTGGAAGAACGAGCGGTTCTTCTGCGACTCGACGTGCCCCACCCGGGCGACGTCGCTGGAGTTGAGGTAGTTGGAGTTGGGCCAGTTGCTCCAGACGGCGGTCCAGGCGTTGCGCGCGGCCGAGAAGTACGGGTCCAGGTAGACGGGGAACTTCGTCTTCGCGTCCGACAACATCTTCCGGTCGGGCTTGAGCCGCAGGTTCCTGCCCTTCAGCTCCACGCCCATGGTGGCCTCGCGGGCCTCGGGCGAGCGGCCCTCCTTCAGCGCCCGGGGGCTCGTGATGCCCTCGGAGTCCCACATCTTCGGGGTGGGGGCGATGAAGAGCGTGCCCTCGTTCTCGTCGACGGCCTCCAGGTTGCCCGCCGCGTCGGCGCTCACCTTCAGGCCCTCGGCCGAGAGCGGGTAGGTCAGGTCGGTCAGGCTCGCGGCGGCCTGCCGCGACTTGACCACGAGGAGGTGGGAGAAGCCGTCCACGTCGGCGGTGACCTGGAGGTCCACGCCGGGCATGACCTCGGCGTAGGTGGCGGTGTCGCCGCTCAGTGTGGGCACGGGCAGCGGGCCCGTCCAGCCGAGCCGCATGGACTTGCTGCCGCGCGACAGGTTGGCCAGCGGCGCGTCGCCCCCGCCGGAGAAGGCCAGGTCCACCGCGGCGGCCACCGGCTCCACCATGCCGTCGGGGCGCACGCGCAGCGTGGTGTCCACGGGGACCCAGCCGCTGTCCTTGCGCACGCGGATGGGCCTGACGTTCAGCTCCATGCTGAGCGTGCCGTCAGGCTGGGCGAAGACCGTGCGGGTCTCGCTGCGCATCGACTCGACCTCGACCGGGCTGCCCGTGCCGAGGGCTCGGGCCACGGCGGCCCGCTCCGGTTCGTCCTGTTGGGAGATTCTGGCCGTCGCCGCGGCCGTGGCCTGCTGCGCGGCCACCGCCGGGGGGTCGGCGGCGGCCGGTAGAGCGACCATTGTCGTAGTGATGGATAACGCCGCCGCGACCAGTCCGTGCACAACCCGCATTCGTGCCTCACCCATGCCGAGCAGGGGTTACGTCCGGGACGGTGTCCGCCCGGCGTCTCCACGATCTTCGATTGACGATCGGATTCTCACTTGGCCACGCACGTGCGGTCCATACTTCTGGTCATTCTGCTCAAAGATTTCTTCATGACCGAACCATTCACGGAGGTTTTTGTCAGACCTCCGTCGGCAGCGGCCAGGCCGCCGGATTCACCCGTTTGACGATCTCGTCCAGCACGATCCGCACGTACGGCTCCCCCACCCACAGGTGCTTGGCCCCGTCCACCCCGATGACCTCGGCCTGCGGCACCCTGGCGAAACGGGCGTGGGCCGCCGCGGGCCGCAGGTAGTCGTCGAACTCGGGCACCAGCGCCGTCAGCGGCCGGCCGAACCGCGCCCAGGCGTCGAGGTCGTCGTCGGTGGCCCGGTGCAGCGGCGGCGACAGCAGGATCGCGCCCTCCACGAGCGGGTCGTGGGCCCACTTGAGCGTCAGCTCGGTGCCGAACGACCAGCCGACCACCCACACGTGGGGCAGGTCGTGGTACTCGGCGTACTCCAGCGCGGCGGCCACGTCGTAGCGCTCGCCCTGGCCGCCGTCGAACGTGCCCTCCGACGTGCCGCGCTCGGAGGAGGTGCCGCGGGTGTTGAAGCGCAGCACGGCGAGGTCGGCCAGGGCGGGCAGCCGGTTGGCGGCCTTCTTGTAGACGTGGCTGTCCATGAACCCGCCGTGGGTGGGCAGCGGGTGCAGTGTCACCAGCGTCGCCACGGGCGGCCGGTCGAGGGGCTGGGCCAGCTCGCCGACCAGGGTCAGGCCGTCGGCCGTGTGCAGCTCGATCGGCTCCCGCCGGGCGGGCAGCACGCTCGCCGCGCGAATCTCCACCGTGGATCCTTTCAGTAACGGGTGCGGCCCGGGCCGCGGTCGAGTCTCTTGCGCCAGCAGGCCGAGTGCCAGTGGCGGCGTTCCTCGTCGCCGCCCGGCCAGGCGGGCCAGGCCACGAGGTGCGGCTGCCCGCTGCGGATCTCCTGGTCGCAGCCGGGGCACCGGTAGTTCTTGGACGACGAGGCGCCGGTGAGCATGCGGACCTTCCACTCCCCGTCGGGCCACTCCTCCACCTTGTCCAGGCCGGTGGGGAAGCCGAAGGGGCGGGAGGACTCCCTGCGGCGGGCGCGGCGGGGGCTCATCGGCGCGGGAACTCTCCCGTGCCGACGGCTCCGGCCAGGCGCGACCCTGCCCGCGCGAACACCCCGGCACCCCTCATGCCGAGGCCGATCACTGCCACCCGTTCGAACGCCATGCGTCCAGTTTTCCAGAGGCACTAAGGTGGACGGTCATGCGGCTGGTCATCGCGCGATGCAGCGTGGATTACATCGGACGGCTCACGGCGCACCTCCCCATGGCGCCGAGGCTCTTGCTCATCAAGGCGGACGGCAGCGTCAGCATCCATGCCGACGACCGTGCCTTCAAACCGCTGAACTGGATGAACCCGCCGTGCAAGCTCAAGGAGGACGGCCAGACCTGGACGGTCACCCACGGCAAGACCGGCGAGAAGCTGGTCATGACCATGGAGGAGATCCTGCACGACTCCAGCCACGAACTGGGCGTCGACCCCGGGCTGATCAAGGACGGCGTGGAGGCCCATCTCCAGGAACTGCTCGCCGAGCACATCACGACGCTGGGCGAGGGCTACTCGCTGATCCGGCGCGAGTACATGACGGCGATCGGGCCGGTGGACATCCTGTGCCGCGACGGTGCGGGCGCGACGGTCGCGGTGGAGATCAAGCGGCGCGGTGAGATCGACGGCGTCGAGCAGCTCACCCGCTACCTGGAGCTGCTCAACCGCGATCCGCTGATCTCCCCCGTACGCGGCGTCTTCGCCGCCCAGGAGATCAAGCCGCAGGCCCGCGTGCTGGCCGGCGACCGCGGCATCGACTGCGTGACCCTCGACTACGCCGCCCTGCGCGGCATCGAACCGGAGAACCCGACCCTGTTCTAGCCGCGCCGGCCGGGGAGTCCGGCACCTTTCCGGCCGATGCTGGTAAGTGACGCCTTACCGGTTTATCGTGACGCCATGACGACGCTGACGTTCGACTCACTCAACCCGGCTACCGGCGAGATCGTCGGCAGTCATCCCCGGCAGAGCCCCGACGCCGTGCACGAGGCGGTGGGCCGGGCCGAGCAGGCCGCCGCCTGGTGGGCCGGGCTCGACCCCGCCGAACGCCGGCGGCGGCTGCTCGACTACAAGGCGGTCGTCACCCGGCACCTCAAGGAACTGGCCGAACTCGTCCACCAGGAGACGGGCAAGCCGGTGGGGGACGCCACGCTGGAGATCGTCCTGGCCGTCACGCACCTCGACTGGGCCGCGCGCAACGCCCGGAAGGTGCTCGGCCGCCGCCGGGTGGCCACGGGCATGATCGGCCTCAACCTGGCGGCCACCCTCGAATACCTCCCCCTCGGCGTCGTCGGCGTCATCGGCCCGTGGAACTACCCCGTCTTCACCCCCATGGGCTCCATCGCGTACGCGCTGGCGGCCGGCAACGCCATCGTGTTCAAGCCGAGCGAGCTCACTCCCGGTGTCGGCGTGCGCCTGGCCGAGTTGTTCGCGCAGTCCGTGCCCGAGCAGCCGGTCTTCCAGACCGTCACGGGCCTGGGCGAGACCGGCGCGGCGCTGGCGGCCGACCCCCGCGTCAAGAAGATCGCCTTCACCGGCTCGACCGCCACGGCCAAGCGGGTGATGGCCGCCTGCGCGGAGAACCTCACGCCGATCGTGGCCGAGTGCGGGGGCAAGGACGCCTTCATCGTGGACGCCGACGCCGACCTCGCCGCCGCCGCCGACGCCTGCCTGTGGGGCGCGATGTCCAACGCCGGGCAGACCTGCGTCGGCGTCGAACGGGTCTACGTCGTGGACGCCGTCTATGAAAGTTTCATGCGCGAGTTGTCCGGGCGGGTGGCGAGAGTGCGGGCCGGCGAGGACTACGGGCCGATCACCATGCCGGGGCAGGTGGACGTCATCAGGCGGCACATCGACGACGCCACGAAGGCGGGCCGGGCGGTGACGGGCGGCCCCGGGTCGGTGCGGGCGCCGTACGTCGATCCGGTGATCGTCGAGGACGTGCCGGAGGACTCCCCCGCCGTACGCGAGGAGACGTTCGGCCCCACCGTCACCGTACGCCGTACGCGCGACGCCCAGGAGGCGTTGTCACTGGCCAACGCCTCGGCGTACGGGCTGGGCGGCACGATCTTCAGCCGCGACGCCCGCCGCGCGACGGAGCTGGCCCGGCGCATGCGCAGCGGCATGACGGCCGTCAACTCGGTCATCTCCTTCGCCGGAGTGCCCTCGCTGCCCTTCGGCGGGGTGGGCGATTCGGGGTTCGGCAGGATCCACGGAGCCGACGGGCTGCGCGAGTTCGCCAGGCCCAAGGCGATCGCCAGGCAGCGCTTCGCGATGCCCGGGATGAACCTGACGTCGTTCAATCGGGGGCCCGCCGAGCTTGAGCGGCTGGTCAGACTCGTCACGTTCTTGCACGGCCGACGTAAAAGATAATCTTCTTGCCCTTTCCCTAAAGGGATCATCCGTCCATAATTGTGTGCTCTGGGGGCCACGATCATGTTGGACGGGTGGAATGTGAACCGGTCTTACCGGGGAATGTCGGCTGAGCAAAGGCTGGCTGACAGACGCGAGCGGCTGATGACAGCCGCCTACACGCTGTACGCGAAGCCGGGTTTCACGGCGACGACCATCGAAAGGCTGTGCTCGGAGGCGAGGATCTCCAACCGCGCCTTCTACGAATGTTTCGGCGGCCGGGAGGAGCTCCTCCAGGCGTTACACGAACGTTGCGTGGGGGAAAGCCTATCGGTCGTGGCCAAAGCGTTACAGGATGCGCCGAACACGCTCGACGGAAGGGTCCGGGCCGGGATTCGCGCCTATGTCGAATTCACCACGGCCGACTGGCGGCGGGCCCGCATCATGCACGTCGAAGTCCGCAGGTCAGGGGATGTCCTGACGCTCTCCCGGCAACGCGCGGTGGACGCGTTCGCCCGGCTGGTCGAGGACGCTTCCGCTGATTTCCCGCCCGGCCCGCGGTTGAATCGCCGGCTGCTGGCGCTCGGAGTCGTCGGAGGGTTACAAGAGCTGCTCATCGAATGGCTGCTGTCCGAGGACCAGCCCGACATCGACGAACTCGTCGCGGTCGCGGTCCATATCTTCCACCGGAGCCTCGGAACCGGGTGAATCCGTTATCCACCGGCCATTCACCGGCTGTTCAACGCACCCGGACAACCGAAATCCAGTTTTTGTCTAAGTGCGAAAAGAGCGGGTAACGGCTGATCGTCACCCGCTCCGATATCTCACTTCAGGCCACCGCGGCCGCCGGAGCCTCGACATGCAGCACCCGATTCAGCCGGGTGACCGCGAGTATCCGCATGATCCGCGGTGGCACCCCCCGGAGAACGAGGCGGCGTTGCACGCTCATCGCGCGCCGATGCGTTCCCACGAGCACCCCGAGACCGGTGGCGTCGATCATCTCCAGCTTGGACAGATCGAGGATCAGGTCGCCCGCACCGGAGTCGAGGGCCTGGTGCAGCCACTCGCGCACACCGGCGGACGTCCCGGCGTCGAGCCGGGCGCCGATCCGCACCACCTGGGCACTCGGATTGCCCCGGACGCGCATGCCACCTCCTCCATCACGCATGTAGCGCTCCTGCTGTCCCCTACCCACCCAGCGGCAATGACACGACCGCCGTGAGCAGGAACTGTCCGCCGGCCGCCGGAACGGCCGTCACCCGGCCACCCACGGCCTCCAGACGCTCCCCCATGCCCGCCAGACCGCTCCCCGGGTCCGCGGCCTGCCGGTGGGCCACCCCGTCGTTGCGCACGCTCAGCTCCGCCTGCTGCTCGGTGAAACGAATGATGATCTCACAGAACGACGCGGAACTGTGCTTGAGCACGTTGGTCACCGCCTCGCGCACGACGTAGGCGAACACCGGCGCGACGCCGTCGGGCAGGTCGCGACCGGGCAGGAGCGTCTCGCAGCGGACCCCAGCCGCTTCGAGCACTCCTTTCACGCTATTCACCTCGGCGGTCAAGTCAAGTTCGCGGTGACCGCGTACGGCCTGGCGCAGTTCCTTGAGCGCGGTCCTGGTCAGCCGGTTCACCTCGGCCATCTCGTCCTTGGCGGCGGCCGGATCCACCTCCGACAGCCGCGCGGCCAGGTCGGTCTTGACCGCGATGGCCGACAGGCGGTGCCCCACGAGGTCGTGCAGGTCCCGGGAGAAGCGCAGCCGCTCCTCGGTCAGGGCCAGCTCCGTACGCGCCGTACGGCCCTTGTGCGCCTCCGTGGCCAGGGCCCAGATCCAGACCCAGACCCGGTTGGAGACGGGCTGGGCCCAGCAGAGCATCCCGTAGGCCAGCGTGTTGACGACCAGCAGCTCACCGGCCGTCAGCCGGAACACCGCGGCGATCAGGCTGACCTCGTGCCCCACGGCGGACAGCGCCACCCCGGCCAGCCCGGTGCCCACCGCGATCAGCCGGGCCCTGAGCCGCGGGGTCCACAACACGGCGACCGACGACCAGCACACCAGCGCCCAGCCGTAGCCCACCGCGTCGGCCCCGCCCAGCCCGGCCGTGACCAACGCGAGGACCGCCGCCCCCACCACCTGCCCGGTGGGGTGACGGCGGTCCAGCACCGCGTTGACGATGTGCGAGGAGAGCCAGGTGAAACCGAGCGCGGCGATCATCGCGGGCACGGTCCGCCACCAGTCGAGCCGCCCCAGGGACAGCCCGAGCACGACGTTCCCCGCGATGAGCGCCCACAGCAGCACGAGCCCCGAGACCAGCACCTTCCAGGTCGTCCGCCGGGCCCGCTCGATCTCGTTCATCTAGCGGGCGCGCAGCACTTCGCCGAACTTCAGCCTGGCCCCGGTACGCAGCACCGCCCGCTCGTACACGGTGGACCCGAGCTTCAGCACGACCAGCACCGCCAGCGCCATCACCGCCATGGACGCCGCCGTCTGCCACATGGGCACCTCGGCCGCGGCCATCCGCACCGGCATGACCATGGCGGAGAACGGCGGGACGTACGACAGCACCGAGGCCAGCAGGCCCGACGGCTCGTTGAGCACGTAGAACGACACGAAGTAGGTAGCCATGATCATCATGGTCAGCGGCGTCAGCACGCTGCTCACCTCCTCCTGGCGGGAGACCAGCGAGGCCAGGGCCGCCGACAGCGTGGCGAAGAAGGCGTAGCCGAGCACGAACCACACCAGCACCGAGACCATCAGCCCTGCCATGCCCGGCGGGAAGTCGGCGGCCAGGCCGGAGACCGACGCCGCGCCGAGCCCGACCACCAGGATCGCGACCAGGTTGATCAGGCCGACCACGCCCAGCCCGAGGATCTTGCCACCGAGCAGTTGCCAGGGGCGTACGGAGGCGAGCAGGATCTCCACGATCCGGCTGCCCTTCTCCTCGACCACGCCCATGGCCACCATCACCATCTGCCCCATCAGCAGCATGAACAGCAGGAACACCAGCACGGTGGCGACGCCCTGCCGCGCGGACTCGTACCGGGTGTCCGCGCCCACCGAGCGCATCTCCAGCGGCGGGATGGCCACGCCCGCGGCGCCCAGCTTGAACTCCCGGTTGACGCTCTGCAGCAGCACGCCGAGCTGGGCGTCGATCTCCCCGTCGGTGAGCACCCTGGCGCCGTCCACCAGCGCCGCGTCCACGTCGCCGTCCAGCACGGCCTGCCTGGCCGCCGCCTCGTCGGCGTACGTGCGCCACTCGAACCCGATGTCGGGCGCGGCGGTCTGCAGCGGGAGCTGCTGGGAGTTGACCAGGCCCAGGGTGTAGGAGTCGCCGCCGCCTCCCATGATCTTCGGCAGGAACGACACCACCGACACCAGCAGCACCGTGACGACCAAGCCGATCACGAACGCCCGCGTCCTGATCTGCGTGGCGATCTCGCGCCGGGCGACCAGCATCAATCCGTTCACGCCACGGCCTCCTTGAAGATCTCGGTGAGGGTCGGCTGCTCGACGCCGAAGTGCTCCACGTGTCCCGCCTTCATGGCGCGGCGCAGGATCTCCTGGTCGTCGCCGCCGGTCGTACGAAGGGTGTGCCGCTCGCCCTGCACGCTCACCGTGCCGGGCAGGCCGTCGGCCCAGCCGGGAGCCGGGTCGCGGACGACCACCCGCAGCGTGTCCCCCTCGGCCGCGCGCAGTTCGGCCACGGTGCCGGTGGCCACCATCCGGCCCGCCGAGACGATGCCCACGGAGTCGCACAACCGCTCGACCAGTTCGAGCTGGTGGCTGGAGAAGATCACCGGCACGCCGCCCCTGCACCGCTCCTGCAGCGCCGTGGCCAGCGCGTCCACCGCGATCGGGTCCAGCCCGGAGAACGGCTCGTCCAGGACCAGCACCTCGGGCTCGTGCACCAGCGCGACCGCGAGTTGCACGCGCTGCTGGTTGCCCAGCGAGAGTGCCTGCACCGCGTCGGCCCTGCGCTCGGTCAGGCCGAGCCGCTCCAGCAGGTCGTCGGTGGCCTTCTTCGCGGCCGGCGCGCTCAGGCCGTGCAGGCGGCCGAAGTACTCGATCTGCTCGGCGACCCGCATCTTCTGGTACAGGCCGCGCTCCTCGGGCATGTACCCGAACCGCTGCCGGGCGTCGGCGCCGAGGGGCCGGTCCTGCCAGCTCACCGAGCCGGAGTCGGCCTGGAGCACGCCCATCACGATGCGCATCGTGGTGGTCTTGCCGGCGCCGTTCGCGCCGACGAACCCGAACATCTCACCCGGCCGGACGCTGAACCCGATCCCGTCCAGCGCGACCTTGCCGCCGGGGGCGTCGGATCCGCCGGCGAAACGCTTGCGCAGCTCGCGGATCTCCAGCATCAGGTCATCTCCTTCGTCATGGATCCATAGTGGCTTTAACCCGGTTCGCCCAGGTAGTCGTGGAAATCACCGGCCCGATGTGGATCCCGCTGAGGATTCGGATGACATTTGTCATTACGCTGAGACCATGACGCGCGCCGACAAGGACAAGCCGGTCGTTCTCTCCCACATCTACACGCGGGGTGGCGACGACGGCACCACAGCGCTGGTCGACATGAGCCGGACGGCCAAGACCGACCCCCGGCTCGCCGCCTACGCCGACGTGGAGGAGGCCAACGCCCACCTGGGCCTCGCCCTGTCCCACGGCACGTTCCCGGCCGACCTGGCCGAGGTGCTCGTCCGGATCCAGAACGAGCTCTTCGACGTGGGAGCCGACCTGGCCACCCCGGTCGTGCCCGATCCGGAATTCCCGCCGCTGCGGGTCGAGCAGCCCTATATCGACCGGCTGGAGGAGCAGATCGACCGCTTCAACTCCGGCCTCAAGCCGCTACGCAGCTTCATCCTGCCGGGCGGCGACCCCGCCACGGCCGCCCTGCACGTGGCCCGCGTCACGGTACGCCGCGCCGAACGTACGTCCTGGGCCGCCCTCGCGGCACACGACGACATGAACCCGCTCACGGCCAAGTACCTCAACCGGCTGTCGGACCTGCTCTTCGTCGCCTGCCGCGTCGCACACGGGGGCGAGGAGATCCTCTGGAAGCCCGGCGGCACCCGCTAGTACTACATGGCTAGATCACGTTGGGTGATCTTTCGGTTTCCCGGTGTGCGAGGGCTGGAGTATGTGAACGTGATGACATGCCCCAGCCCCATGAG
>NZ_SSXE01000016.1 GCF_021699195.1 Nonomuraea sp. MG754425 | reverse complement strand
GCCCCGCACTCCCCGCCCCGGCGGCGTCCGGGTGACGCCCGCCCTGCTCGGCGGGGCCATGGCGGTGCTCGTGCTGATGGTGTTCACGATCGCCTTCCTGCTGACGCGGGAGGAACCGGCGCCACCGGCCCGGCCCGTCGCCGCGCGGACGGACGCGCCTGCTCCCGATCCGACCGGCGCCACGCACGAGCCGAGCACGCTCCCGAGCGCGTCGCCCTCGACGAGCGAGCCCGTCCCGACCGGGGAGGCGAAGTTCTCCGCCGACGTGGACCCGTGCGGCCTCGTCACCGAGGAACTGCTGACCAAGCTCGTGATCTACCCGAAGAAGAGCCAGATCTACAAGGAGGAGTGCACCTGGGACACCATGCTCCCCTCCGGGTACCTGGCGCAGCTCCCCGAGAACATGTCCTTCAAGCTGACGATCTACGCGAAGGTGTTCTCCGGGGGGCCGGCGCAGGCGCACGAGCAGTTCCTCGCCCAGCGGTACCGGTCCTCGCTCATCCCCGGGGGCTTCACCAAGGCCGAGCCGGCCATCGGCGACGACTCCTACGTCACCAGCTACCTCCTGGAGGGCGGCAGCAGGGGACCCACCATGGCGTACGTCGGCGTCCGGGTGAGCAACGCGGTCGTCCAGGTGAAGTTCGAGCGCCGGGTCACCGAGGACCCCGAGGGCAGGCTGATCGCGGGCGCGCTGGAGGCGGCCCGCGCGGTCGCCGAGAAGCTCGGCAGCGGCACGGACTGACCACTCATGATCGGGGCGGCACGATCACGAAGGTTGATCGTGTCGCAGATACGGGTAGTCACCCATCTATGCGATTAGGCGTGCTCGACATCGGCTCGCACAACGCCCACCTGCGCATCGCCGACCTCACGGCCGGTTACCCACCGCAACCGGTGGCCACGCTGAAGCGCCCGCTGCGGCTGGGCGAGGCGACCGGCAGCGACGGGGTCGTCAAACAGCGCGCGATCGACCGGCTGACCGCGGCCGTGCGCGAGGCCGCCGACTTCGCGGCGCGGCACGGGGTGCACGAGCTGGTCCCGTACGCCACCGCCGCCGTGCGGGACGCCGTCAACCGCGACTCGATCCTGGCGGAGATCCAGGCCGCCACCGGCGTCCTCGTCGGCTACATGGACGCGGAGCGGGAGGCCCGGCTGACGTTCCTGGCCGCCCGGCACTGGTACGGCTGGTCCGTCGGTCCCGTCCTGCTGGCCGACATCGGCGGCGGGTCCATGGAGCTGGCCTACGGCGGCGGCGAGAACCCCGACCTGGCGCTGTCCCTCCCCCTGGGCGCGGGGCGGCTGACCCGCCACTGGCTGCCGAACCCGGACCGCGTCAAGCGCAAGCACCGCGAGCGGCTGCGCGAGCACGTGGAGTCCGTGCTCGCCAAGAGCGCCGGTGAGCTGTCGGCCCGGCATCTCGTCGATCAGGCCACCGCCGTCGCCACGTCCAGGACGTTCCACCAGCTCGCCCGCCTGTGCGGGGCGCCGAAGACCAAGGCGGGGCCGCACGTCGCGCGGGAGTTGCGGCTCGACGACCTGCCGGGGGCCATCGAGCTCCTGGCCACCAGGACCGCCGCCGAGCGCGCGCTGCTGCCCGGCGTCTCCGCCGCCCGCGCCCGGCAGATCCTCGCCGGGGCCATCGTCGCCGAGGCCACGCTCGCCGCCCTGCGCCTGACGCGGGTGCGGGTCTGCCCGTGGGCGTTGCGCGAGGGCGTGCTGCTGGACTGGTTGCGCGAGCGGCGCGGACCGGGGTGGCGGCTGCTGTCCGTTCAGGGCCGGAGTGCCTGACCGCCTTCCGCCGGTGCCGGGCCGTGGCGTTTCCGCGTGGCCGCACTCGTGCGGAGCCACGCCTTCGGGCGCCCTGCTCGTGCTCGCCGCGCGGGGGCGGCGGGTCAGCGCCTGGGTCGCTTGACTCAAATAAGTAAGGTGACTTAAATGCCCCCATGCTCGAATCCACCGCAGAAACGCCCGAATACCCCTTCCGCAACCCCACCGCGCTCGAACCGCCGCAGGAGTGGGCCGAACTGCGCCAGGGCTGCCCGGTGGCGCCGATCCGGCTGGCCAGCGGCGACACCGCGCTGCTGCTGACCCGCTACGACGACGTCAAGCAGGTGTTGTCCGACCCGCGTTTCACCCGTCAGCTCGACGCCGAGGGCGCCGCGCGCGTCACGGCCAACGAGTCGGGCGGCGTGTTCGGCAGCGGCGTCTCCGGCGCGAGCACCATGACGGGCGACGACCACCGGGCCTGGCGGCAGCTCGTGGGCAAGGCGTTCACCGCCAGGCGGGTGACGACGATGCGGCCCAGGCTGGAGGCGATGGCCGAGCACCTCGTCGAGCGCATGGTCGCCGCGGGCAGCCCCGCCGACCTCGTGGGCGCGGTGGGCTTCCCGCTGCCGGTGTGGGCGATCTGCGACCTGCTGGGGGTGCCGGAGTCCGACCGGGAGAAGTTCGCGTACTGGTCGGACACCATGCTCAGCATGACCAGGTTCACGCAGGAGGAGATCGACACCGCGCAGGCGGAGTTCGACGCCTACCTGATGGCCCACGTGGAGGCCAAGCGGGCCGAGCCGGGCGAGGACCTGCTGAGCGAGCTGGCCACGATGGTCGAGGGCCTGGACGGGCGGCTCACCGAGCAGTTGCTGACGATGACGGCCAAGGGACTGCTGGTGGCCGGGCACGAGACCACCGCGAACATGATCGGCAAGATGGTGTCGATGGTGCTGGCGGACCGGACGCGATGGGAGGCGCTGCTGGCCGACCGCGCGCTGATCCGTCCGGCGGTGGAGGAGGCCCTGCGCTTCGACGCCAACCCCGGCTTCGGCATGCCCCGCTACCTCAGCGAGGAGGTCGAGGTGGCCGGCCGGACGCTGCCCGCCGGCACCACCGTCGTGTGCAGCATGGCCGCGGCCAACCGTGACGAGCGGCAGTTCGAGCAGGCCGGGCTGATGCGGCTGGAACGCTCGCCGAACCCGCACGTGGCCTTCGGCGCGGGCCCGCACTCCTGCCTCGGGCAGGCCCTGGCCCGCACCGAGTTGCAGACCGTGCTCAAGGTCCTGCTCGACCGGCTGCCCACGCTGGAACTGGCCGTCCCCGCCGCCGGACTGCGGCGTCGCGAGGGTCTGATCGTCGGCGGGCTGGAGCGGGTCCCCGTCCGGTGGTGAGCCGGTTGTCGGCCTTCAGATGGTTCACTAGGGTCTGCGGATGATCCACAGCAGCCGGATACCGTCCGCGGACCCGATCTCCGACTTCGCCGTGGTGCGGGCGGACGGCCGGCCGCTGGTGCTCTGCCCCGACTCCGATGGCGGCGTGTGGACCTGGGATCCGGCCCGGGACGCATGGTCCCGGCACCCGCTCCTGCCGCCCTTCGCGGATCATCCGGACTGGCCTCCCGACGTCATGTGGGTGGCGGCGGGGCCGTCGGACGGGCGGGTCGTCGTCGCCGGAGGCGGCGAGAACCACGCCATGGCCGCCTGGGATCTGGCGACCGGCGCGGTGCTCAGAGGTGTGGACGAGGAGGACTACCCCATCTGGTCGGTGACGGCCGTGCGGCTCGACGGGCGGCTCTGCTTCGTGTCGGGCGACGCCGGCGGCGGGATCGCCCTGTGGGAGCCGGCCGGGGGCGAGCCGGTGGAGTTGGCCGACGAGCACCAGGAGGGCATCCTCGACCTCGCCACCGGGACCCTGGACGGTCGTCCGGTGCTCGTGGCGGGCGGCTACGACGGCCGGGTCAGCCTCTGGGACCTGCGCTCCAGGGAGCGGCTCGCCTCGTTCGACGACGCCGACGGGCCGGTCAGGGGGGTCGCGGTGACCGAGGTCGAGGGCCGTCCGGTCGTGGTGACCGGTGGCCGGAGCGGCCGGCTGCACCTGTGGTCGCCGCAGGACGGGGGCGCGTCACTCGTCCGGAGCCTCGACTGCCACCAGGACACCGTCTCCGCGCTGGACGCCGCCACGATCGACGGCCGCGCCGTCGCGGTCACCGGTGCCGCGGACGCGACCGTCCGCGTCTGGGATCTCGCGAGCGGACGGCAGGTCGGCGCGCCCATCACCGGTGACACCGAGCGCGTGGTGCTGACGCGGCTGGACGGCCGGCCGGTCGCTTTCACCGCGGACCGGGACGGGATCGTGCACGGCTGGGACCTGGCGGACTGACGGCGCGGCCGTCCGGCACTCCGGCAGCCTGACGGGGCGTCACGGCGCGGGCAGCCCCAGCAGCGGCAGCCACACCTCGTCCACGATCTCGTCGATCGACTCGTGCGGCACCGCGCGCATCGTCGTCAGCATGTCGTGCCGCAGCAGGTCGAGCGGCAGGTTCAGGACGCGGGACGAGCGCGGCGCGGCGGGCAGCTCACCACGCTCGACCGCGCGCGCGACGATCATCTCGAAGGCGGACGGCTGACCCGGCGGCAGGAGGGCGTCGCGCAGTTCGCCGAGGCTGGTGCCGGTGTCGTGGAAGTAGCCCGCGAGCTGCACGCTCATCAGCGTGATCATGCCCGCGCGGTCGGCGTCGGCGTTGCGCAGGAAGGCGATCGCGTCGCCGCGCAGGCTGCCGGTGTCGGGCATCGCGATCGGCTGCCAGAACCGGGCGAGCGTGGCCATCAGCAGGCCGTCGCGCTGGGGCCAGCGCCGGTAGAGCACCGGACGGCTGGTATCGGCGCGGGCGGCGATCGCCTCGTAGGTGAAGCCGTGGTATCCGTGCTCGACCAGGACGTCCCAGGCGGCGTCGAGCAGGGCGTCCTCCAGCGCGGAGCCGCGCCGGCGGGAGCCGCCGTCCGCCGCGCGGCGCTGCTTACGAGTCACTTGCGTATCTTATCGCGACGACCTACGGTGTCCACCATTAGATGCACCCGCGTACCCTAACGCCCCCTCCAAGAATCAGGACGTGCCCATGGCCGACAACACCGTGACCGAGAAATCCCCGAACGTGAGCACCACGGGGATGCGCCGGATCCTGCCGGCGGACCTGGTCGAGCGGGGCCGCCGCCCGTTCGATCCGCCGCCCGGCCTGCGGGGCGAGGGCGCGGTCCGGCCGCTGGAACTGCTCAACGGCGCGCGGGCGTGGCTGGTGACGGGGTTCGACGAGGCCCGTACGGTGCTGTCGGACCCGCGCTTCAGCGCCGACAAACTACGCCACCAGGACGCCACGTCACCGAGGCCGCCCGGCCCGGCCGCCCCGGCGACGGCGGAGCGCGAGGACGGCATCTTCATCTTCATGGACCCGCCGGAGCACACCCGGCTGCGCCGCTCGCTGACGGGCCAGTTCACAGTGCGGCGCATGCGCGAGCTGGAGTCGCGGGTGACGGAGATCGCCATCGAGCACATCGAGGCGATGAAGGCGGCCGGCACGCGGGCCGACCTGGTGCCGGCGTTCGCGTTGCCGCTGCCGTCGCTGGTCATCTGCGAACTGCTGGGCGTGGACTACGCCGACCGCGCCGAGTTCCAGGAGCGCACGTCGGTCGGGCTGAACGCGACCTCCACCCCGCAGGAGCAGGCCGAGGCGCGCGCCGGGCTGTACGCGTTCATGCGACGGCTGGTGGCGGCCAAGCGCGCGAACCCGGCCGGCGACCTGCTGTCCGGGCTCATCCACGACGCCGACCCGCCCCTGACGGACGCGCAACTCGTCGACATCGCGCTCGTCCTGCTCAACGCGGGCCACGAGACCACCGCGAACATGCTGGGCCTGAGCATGTTCGCGCTGCTGGAGCACCCCGGGCAGCTCGCGGCGCTGCGCGCCGACCCCGGCCTGATCGACAACGCGGTGGAGGAACTGCTGCGGTACCTGTCGATCATCCAGCTCGGGGTCAGCCGGGTCGCCAAGGAGCCGGTGACGCTGGGCGGCGTGGACCTCCCGGCCGGCTCGACCGTCGTGATCGCCACGCCCGAGGTCAACCGGGACCCACGCCACTGGAGCGATCCCGACACGCTCGACCTGCACCGCCCGCGCGCCGCGCACCTGGCCTTCGGGCACGGGGTGCACCAGTGCCTGGGCCAGCAACTGGCCCGGATCGAGCTGCGCATCGGGCTGGGCGAGCTGGTCTCCCGCCTGCCGGACCTGCGCCTGGCGGTGCCGGCCGGGCAGGTGCCGCTGCGCGACGAGATGCTGGTGTTCGGCGTGCGCTCGCTGCCGGTCGCCTGGTCCTGAACCACCGCCCGCCGCCCGCCGCCGGGAGCCGGACCGGCACGACCGACCGGGGCGCGGTCATCGGCGCGGCTCCCAGCGGAAGATCCGCGCGGCCAGCGCGACGGCGACGACCACCCAGCCCAGCGTGGGCGCCAGGAGGACCAGGGAGCTCGCGACCGGCACGCCGCCGTTCCACGCGTTGAGGACCAGTTCGGTGGCGGCGCCGCCGGGCAGCAGCCGCTTGGGCAGGGCGAGTTCCTCGGTGCCGGTGATCCCCACCCAGGTGACCACGGCGATGGTGCCGAGGCTGATGGGCAGCGTGGTCACCTGGGCGTGCTCCGGGGAGTTGGTCAGCCCCGCCGTGGCCAGCCCCAGACCGAGCATCATGATCACCATCGAGAGCGCGGCCACCACCACGAGCAGGACGTTCTCCGGAGCGCCGGCGACCACGCCCAGCACGGTCATGATCACGCCCACCTGGACGAGCGAGAGGGCGGTGACGGGCAGCAGCAGCCCGCACAGGATGCCGCCGTCGCCCAGCGCGGTGGAGCGCAGCCGCTTGAGGAAGAGATTCTGCCGGCGCGCGGCCAGGGTGGTGACCGTGGTGGCGTAGAGGCCGAACGCGCCGATGGTGAACATCACCACCGCCGCGACGTACCCGAGGCTGCCCAGGGTGGCGAAGACCTCGTGCTGGCGGATGAAGAACGCGCTGACCACCACGGGCATGACGCAGCTCGTGACCAGCACCAGCCGGTTCCTGAAGAGCTGGACCAGCTCGCTGAGAGCGATCGCGAACATGACGAAGACAGGTCCTTTCTGGGAAGGTCGGGAAGTGCGCTAGTCCTTGGCGATGACGCGGAAGACGTCGTCGAGCCGGGTCGGCCCGGCTTCGAGGTCCCGTAGCTCCACCGCGTGCTCGCGCGCCCAGCCGAGCAGCGTGTGCAGGTCCTGCTGCAGGTTGAAGGTCTGGACGAGGAGCCGCCCGTCGCTCTCCCGGGTGGCCCGCGACGGGAGCGCCGGCGCCCGGTCCGGCAGGGTGAAGCGGATGGCGGCGGGCAGCGCCCGCGTCAGCTCGGAGACGGTGCCCTCCCGGTGGAAGGCGCCCTTGTGCATGAGCCCGACGCGGTCGGCGCGCTGCTGGGCCTCCTCCAGGTAGTGCGTGGTCAGGACGATGGTGGACCCGTCCTCCCGCAGCCGGTCCACGGCGTCCCACAGATCGTCCCTGGACTGGACGTCCAGGCCGGTGGTGGGCTCGTCCAGGAAGATCAGTTCGGGTGTCCCGTAGACGGCGGTGGCGAAGTCGAGGCGGCGTTTCTCGCCGCCGGAGAGCTGGGACACCCTGGTGCCGGATTTGCGGGTGAGGTCCACGACGCCGAGCACGCGCTCGACGCTGTCGGCGCGCCGGGTGAGCCGCCCGATCAGCCGGACGGACTCCCGCACCGTCAGGTCCGGCGAGAAGCCGCTCTCCTGCAGCATGATGCCCATCCTGGGGCGGACGGCGCGACGGTCGCGCGGGCTCTGCCCGAACACCCGCACCGTGCCCGAGCTGGGCGGCCGGTGCCCCTCGACGGTCTCCAGGGTGGAGGTCTTGCCCGCGCCGTTCGTGCCGAGCAGGGCGTAGAGCTCGCCGCGCCGCACCTGGAAGGACAGGTCGCGCACGGCGTGGAAGTCGCCGTAGGTGACGTTCAGACGTTCGACGTCGATGACGGTTCCGGAGGTCATACCCTCGATCTCAGCCGTCGCCGCGCGCTGCCGCCAGTGGGACCGCGTCACCACCTCACCGTGACGTTCCCGCAGGTCAAGACATGACGTGGCGTCACTGGCAGGGGCCTGGAGGGCAGGTCAGCGTGGGTCGAGGGCACCGGCCCGGGGCGGGGCGGTGCGCTCGGCCAGGCCGCGCAGCAACTCGACGAGGTGCTGCCGGTCGGGCTCGGCGAGCCAACCGAAGAGGTGGTCACCCACCTGCTCGGTGGCCTCCCGAGCCTGCGCCAGGGTCTGCTCGCCACGGCTCGTCAGGACGATCGAGTACGCGCGCCGGTCCTGCGGCGCCCGCTCGCGGGAGACCAGCCCGCCTTCCTCGAGTTCGTCGATGAGCCGGACCATGGTGGACTTGTCGATGCCCATGTGGCCGATGAGGTCGCTCTGGCTGACCGGGCCGTAGACGGGCAGCGCGAGCAGCAGGGCGAGCCCGCGGACGTTGAGGCCGAGCGGGCGCAGCGCCTGGTTCAGCCGTACCCGGCTCTGATTGTGGACTTCGGCCAGCAACATTCCGAGCCCCACGTGGTCGGCGGCGGGGCCGCCGTCGCCTGACAGGAGCCGATTGAGCAGGTCGTGCATGCGCCCAGTCTAGTACCACCTGGTACAGTCTCACGTGAGATTATCTCAGTGGGCGCCCAATAATGTCATCGACCAGGAGACACCTATGCCCGAGCTGACCCGCCGGCGCACGCACAAGGTGACCGGCATGGCGGCGGCAGTCGTCGCGCCCGTGCCGCCGCCCGTGCGCGAGGCCGCCTCGTACCACCGGACCGCGGTTCACCACGACGCCACGCCTCCGTACCTACGCCCCCGCCGTCCGGGAGGGCGGCCATGACCAGGGAATCGCCAGAAGGGCGAGCCGCCGGCCAGGTCATGGTCGCGGCAGATGTGATCAAGACCTACGGCTCCGGCGACGGCGCGGTGAGCGCGCTGCGCGGGGTGTCGGCCACCTTCGTCCGCGGCCAGTTCACCGCGATCATGGGCCCGTCGGGGTCGGGGAAGTCGACCTTCCTGCACTGCCTGGCCGGCCTGGACACCGTGACGTCCGGCACCATCACCGTCGGCGACGTCGACACCACCACCCTGTCACGCACCCGGCTCACCGAGTTGCGCCGCGACCGGATGGGCTTCGTCTTCCAGTCGTTCAACCTCCTGCCGATGCTGACCGCCGAGGAGAACATCCTGCTCACCGGGCGGCTGGCCGGCCGCGCCGCCGAGCAGGAGTGGTTCGACACGATCGTGGACGCCCTGGGGCTGCGCGCACGGCTGAAGCACCGTCCCTCGGAGATGTCCGGCGGCCAGCAGCAGCGGGTGGCCGTGGCACGGGCGCTGCTGACCCGGCCCGAGGTGCTGTTCGCCGACGAGCCCACCGGGAACCTGGACTCCCGCTCCGGCACCGAGGTGCTGGACTTCCTGCGTTCGGCCGTCGACTCCTACCAGCAGACGGTGGTCATGGTGACGCACGACCCGGTCGCCGCCGCGTACTCCGACCGGGTGCTGTTCCTGGCCGACGGATCGATCGTGGACGAACTGGCCGAGCCCACCATCGACGCCGTGCACACCCGCATGCGCAAGATCGAGGGCTGAGGCCGATGGGGAACCCTTTGTGGCTCATCGCGCGCCGGTCGTTCGCCGAAGGCTGGGTGCGGCTGACCGCCACGCTGCTGGCGGCACTGGGCTCGATCGCGCTCATCGCCGGCTCGCTGCAGTTCGCGATGCGGGCGCAGGAGGCGGTGTCCGGCAGCGGCGCCAGCGAGTACCACCTCGCCGACGTGCTGGTGCAGGGCGGGACGGTCGACCCCGACGACCCGTACGCGCCGCCCGACGGCCGGATCCCGCTCGACCGCGTCGCCTCCCTGCCCGGGGTGGCCGCCTCCGCCGGGGACGCCACGCTGAGGGTGACCGCCTCCCGGGCCGACGGGCAGGCGATCATGGCGGCGGCCGAGGGCCGCACGCTGCTGCGTCCCTGGGTGGCCGACCCGCAGCTCAACCCCTACCGGCTGGAGGCCGGCCGGGCCCCCGCCGCCGACGGCGAGGTGGCGATCGTCCGGCACATGTCGCGCGCCGGCGGGCTGGGCGTCGGCGACACCATGACGCTGACGCTGCCCCACCAGACCCGACAGGTGCGGATCGCCGGGATCGTCAACGTCCAGGACCGCAGCGCCGTGGCCGTCGGCGACCTGGTGCTCGCCCCGCCCGAGACCGTGCAGCGCGCCGCGACGTTGCCGGCGGGCACCTGGCAGAGCGTCTGGCTGAAGGCCGCTCCGGGCGTGTCCGCCGACCAGCTCCGCGGGCAGCTCGCCGGCGCGCTGGGCGACGGCGTCACGGTGCGCACCGCCGAGTCCGTACGGCAGGCGCAGTCCGCCGCCACCTCCGGCGAGGGTGCCTCGATCGCCGGAGTCGTCGGCATGCTCGCCTCCGTGGCGATCTTCGTCGGGTTGTTCGTGGTGGCCAACACCTTCGGCACCCTCGTCCGGCAGCGCACCCGGCGGCTCGCGCTGCTCGGCGCGATCGGCGCCACACCACGGCAGATCAGCCGGCTCATCCGGCTGGAGGCGCTGGTGCTGGGCGCGATCGCCTCGGTGGCCGGCGTCGCCGTGGGCTTCCCCGTCGCCGAGGTGATCATCCAGCTCTTCGCGCGGGACGGCTTCGACGTCTCCGCCTCCGACCCCCAGTTCGGCTGGATCGCGCTGACCCTCCCCGCCGTCGCCGGGATCCTGGTCACCCAGGCCGCCGCCTGGCGGGCGGCCTACCGCGCCGCGGGCGTCTCGCCCGTCCAGGCGCTGCGCAGTTCCGTCGCCGAACCCCGCGAACGCCGCTGGCCACGGCTGCTGGGAGCGACCGCGATCTTCGTCGGCGCGTGCTTCTGGTTCGCGGTCGGGGTGGCGGTCCGGGTCAACGACCCGCCCGGCCCCGACCGCACCAACGCCATCGCGCTGATGGTCCTGTTCGGGACGCTGCTGGCGGTGATCGGGCTGGCCGTGCTCACCCCGTTCTTCGTCGGGCCGCTGGGCGGGCTGGTGGGCCGCGCCGGACGGCTGATCAGCGGGGAGACCGGCCGGCTGGCACACGCCACCATCACCCGCAGCCCGCGCCGGGTCTCCTCGGCCGCCTCGTCCCTGATGCTCGGGGTCGCGCTGGTCGCCTCCGTGGTGCTGGTCACGATGTCGGTGAACGACCGCTTCCAGGAGGCGGGACGGCAGGTGATGGCGGCCGAACACGCGATCGCCTCGACCGCCAGGACCGCCGAGGGCGCGCCCGCGCCGATGTCCCGGGAGGTCGCCGCGAAGGTGACGAGCGTGCCGGGCGTGTCCCGGGCGACCACCCTGACGCAGACCGAGGTCAAACTGGTCTCTCCCCGGGCGTTCCGCCTCCGGGTCAGCGGCGCCGAGCAGGCCGGGCTGCGGGACGTCCTGAAGCTGGGCGGCCGGCTGCCCGAGCTGGGCCCCGGGCAGATCGCGGTGTCGTCGGCCGTGATGAAGGCGCAGGGGCTCCGGCGCGGCCAGGAGATCACCGCGCGGGGCTCGCAGGGACGGGTCACCCTCACCGTGGCGGGCGCCTACCACGACCCGACCCACCTGTTCGCCGATGAGGCGCTGGTGGCCGCGGCGACGATGGACCAGCTCGACACGAACGCCGCCACCCTGGCGGTGCTCGTGCGCGGCGGCTCGCCGCAGGCGCTGGCGGGCGCCGTGGCCGAGGTGCCCGGCGTGCGCGTCCTCGACCGTGCCGCCTACGTGGACGCGGCGTCGCAGTCGCTCACCCGCGCCCTGCGCGCCACGTACTGGTTCGTCGGCATGGCGCTGCTGCTGGCGCTGTTCGGGATGGCGACCACGGTGTCGATGAGCGTCGGCGAACGCACCAAGGAGTTCGGGCTGCTGGGCGCCGTGGGCACGACCATGCGGCAGATCCGCGCGATCGTCCGGTGGGAGGCGGCCACCGTGGTCGTCCTCGGCACGATCCTCGGCCTCCTGATCGCGATGGGCGCGCTGGGGATGCTGCACCTGACGAGCGGCAGCTCCTTCCTGCGCCCGGACCCGCCCGGATGGCTGTTCCTGGCCCTCGCGGCCGGCGCGGCGGTGGCCACCCTGGCGACCTCGGCGCTGCCCGCCCGGTGGGCCGCGAAAGTGCCCGTCCTGGAGGCGTCCAAGGCGGAGTGAGCCACCGCGGACCGGCTTCCCGTCCTCATGGCGGACGGGGGGCCGGTCCGGCGGCCGTGGCGACGCGCAGCCGGTGGGACGGCTCAGGTGCGGCGGCCCGGGTAACTCCGCGCCACCACGGCGGCGTCGTGTCCCACCCAGCCGAGCAGGGCGGAGCCGCGGCTGCGCTGGAAGGGCAGGCCGACGTACGTGAGACCGGGCACCGGGCCGATCCCGCCGGCGTGCAGCGGCACACCGCCCGCCAGGGCTCCGGGGACCCGCAGCCAGCCGTAGTCAGGACGGTAACCGGTCGCCCAGATCACGACGGACGGGGTCACCGTGTGCCCGCCGGCCGTGCGTAACCCGTCGCCTCCGGCGGCGGTGACCCGATCGACGACGCGTACGCCCAGGCGTCTCAGCGCTCCGGGGCCGATGCCGATCAGCGGGTCGCGCCGGCGTACGAGGCGGCCGACTCGGCTCCCGGCCGGCACGCGCACGATCCCGAGCATCCGCAGCCAGGTGAACAGGTCGAGCCCCAGAACGCGCTGGGGCAGCACCGGTTGCCGCCCGCCGAGAGCGAGGGTCACCGGCCGGCTCCCGGACAGTTCGGCGGCGATCTGCATGCCGGAGTTGCCGCCGCCGACCACGAGCACCGGCCCGTCGGGGAGCCGGTCCGGGTTGCGGTACTCGGCGCTGTGCAGGGTGACGATCTCCGGCGCGAGCGGCAGGTCCGGAATACGCGGCCGGTGGAACGGCCCGGTGGCGACCACGACGCCGTCGGCGGTCAGGACGCCGCCATCGGTGACCACCTCGAAGGTCCCGTCCTTCGCCCGGCGAAGCCGCGACACGGCCGTGCCGAGCTGGACGGGCAGCTCGAAGTGCGCCGCGTAGGCCCGCAGGTAGTCGGCGACCTCGTCCTTGCCGGGGTGACGGCCGCCGTCGCCGGGCAGCGGCAGGCCCGGCAGCGAGCTGAACCGGGCCGGGGTGAACAGGCGCAGCGAGTCCCAGCGGCGCCGCCAGGACTCCCCCACACGTGCGTGCGCCTCGACGAGCAGGACGTCATGACCGGCCAGGCGCAGCTCCCGTCCGGCGGCGAGTCCGGCCTGACCGGCGCCGATCACGATGATCATGCGGTCCAGCCTGGCCTGCCTCCGGCCCGGCGGGCTTGAACGAACCTGCTATCCCTCCAGCCAGCGCACCCCGGCGGCCAGCGCCGAGGGGGCGTCGCCCATCATGCGGCGCACCGTGCGGGTCAGGTGGGCGGCGTCGGCGAACCCGGCCGCGTGGGCCGCGTCCGTCAGAGTCGCGCCGTGCGACAGCGCGGACAGCGCGCCCCGCAACCTCGTCCACAACACGTAGGGCCGGAACGGCAGCCCCGCCTGCTGCCGGAACAGGTGGGCGAGCCTGCTCTCCGACAGGTGCACGGCGTCGGCCACCGCGGCGAGGCGTACCTGCTCGGGCAGGGTCCCGTCGATGATCCGCATCGCGTGCACGAGCGCGGGGTGGGACGGCCGCGGTGGCGTCGTGCCGATGACCTCGTCGACCAGGGCGACCAGGCCGGGCAGGTCGCGGCGGGGCGGAAGGCGGGCGTCGATGCTCCACGAGGCGGCCGAACCGGCCGCCGGCCGCTGCGCCAGGCGACCGGCCTGGGCCGGGTCGATCAGCGCGAGCAGCCCGTCGGCGGTGCCGCGCACGATCGCGTGCCGGGTGTCGGCGGGGACGAGCGCGGCCGTCGTCTCGTACGCCGGCCCCTCGTCGCCGCGCAACGTCAGGCCCTCGCCGACCAGGAGCTGCACGGCGTGGTGGGCGTGCATGCCGCCGGCCCCGATGTGTCCGCCGTAATACAGCCGGCCGGACGTGATCGACGCCCACCCCCGCCATCCGGTCACCGGCTCACCTGGCGCGGTCACGGCGGGGCTTCCGGCACCGCTCGCGCGCCCCGCCCGCGTCTCATCGACCGGCGCTCACGCCGGGGCCGTCATCGTTCATCGCCATCCGGCGATGCTATCCCGGCCCGCCCAGCTCGCAGCGGCAGAGCGGCGAGCGGTGACCGCCGCCCCAGGACGCCGAAGGCGACAGCGTGATCAGGCGTCGCCCGGCTCCTTCCTGCGCCGGCCGCCGAAGAAGATCGCCACCCCGCCGAGGACGAGCACGGCCACGGCGATCCACAGCCAGCCGGGCACCCCACCCCCTCCTCCGGCGGCCGGCGCCGCGGCAGGCGAGGCGGGCGCCGGGGTGGCTGCCGGGGTGGACGTGGGCGGCGCCGGCGACGACTCCGTGGCGCTCGGGGTGGGGCTCTCCGAAGCCGGCGGGGCGGTGACGGTGAAGCTCAGCTCGCCCTCGATGGGGTGCCCGTCGGAGGAGACCACGCGCCAGGCCATCCGGTACCGGCCCGCCGCCAGTTCCTCCTCCGGACCGGCGGTGACCTTCACCCCCTCCGTACGCGGCTTGCCGACGGGCACCGACCTGCCGTCAGGGCCCTCCAGCACGATCGTGGGCATGGTCATCCGCGCGGTGAACTCGAGCTCGATCGTCTCCACGCGCTCGACCCTGGCCTTGTCGGCCGGAGAGCTCGACTTCAGGCGATCATGGGCGAGCGCCGCGGGAGCCGTCAGCGACAACAGCAGGCAGGCACCGGACACCGCGGCGACGGTGCGGCGCATCAGTGTGAACAGATCCGTCAATGTGCACTCCAAGAATGGGGACGTACGCCTGCTCAGGGCAGCGCGGCGTGGTCACGCGCGGGAACGAGCACAGGCGTGGTGAGACTTCGCGTGTCCCTGGGCGCTCCGGGTCAGCCGCAGGGCAGCGACGCGGGTGGGCCCCGGCGGGACAGGCAGCGGACCAGGAGTGCCGGGATCAGGCGCGCCCGCACCGGCCAGGCGGGGAGACGCGCGGGCGGCCGGCCGGCCGGTACGCGAGCCGGCGCCGCGAGCGCGTACGCCAGCAGGTTCCGCAGCGCGCTCGTGCCGACGGTGCCGAGGTGCAGCAGCGCGGCCAGGGCGGTCTCACCGCGAGCCAGCCACCAGCTCGAACCCAGCGCCACCGCGACGTGGATCAGCAGCATGCCCGATCCGGTGCTGTGCCCATGGCTCCCGGCGGCGTCGGGGAGCGTCAAGGTGGAGGCGGTGTACTCCTGCGTGGCGAACAGGCGGTGCATGCCGTACTGGGACAGGCCGCACAGAACCAGCAGCGTCGGCCGGCCGCAGGGGCGGTAGCCCACCGTGTAGGCGCCGGCCCAGGTCGCCGCCACGGCGACGGCCAGGGCGTCCGGCCGGATGGCCGTCCCGCCGACCAGCAGGTGCAGGACGGCCGAGGCCAGGATGCAGATGGCGGTGAAGGCCGTGGCGCGCAGCGCGCGGACGGCGGGACGGCCGACATGCACGCCGCCATCTTGCCAGAGCGCTCGGCGACGGTCGCCTCCGGTCGTGCGACGGACATCGGGTTTCAGTGTTCGCGCCCTCCCCGATGGCCGTTCATGTCACGTTCATGCCCGTATTGGAGGTTTGTCGGCTGTCACCCTTATCGACAGCAAAGGCATCATCGTGAGGAACAAGAAGCCTACCGAGGCCGAGCCCTCCGGGCTTTCCCGACGCCGCCTGGTCAAGTACGCCGGCGTCGGCGCGACGCTGGCCGCGGCCGCCCCCTTCGCCGGCGGCGCTCCCGCGCAGGCCGACGACGCGCGCACGTTCGGCAACGGCGGCAACAACGGCCGGATGTGGCGCGCGGGCGATCACCACGTCCACTCGGAGTACAGCGGCGAGTTCGACACCAAGACCAGCCCGCCGACCTTCCACAAGGGCGCGGACGCGGTCTATCCGATCGTCACCAACGCGATCATGGCGAAGTACTTCGGCCTGACCTGGGCGATGTGCACCGACCACGGCGGCCCGACGCACTCGAAGGTGAACCTGGAGCAGGCGTATCCCGACCTGCTGCGCTCGCGGGTGCTGGTGCCCGAGGTGTTGCAGTTCTGGGGGATGGAGTTCGACGCGCCGGCGCTGGACCACCACACGTTGATGATCCCGCACCACGACGGGGAGGCGCAGCAACTGTTCGAACTGGAGAGCCGCTTCGCCAAGCACGACGCCTTTCCGGCCGACCCGGGCCGCGACACCGAGGCCAAGATGGTGGAGTTCCTCAAGGCCGCCCGCGGCATGCGGCAGAAGCCCCTGGTGATCGCCCACCACGCGTCCCGCTCGGCGACCGGGCTGGGCGTGTGGGGCCAGGACACCCCGCGCGAGTTCCGCAACGGCAACAACGCCGCCCCCGACGTGTACGTCGGCTTCGAGGGCGCGCCCGGCCACCAGGCGGGCCCGCTGAACGGCGGCGCGCGCGGCGGGTACGGCAACCACCCCACCTACGGCGGCTTCGACCAGATGACCGCCCGCGTCGGCGGCCTGTGGGACTCCCTGCTGGGCGAGGGACGGCACTGGTGGATCACCGCCACCTCCGACTCACACGTGCACTGGACGCGCGGCGGCTCCGACTTCTGGCCCGGCGAGTACAGCAAGACCTACGTGGCGGCCCGGCAGGACTACGGCGACATCATGGACGCCCTGCGCAACGGCCGGATCTTCGTCGCCACCGGCGACCTGATCACCGCCCTGGACGTCACCGCCGGCAACCAGGGCCGTAAGGCCACGGTGAGCGAGACGCTCGTGGTGAGCAGCCGCAACCACACCGACGTCGAGGTGGAGATCCGCTTCCGCCCGCTGGACGGGGAGAACGCCAACGGCGACCGTCCCGAGGTCCGGCGCGTGGACCTGATCGTCGGCCAGGTCACCGGCGTGACCTCGAACCTGGACGCCGACAGCAACCCCACCACCAAGGTCGTGGCCCGCTTCGGCCCCGGCGACTGGCGACGCCAGGGCCAGGATCTGGTGATCCGCCACACGCTGCGCGAGGTGGGCCAGGACAGCTACCTGCGCGTGCGCGGGACCAGCACGGACGAGATGGAGCCGCAGGCCGACGGCAAGGAGAGCCCGTGGGAGGACCTGTGGTTCTACTCCAACCCCGTCTTCATCCGCGTCCGCTAGCTCGCTGACCGGGGCGGCTCGGAAGCGGGCCGCCCCGGCACCGGTAGCCTTCTCCTTCGGGTAGAACCGCACGAGGAGGGCGACTGTGCAGCTCGGCAACCTTGAGCGATCGGTCATGGAAGCCTTGTGGCAACATCCGGACGGGATGTTCGCCCACGTCCTCGCGGCCGATCTGCCCTCCCGGCCCGCGGTCACCACGGTGCTGACCGTCCTGATGCGGCTGGCCAACAAGGGCATGGTCGCCCGCGAACGGGTCGGGCGGGCCCACCTGTACAAGGCCACCGCCGGCAAGGACGCGTTCGTGGCCGAGGCCATGCGGGCCGCCCTCGACGAGGCCGGCGACGTGGCGGCGGCCGTCCAGCGGTTCGTCGGGACGGTGTCACCCGAGGTGGCGACCGCCCTGCGCGAGGCGCTCGGCGAACGGGACGGAACCGAGCCGTGATCGTCTGGCTGATCGCCGCCGGAGTGGCGCTGCTGCCGGTGACGCTGGGAGATCGCGCCGCCCGCGCGCTGGCCGGAGCGGTCTGGACGCACCGCTGCCCGCGTGCGGCGCTGGTGCTCTGGCAGGCCATCGGGCTCGGGGCCGGGCTGGGCGCGGTGGGTCTCGGGCTGGTGGCCGCGGTCGCGCCGCTGGCCGCGGTCTTCCCGCACGGGATGCACACGCTGGCGGCCCAGATCGTCAACGGGCATGCCCTCGACGGGCTCAGGCCGCCGCATCTGCTGGCGCTGGCGTGGTCGGCCGGCCTGACGACCTGGCTGCTGGTCCACACCGTGCGCAGCACCGCGAAGACGATCAGCGAACGGCGGCGGCAGCGCCTGCTGGTCGACGTGGTGGCCGATCACTCGCCGGCGCACGACGCGTACGTGCTGCCGGTGGCCGGGCCGGTCGCCTATTGCGTGCCGGGCAGGCATCGGCGCATCGTGCTCAGTCAGGGCACGCTGGACCTGCTGCGACCGCAGGAGTTGGCGGCCGTCCTGCGGCACGAGCGGGCGCACGCGCGCGGCCGGCACGATCTGGCGCTGCTGCCGTTCGTGGCGCTGGCGCACGCGTTCCCGTGGCTGCCGGCCGCGCGGACCGTACGTCAGGCGGTCTCCGTGCTGCTGGAGATGATCGCCGACGATCACGCCTGCCGCGCGCACGGCGAGTTGCCGCTGGCGCGCGCCCTGGTCCGGATGGCGGCCGGCCCGGCCGATCCGGGGCCGGCGACCGCCTTCGCCCTGGCGGACGCCGGCGTCACGGAGCGCCTGCAGCGGCTGCTCACCGGGCGGGATCAGCCCCGATGGGTGCCCGCGGCCGCCTGTTCGACGGCCGGCCTGCTGCTGAGCGGCCCGCTGGCCGTGCTGATCGCTCCCCTGGTGTGCCTGGTCGTCTGACCGTCACTCATCCTGACGACGAACCACTTACGGC
Organism: Nonomuraea sp. MG754425; assembly: GCF_021699195.1. Lineage (GTDB taxonomy): Bacteria > Actinomycetota > Actinomycetes > Streptosporangiales > Streptosporangiaceae > Nonomuraea. The sequence goes on along the minus strand of NZ_SSXE01000016.1, from coordinate 56,288 downwards.
TTCCATATTCGACATACTGTAGAAGTTCTACGGGTCGTAGAAGTTGATGGGGTGGAGGTGGCCGGATGGATGAGCAGCCGCGCGGCACGGTGCAGGAGCGGCTCTCGGCGCTGCGGGAACGACAGCGGCGGGCCGAATCGCGCCGGCGCCTCCTCGTGATCGGCCTCTCCTTGCTGACCGGCGCCGGGCTGATCGCGGCGGCCACCGTGCTCGTCCTCCAGGACCGTGCCCGCACCTCGCTGGACGCGGTCCAGCGGATCGACGTGCCGCGACGCAACCACACCACCAGCCCGGTCTCCTACCCGCAGTCGCCGCCGGTGGGCGGAGACCACGCGCCCGAGTGGCAGAACTGCGGCGTCTACGCCGAGCCGGTCCGCAACGAGAACGCGGTGCACAGCCAGGAGCACGGGGCGGTCTGGATCGCCTACCGGCCGGGGCTGCCGAAGGAGCACCTGGACGTCCTGCTCGACCAGGCCAGGGGGCGCGACTTCGTGCTCCTGTCACCGTACGAGGGCCTGGCCGCCCCGGTCGTGCTCAGTTCCTGGGGCAGGCAGCTCAGGCTGGACAGCGCCGACGACCCACGCCTGGTCGCCTACCTGCGGGCCAACATCAACGGCCCGGAGACGCCGGAGCCGGGTGCCATCTGCACCGGCGGGATCGGGGAGCCGTCCGCGTGAGGCTCCCGAACGTCCCGCGACAGAGCGGGACGCCGAGGTCCTGTCCCCGCGGCGCATGCTGACGGCGCGCGGCGCCACCGAGACCCCACCCCCTTCCGGCTGAGCAGGGAAAGATGACGACGAATCTCAAGATAAGCCTCGGTATCGGCGCGGTGGTGGCCCTCATCCTGGCGCTGATCGTGGCGGCGGTCGTGATGTTCGGCGACGGTCGCGCGCAGACGCCGGCCACCGACTCCACGGCACGAACCGCCCCCGCGCAGTTCCTCGTGCGCGAGGACAGCCATCGGCTCTCCACCGCCGCCGACGGCAAGGTCACGCTGGTGGAGTTCCTCGACTTCGAGTGCGAGGGGTGCGGCGCGGTCTTCCCGCACATGGAGCGCATCCGCGCCGAGTACGCGGGGCGGATCAACCTGGTCGTCCGCTACTTCCCCATGCCGGGCCACCGCAACGCCGACCTCGCCGCGCGCGTCGCCGAGGCCGCCGCCCGGCAGGGCGAGTTCGAGGTGATGTACACCAGGCTGTTCGAGACGCAGACGCAGTGGGGCGAGGCGAGCGAGTCCAAGGAGGCGTTCTTCCTCGACCTGGCCGAGCGGGCCGGCCTCGACATGGCGGCCTTCAAGCGCGACCTCGACGCGCCCGCGACGGCCGAGCGGGTCAGGAAGGACCAGGGCGACGGGCTGGCGCTCGGCGTCCAGGGCACTCCCACGGTCTTCTTCAACGGCAGCCCGCTGGACGTCGAGCCCAGCTACGACAACCTGAAGGCCAAGATCGACGCGGTCCTGCGCTCATGACGACCGCGCCCGCCTCCATCGTCACCCGGTCGCTGCCGTACGTCCTCGTCACGGGCGGCGGCCTCGGCCTCCTGGCGGCCTTCCTGCTCACCGTCGAACGGCTCAGGCTGGCCGCCGACGCCGGCTACCTGCCCACCTGCAACCTCAATCCGATCATCAGTTGCGGCTCGGTCATGAAGACGGAGCAGGCGTCCCTGTTCGGGTTCCCCAACCCGCTGATCGGGCTCGCGGCCTTCGCCGTGCTGGTGACCGTCGGCGCGGCGCTGCTGGCCGGCGCCCGTTTCCACGCCTGGTTCTGGTACGGCCTGCAGGCCGGGGTCGTGGCGGGCGCCGTCTTCGTGCACTGGCTGATCTTCCAGTCGCTGTACCGGATCGGCGCGCTGTGCCCGTACTGCATGCTGGTCTGGGTCGCCACGGTCGTCGTCTGCTGGTACGTGACCCTGGCCAACGCCGAAGCGGGCCGCCTGCCACGCTCCGGCGTCCTGCTCCGCCTCGCCCGCTACCACACGGTCGTGCTCGTGCTCTGGACCGTCGCGGTAGGCGGGCTCATCCTGCAGCGCTTCTGGTCGTACTGGATCATGTGACTGTCTGAGGGTCTTCCGTGCGGAACCGGAGAGACCCTCAAGCGGCTACCGGAGGGCGGCGACGTACGGCGCGATGCGGGCGCCGAAGCCGGCCGGGTCGGCGCCCGTCACCACGGCTCCCAGCAGCACCGCCGCCGCGCCCGCCGCCCGCAGGAGGGCGAGGTCGTCGGGGACGAGCGCGTGCTGGCTCGGCACGATGACGGGGACGTCGACCGCCGACGCGACCGCCTCCAGCCTCGCCAGGGTCGCCAGCGTCAGCGGCGTGCCGTACCGCTCGGGTTCGAGCGTGGACAGTTCGAGCGCCCGGGTCCCGCGCCGCGCCAGGGCCCGCGCCTGGGCCGGGCCGTCACCCGGGCCCAGCGCCACCATGGGCGTCACCGGCCCGCACGCCTCGACGTAGCCCGCGGGCGCGTCGGCGGCGTAGACGTCGAAGTAGTCGAACCCCATCTCCCGCGCCGCGGCCATCTCGGTGAGCGACACCGACCCGGCCGCGCCGACGACGAGGCCCGTCGGGACGCCGAGCGCCAGGATGTCGCGTAGTCGCTCACGCTCCTCGTCCAGGGATCCGAAGGCCGTCCCCGAGGCCCGGTGCCGCACGTTCGTGTGCACCTTCAGCCCGTCGGCTCCCGCGAGCGCCGCCTCCCGTGCGAGAGCGGTCTCGTTGCGCGGCAGGCTGACCAGGACGGCCGGCCGCGATTGTGGCAAACGCATTCGAGCACTCCGCCTCAGTAGTAGGTGACGTTCGGCCAGTTCAGCTCCATGCCCTGGCCGGCCATCGATCGCTGGACGTCGGCCAGCAGGCCCGCGGTCGCGGTGACCTGGTGCGGCTCGGTGTCGCGGGCCACGCAGAACGCGGCCAGGTGACCGGCCGCCTCGCCCACGGTCCACTCGACCGGGTGGAGCCGGTAGCACCCGTTGGTGATGTGCGTGGTGCTGATGTTCTTGCCCGCGGCGATCACGTTCCGCACCCGCTCGGGAACCAGCGCGCGCATCGGCACCTGGAACGGCCAGGCCGGCACGTCGATGTAGTTGTCCCCGCCGGTCGAGGGGTGCAGGTCGATCCGGTACGAGCCGACCCCCACGCTGTCGTGGTAGGAGACGGGCCCCTCGGGACGTACCGCCACCGCGAGGTCCTGCTCCACGATCCGGTACTGCCCGCGGATCCGCCGCGACTCCCTGATGTACGGGCGCATCGCCAGGCCGTCGGCGGTGCCGGTGACGTCGGGACGCGGCCGCAGCCCCGGCCAGCCGGAGCCGCCGTCGGGCCGGGGCGCCTCGGCCTGCAGCCAGTACAGGAAGCTCAGGCTCTGCGCCCGCGCCGCGGCGGCGTGGGCCGCGTTCTGCTCGGCGGTGCCGCCGAAGACCGGACCGCCCAGGTAGTCGATCATCGGCCAGTTCACGACGGTGAGGTCGCTGTCGAACGCGCCCGGCCGGAAGTGGTTGCGGGCCAGGATCCGCCGGAACGTCCACAGTTCGTCCGACCCCGGGTCCTTGCTCTGGTCGGCGACGATGGCCGTCGGGTCGTCGTCCGGGTTCGGGGTGAAGACGTAGCGCCGGGGTTCCAGCGTGTGCGGGTGCGGGGCGACCCAGCCGAACTGGGGGCCGTGCCACCACTCGGGAGCCACCGCCCGCCATGCGGCGTAGTCGTCCGGCTTGTCGATCGTGTGGTTCTCCCCCTCGTGGTGGGAGAGCGCGAAGCACACCGACACCGCCTGCATGTTGTCCGGCCGCGCGGTCGCCGCGGCGTGCGGCTCGCCGGTGTCGGCCTGCGACTCGGCGCCGGTCACGAACTCGGTGCCGGTGATCGGCAGCACGTCCCCGGCCTCGGTGGCGTCCAGGACGAACCTGGCTGTGACGGTGACGTCGCCGCCCGTCTCCAGGTCGTGGAAGCCCACCGCCGTCACGTGGTCGCCGTCCACCTCGGCGGTCGCCGGGACGTGCCGGCGCAGCACGGTGATCTGCCCGGCCGCCTGCCACGGGGCGAGCATGGCGTCGATCACCGCCAGGGCCACCCGCGGCTCGTGGCACAGCGGGCCGACCCGGCCGCCGCCGGGGTTCAGGTGCGCCAGCGACCTCGACGCGGACCGCAGCGGATACCCGCTGCGGTAGTACTCACGGATGCCGTCGCGCAGCCGCCGGTAACTCGCGGTGCTGCCGAACGCCTCGATCCAGGGATGTTCGTCGGGCGGGACGAGCTGCGTCGTGAGCTGCCCGCCCAGCCAGGCCGACTCCTCGGTGAGCACCACCTGCGCGCCGTTCCTGGCCGCGGCCAGCGCGGCCGCGACGCCGCCCAGCCCCCCACCGACCACCAGTACGTCTGCGCGGAACTCGGTCACTCATGATTCCTTTCGATTCGGGCCGCTGGTCTGTCCAGCGACGAAGGTGCATGACAGCGCGACGGCCTCGGGCTCGACCTCTTCCTCCGACTCGAGCTGCCGGACCAGCAACTCGACCGCGCGCGTCCCCATCTCCCGTCCCGGGATCCGGAAGCAGGTGAGCTCCGGGCCCGGTACGTCGTGCGGCGGGTCGCTGAGCGCGGCCACCGAGCACGCGCCGGGCACGTCGACGCCCATCCCTTCGAGGAGTCCGAGCAGCCGCAGCGCGACCACCGACTCGTGGGCGACGAACGCGGTGGCGCCGGCCGCCAGCAGCCGCCGCACCTCCTCGGCCGACGGTCCGTCCTCCTTGCGGACCGGCAGGACGAGCCCGTCGGTGTCCAGCCCGTGCCGGCTCTGGGCGGCCCGGAACCCGGCGTCACGGTCGGCGGACGGTTCGCTCGGATCCGCCGCCGTCAGGTAGGCGATGCGCTCGTGCCCGAGGCCCACCAGGTGGTCGACGACCTGCGCGGTCGCGCTCGCGTAGTCCGCGGTGACGTAGGCGATGGGGCCGGGCACGTCACGACGGCCGACCAGCGCGAACCTGAACCCCTCGTCCCGCAGCCGGACGATGTCGTCGCGGTTGGTCTCCTTGCCGAGCAGCACGCAGCCGTCGGCGAGCCCCAGCCGGTTGACGCCATCGCGGTAGATCGACCTGCTGCCGTCCGAGCCGGTGGCGCTGGTGAACATCAGCATGTCGTAGCCGAGCGCCTCGGCCGCGGCCTCGATCCCCACCAGGAACGGGTAGTAGAAGTCGTGATGGTCCATCGGGAACATCGACTCGAACGTGTAGACGCCGATCAGGCGGTTCATGCCGCCGGCCAGGCTCCGGGCCACCGGATCGACGACGTAGCCCAGGGATCGGGCCACCTCGAAGACGTGCCGCCTGGTCTCCGGGGGGATCCTGATGGTGTCCGACTCCCGGCCGTTGATCACTATGGAGACCGTGGTCTGCGAGACACCGGCCAGCTTGGCGATGTCCGACTGGCGCGGCCTGCGGCGAGGCGCATCCTTCACCGGCGATCGTTCCCTTCCTCGAGGTGCTCCAGCTCAAAGGCAATCTCGAACGGACGATCCCACGGGAAGCACACGCTGCCGGGCACAATGCGAAACTTGTCGGCGGGCGGGCCGAGATCCGCGAGCAGATCGCCCAGTTCCCGCTCCACCAGGTCCGGCCGGGCGGTCGACACCCCGCTCCGCGCGCGGGTCTGGTACCCCCAGTCGTCGAGCAGACGGTGGGTGAGGGTGCGGGCGTGCTCGGCCAGCCGACGGTCGCCGTCGGCCAGCAGGCGGCTGCACCCCTGGGCCAGCGCGCTGCCGATCGTGTTGCCCGCGGTGTTCCAGGCCGCGTACCCGGCCAGGCGCGGGAGCAGGCCGGCCGCGCGCAACGCCGTGACCAGCACGGGGTCGGCGCCGTTGGCGTCGGCGACGTCCGCGACCGCGACGGGGCGTCCCGCGTCCAGCAGGTCGCGGACCCGGACGGCGAGGCGGGCCGCGTCGTCCCCTGGCCGCTCCGGCTGCTCCTGCACCGAGCACCAGTCGCGCGGGGGCAGGCCGGGCGGGTGCACGGCGAGCACCAGGTCGGCCCGGCCGGCGTCCTCGACCAGGACGGCGCCGATGGCGGCGATCTGGTCGGCGATCGTGTCGCCGACGGGCACGTCCTCGTACGCCGCGATCCGGCCGAGCGCGTCCGGGTCGGGGCAGGCGACGGCCACCCTGGGGCGCAGGCCGGCGTGCTCCAGCGCGGCCCGCGTGGTGAGCACGGCGCCGGCCTCGTCGGCGCCGGGCAGGCAGCGGATCCGCCCGCCCAGGCCGAGGCGGGCGATCCAGGACTCCAGCCACTCCCGCTCGCTCGTGGACACACTCTCGACCGTGCTGTCCTCCACCAGGATCGACAGCGTGTCGACGACTCCCTCCGCCACCAGCTCGACGCAGGCCAACTGCAGGGCGTGCAGGCGCATCCGCCGGGTGAAGAAGTCCGCGACGAACGGCTCGGGGATCTCCGCCCTGGCCCGCGCCGCCGCGTCCGGGCGTCCGTGTTCGGCCCGGTAGAGCTCCTCGGACAGGGCGAAGAAGCGCCGGCCGTACCCGTCCCAGTACTCCGGTTCGGCCCCGGCGCCGTCGGTCTTCCTGGTCCGCATCAGTGTCACGAAGGCGTGCACGGGAAGCTCCGGCCGGGCCGCCCGGATGCGGCGCAGCACGTCCAGGCGGGCCAGCGTCCGGGCCAGCGGCTCGGTGGTGCGCCGCGAGGCGACGAATCCGCCGCAGGCGAGCTGGTTGACGCTGACCACGACGGCGTCGCTGTCACCGGCGGCGTGCTCCAGCCACCGGGCCGTGCCGTCCATGTCCGCGGGCACGCCACGGGCCGGCAGGAGCCCGGCCGGTGGGAGCCGCAGCCGGGTTCCGGCGGTGCCGGCCAGCCCGGCGACGTGGCCGGTGTTCACCGGCCGGTCGTCGAGCGGGAGCAGCGTCACGACCGCTGTGCTGTGGTTCATCCCTTCACCCCTCCCGCTCCGAGCCCCTGCACGAAGTGCCGCTGCCCCGCGACGAAGATCACCAGGACGGGGACGATCGCCAGGAACGTCCCGGCCATCAGCGGGCCGTACTGGGTCACGCCGCTGCCCGCGAACGAGCTGAGCGCCAGCGGCAACGTCTGCATCTGCGGTGACGACACCGCCACCAGCGGCCACAGGAAGTCCTCCCAGGCTCCGGTGAAGGACAGGATGGCGATGGTGGCGACGATCGGCCGGGCCAGCGGCAGGTAGATCTGCCAGAAGATGCGCAGCTCTCCCGCGCCGTCCAGCCGGCCGGCCTCCGCCAGTTCGCCGGGCATGTCGAGGAAGTACTGCCGGGCGAGGTAGATGTTCAGCGGCTGCACCAGCATCGGCAGCACGAGCCCGACGTGCGAGTCCAGCAGCCCGGTGCCGCCCTGGCCGAACAGGTCGTTGCCGCCGGCCAGCGGGAAGCCCTTGACGATGAGGAACAGCGGGATCAACTGCACGATGGACGGCACCATGGCGCTGCCCAGCACCGTGCTGAACAGCAGGCGCGAGCCGCGGAAGTCGATCCGCGCCAGGGCGTAGCCGGCCGCCGCCGCCGCGACGCAGTTCCCCGCGACCGTGAGCGTCGCCACGATCAGGCTGTTGGCCATCGCCCCGGGGATGTTCGTGGAGTTCCAGACGTAGGCGAAGTTGTCCAGCGTCGGCTGGTCGGGCAGCAGCTTCGGCGGGTAGCTGAACACCTCGGTCTTCGGCTTGAAGGCCAGCGACACCATCCAGACGAACGGCATCGCCACCAGCAGGGTGACCACCCCGGCGAGCACCGCCCTGCGCCGGCCGGCGCCCGGTCGTGAACTCCGGGCCGTAGGCGCGCTCACCGGCGGCCTCCTCTGGTCATCGTGCGGATGCTGAGGTAGGCGAGGCCGAAGATCAGGCAGAACAGCAGGAACGCCATGGCGCTGGCGTTGCCGAGCCGGTAGTGCTCGAATGCCTCGTTGTAGATCAGCATGTTCAGGACGGTCGTGGAGGACAGCGGACCTCCGGAGGTCAGGACGTAGATCTCGGAGAAGGACTGGGCGAGGTAGATGAGGTCGACCACGACCACGTACGTCGTGATCGGCACGAGCAGCGGCAGGATCACGTGCCGCAGCGTCCGCCAGCGTCCGCAGCCGTCCACGGACGCGGCCTCCAGCAGCGAGGCCGGGACCGCCTGGAGCCCCGCCAGGAAAATGATCATGCTGCCGCCGAGCGCCTTCCAGGCCCGCATCCCGATCAGCGAGGCCAGCGCGGTGTCCTCGTCGGTGAGGAAGTCCACCGGCGGCAGCCCGACCAGATCCAGCAGGTAGTTGAACAGCCCGTCGTGGGAGTACAGCCACAGCCAGATCATGCTCACCGCCACCAGCGGCACCACGCGCGGCAGGTAGAGCACCGCGCGGAACAGAGCCACACCCGGAAACCGGCCGTTGACCAGGAGCGCCAGGGCGAGGGCCGCCGGCACGGCCAGGATCAGCGTGCCGAAGGAGTACTGGACGGTGATCCAGATGGCGTGCCAGAACTCGCCGGACCCGAGCACGGCGAGGTAGCCGTCCAGGCCGTGGAACCTGGGCCCGCCGCGTTCGACGGGGTTGTACGAGGTCAGGCTCAGATAGAAGCCGTACCCGATCGGGATGATCGTGACCAGCGACAGCGCGAGCACGGCGGGCAGGACCAGGAGCCAGCCCGCCCTGCGCTGGGCCGAGTGCAGCGCGCTCCGCCTCGGCCGGCGCACTGCCACGGGATCGGGCCCGGGGGGCGGTCCCGGCGGCCGGGTCTCAGTCTTCATGATGTGGCGTCATCCGTCCGCGATCAGTTCTGCGTGGCCAGGCTCGCGGCCTGCGCCGCCGCGCGGTCGAGCGCCTCGCCGGCGGTCGCCTTGCCGCGCAGCACGGCCTCGATCTCCTTGGCCAGCGCCTCGCGCTGCTGCGTCCAGGTCTCGACGTTGGGGTTGCCGCGGAACTGGGCGGCGGCGTCCATGTAGGGCTTGATGTACGGCAGGGCGGACAGTTCGGGGTCGTCGGCCAGGGAGGCGCGCGCCGGGATGCCGCCGACGGCCTGGACGTACGCCTTGGCGTTGGCCGGCTTGAGCAGGAACTCGATGAACTCCCACGCCTGGTCCTTGTGGCCGGAGTCGGCGCTGATGAACAGCCCGTTGCCGGCTCCGCCGAACGACGCCGCGGTGGTGTCCTTCAGCGGCGGGGCCAGCTTGATCTTCGCGGCGACGTCGGGGGACTGCTCGTGGATGCTCTTGAGCGTCGCCTCGTCAAGCACGGCCATGGCCGCGCGTCCGGTGACCAGCGGGTGCTGCGCCCCCGCCCCGCTCGTCGCCTCGCCCAGGCCGGTGGAGACCGCCTTCGGGCCGTTGTAGAACTCGGCGAGGAACCCGAGCGCGCGCTTGCCCGCCTCGGAGTTCCAGGTGACCTTCGTGCCGCTCTCGTCGGCGAAGGACCCGCCGGCCTGGAACAGGAAGCTGCCGAACGCCTGCGACATGCTCGTCGGGTCGTCGGCGGGGAAGATCACGCCGGAGCGGGTGATGGCGTCGCCGTCGCGGACGACGAGCCGGTCCGCCGCCGCGCGCAGGTCCTGCCAGGTGGCGGGCGGGGCGGCCGGGTCGAGGCCCGCCTCCTGGAACAGGTCGGTGCGGTAGGCGAGCAGGTGGCCGAAGCCGCGCAGCGGCATGATGACCTGCTTGCCGCCCACCTTGCCCTGGTCGAGGAAGGTCAGGTCCGCCGTGTCGGTGGCGGGCATCTTGGCGAGGTAGTCGTCCAGCGCGATCACCCGGTCGTTGGCGGCGTATCCGGCCGCCGCGGCGTTGCCGTGCCCGAAGACGTCGGGTGCGGTGCCGCCGGCGAAGGCGGTGGACAGGCGCGTCGCGAGGTTGGCCCAGTCGACGAACTCGACCTGGACGTCGACCTTGTGCTCCGCCTCGAACGCGGGCACCAGCTTCTCGTTCACCCAGGAGATCTCCTCGGCGAGGTTGCCGGGGAACCAGACCCGCAGAGTGCTCGCGCCGTCACCGGAGCCACCGCTGCCGGCGGCGCCGCCACCGCCGCATCCGCTCAGGACGGTCACCGCGATGAGACCGGCCGCCAGGCGCGAAGCGCCACGCCATTTTGTGAACATCTGTACCTCCGCAGGGGCTGAACCCAGCTCGATAATGCGCATCATCATGATGGTGATGCGCATTATCGGTCAAGACCAGATCTTGACAGGCGGACGATCGGGTCGAAACACTGACCGAACTTGCCGTTGTGATAATGCGCAACATCAGAATTGGAGGGACCATCCCGTGGTTCCCGCTCGCCGAGCAGCCCGCTCGGACACACCCCCCGCTCCCCCCACCACGACGAACCGCCGGCTCCGTGGCGCCCGCCTCTGGTGGGTGAGCCTCGCCACGGTGGCGCTGCTCGCCCCCGCCACCGCGGCCGGCGCGTCGTCCTTCGAGTCCGGCCCGCCCGGCCCCGTGGGCATCACCAACATGGTGGGCACGCCGATCCCCCCGCACGCCAGGCCGGAGAACAAGCCGCGCTTCGTCGCGCAGTTCCACGTCGAGATCGACAACTCCACCGACGGCGCCATCGAGCACGTCGCCCTGGACGGCACGCGGACGGTGCTCGGGCACGTGCAGCGGCCGGCGACCGCCACCGTCAAGGCCAACGACGGCTTCTGGGCGTCGAAGTACTCGCGCGCCATCGACGGCACCGCGGGTCACCTGCTCGCCACCTCGGTCTACGTACTGCGCTCCAAGGTCTGGCCGGAGGAGAGCTACGACCCGCTGCGCTACGAGAACTTCGACCCGGCCACCGGCACCCGCGACTGGACCACCAGCCTGCTCAACGTCCGCCCCGACCGGTACATCGGCGCGGACCATGGCAACTGGCTGGCCGACACCATCTACACCGACATCCCCGGCGGCTCGGGGATCTTCGGCGGGAAGAGCTCGCTGCCCACCGGCGCGCCGCTGTCCTACTTCGACGAGGCGAAGCAGTCCTGGCTGCCCATCGCCGAGCACTTCCGCGCCGACCCCGACGCCGCGCCCCCGAGGAAGCTGCGCTTCACCGCCTACCAGCCCCTGGTGCGCAACGCCTCGCCGACCTACATCGAGTTCGAGAACTGGGCCGCGGGCGACACGGTCGCGGGCAAGGCCCACCGGAAGAACGGCGGGATCTACGTCGGCTACGCCCGGGGTGACAAGCGCCGGGTCGCCGACGTCGTCCAGCGGGTCCAGGGCACCGGGCGCTTCGGCGGCACGGAGTTCGCCCACATCGGCCAGATGGACACCAACCACCCCGGCGCGATGACCTTCTCCACCTCGCCGTTCTACGGCTTCAGCTGGGACGAGAACGTCCGCGGCGGCTTCCAGATCGTCCCCGCGAACCACGTGAAGTTCCTCAGCAACGAGCTCAACCAGAACTCGTTCATGGGCCGGCCCCAGTGGCTCATCGTCGGCCCGGTCGGCGCCGACCCGAAGCGGCTGTTCGACGAGCGCTACATCATCGACGGCAAGACCTCGTTCTCCCCCGGCTGGGAGGCGATCGCGCCGGTGTTCGGCATGTACGCCCGGACCACGTTCGACCCGGCGAACCTCGACGAGTCCACCTACTTCGAGGTCTCCTACGACTACGGCAAGACCTGGCAGCTCAGCCCTGAGTTCACCGGCGTGTACGACCCCAGCACCTGCCAGGCGGCGAACTGCCCGCAGAACTGGACCAACATCCGGGTCCACCTCGTCTACCCCGACGGCCCCTGAGCCGGCGCCGGCCCGCCGACCACGTGCTCGGCGGGCCGGCCCCGCTCCCGACCCCACCCCCCACTCCAGACGAGGAGACGTCGTGTCCGCGAGGATGCACCTGAGGTCCTCGGTCATCGCGCTGCTGACCACCGCCCTGCTGACAGCGGGCCATCTGAGCGCCGCACCGCTGTCCGCCGAGACCACCACGCAGAACGCCGCCCAGGCATCGGACCTCGAATGCACCGGCCACCGGGCGATGGGGGCGACCGTCACGGCGTCCTCGACCTTCAGCTCCAGCTACGGCGCGAAGAACGCCGTCGACGGCCTGTGCGCGGAGTCCTCCCGCTGGATGTCGTCGGCGAGCGACGCCACCCCCACGCTGACGATCACGTTCCCGGCCAGGACCCGGGTCGGCACGATCGGGATCTACAGCGGTTCCGGCTGGCCCAACCCCTTCGCTGACACGGTCCTGGTGGACTTCGCCGTCGAGGCCCGGACCGAGGACGGCTGGGTGAACGTCGGAAGCGCGGTCGGCAACACCCAGCCGGTGGTCACGTTCGGCACCGACCTCGTGACCGACACGCTCCGCCTGGTGATCACGAAGAAGTCGCGGCACAGCACGGACGCGGCCCGCCTGTACGAGGTGGTCGTCCGGGCGCCCGGCGAGGGACCGCCCACGCCGCGCCCCACCGCCGCCGACGACTTCCACACCGTCACGGAGGGGACCGAACTGGTGACCGGCGCGCCCGGCGTGCTCGGCAACGACAGCTTCCCCGACGACGTCACCCCCGCGGTGACGGCATGGTCCGAGCCGGCCCACGGCACCCTGACGACGTCCGCGGACGGGTCGTTCCGCTACCGCCCCGACCGCGGATACGTCGGCGTGGACACCTTCACCTACGGGGTCGGCGACGACTCCGAGCGCTCGACCGCGACCGTCACGGTCACCGTGACCGCCGAGCCGGACAAGTCGGGGCCCGGCGAGCTGAAGATCTCGGCGCTCTCCGGCCGGGCCGACATGGTGAGCGGCGGCGACTCGCTGCTCCGGATCGAGCTGCCCCGCGCCGTCCCGCGCGAGAGTCTCCGGGTGACACTGAACGGCCGGACCGACGTCACGCCCGCCTTCCGGGCCGGGCCGGGCGCCGGTGACCTCACCGGGCTGGTGACCGGGCTGCGCGAGGGCGAGAACACGGTCGAGGTCACCGCGCCCGACCGGCCGCGCGCCTCGATCACGCTGGTGAACCACCCCGCGCAGGGCCCGGTGTTCTCCGGCCCGCACGAGCAGCCGTTCGCCTGCGAGACCGCGGCGTTCGCGATCCCGGTGATCGGCGGCAGACTCGGCGAGCCGCTCGACGCGAACTGCACGATCACCCCGCGGACCGACTACTTCTACCGGAGCACCGCCGGCACGTACAAGCGCTGGCCTGCCGGCGCCACCACCTACCCCGCCGACCTGGCCACCACGACGACCTCGCTCGGCGTCGCGGCCAAGTTCATCGTCCGGATGGAGACGGCCACCGCCAACCGCGCGGTGGTCCAGATGAGCATGCTGCACGACCCGCTGGCCGAGCCCGAGCCGTCCCCCACGGTGCGTCCGGCGGGCTGGAACGGGCGGGCCGTGTTCACCCTCGGCGGCGGCTGCGCGGGCGGGTGGTACCGGTCGGGCAGCGGCACCGGGACCGTCACCGACGAGTTCATGCTCGGCCGCGGGTTCGCGCTGATGTCGTCCTCGCTGAACGTCTTCGGCAACAACTGCAACGACGTCACGGCGGCCGAGTCGGCGATGATGACGAAGGAGCTGTTCGTCGAGCGGCACGGGCCGGTCGAGCACACGATCGGCTACGGCTGCTCGGGCGGGTCGTACCAGGCCCACCAGATCGCCGACAACTACCCGGGCGTCTTCGACGGCATCGTCGTCGGCTGCTCGTTCCCCGAGGTCGGCATCGGCACGGTCAACTTCCTCACCGACGCGCGACTGCTCGACACCTACTTCACCTCCGGCACGACCGTCGCGTGGACGGACGAGCAGAAGCGCCGGACCTCCGGCTTCGCGACCGCGGCCATGGTGTCCGCCATGTCGCGGGGCGCCAACCGGATCGACCCGCGGCTGGACTGCGACATGGTCCCCGAGCAGCGGCGTTACCACCCGACGTCCAACCCGGGCGGCGTGCGCTGCGGCGTCTACGACCACACGATCAACGTCTACGGCGCCGACCCGGCCACCGGCTTCGCCCGCAGGCCGCTGGACAACGTCGGCATCCAGTACGGGCTCGGCGCGCTGAAGGACGGCGGCATCACGCCGGAGCAGTTCCTCGACCTCAACGAGCGCATCGGCGGCCTCGACGCCGACGCGAACGTCGTGCCGCGGCGGACCGAGGCCGACCCGGACGCGACCCGGATCGCCTACCGCACCGGGCGGGTGATCAGCGGCGGTCGCGGGCTGGCCCGGACGCCGATCATCGACTACCGCTCGTACTGGGACGACGTGTCCTGGGGTGACATCCACGTCCGCTACCACACCTTCTCCATGCGGGAGCGGCTGAAGGAGGCCAACGGCACCGCGGCCAACCACGTCAGCCTGCTGGAGGACGCCCGGTACGGGCTGTTCAGCACCGAGAGCCCGCTGGTGCGGCAGGCGGTGACCCAGATGGACCACTGGCTGACGAACCTCGCCGGCCTCCGCCCCGGCGGCAAGCCGATCGAGCGGATCACCACCGCGCGGCCGGGCACCCTGGTCGAGGGGTGCAACACCCGTGACGAGAAGCCGCGGTTCGTGGCCGAGACCCTCGAACGCGACCCGGCGAGCGCGTGCGAGCGGCTGTACCCGACCGCGTCCTTCCCCAGGGAGGTGGCGGGCGAGGACGTCACCGCGGACATCGTCAAGTGCCGGCTGACCCAGCCGGCGCGCGACGGCTACGGGACGCCGTGGACCGACGAGCAGTGGCGACGGCTGCGGGCGATCTTCCCGCAGGGGGTGTGCGACTACGCCAGGCCCGGGGTGTCCCAGCAGCGCACGAAGAACACCTGGCAACGTTTCTGACGATCCCGGCAAGGCGGATGGCGGAGCATCTCGGTGCTCCGCCATCCGGCGTTCGGCCGCGACGCCGTCAGGCGCCGGTCCGGCCGTGGCGAAGGCCGGCGAGATCGGCATCACCGAGACGGGGGCCGCCGGGGGAACGCGATCTTCAACGCGACCGGCAGGCGCGTCCGCGACCTGCCGATCACCCTCGACAAGCTGCTGTGACGGCTCCTCGGGGAAGGGGCCGGGACAGATGCCTCCTTGACGATCAAGGGGGTGCCGGTGATCGGGCCGGCGTTCATCGGCGCGTGGTCAGCCCGCGCCCCAGATCGGCTGGTCGGGATCGGCGGGCGGCAGCATCGACAGGATGGCCGCCACGCTGTCCCAGTCGGCGACCTCGACGTTGCCGGTCATGAGACGCAGCCGGTCGGCGACCTCCTCGTGCGCGTCGAGGAGCACCTGGATGCCGGCGATGATCTGACCGGCGACCGCCTCGTAACCGCTGGCGCCGCCCTGGCCCTTGAAGAACGTCACGCCCTCCGAGGTGCCGCCCCAGAAGTCGCCGATGGCGTTCAGGTCCGCGGCGGCCTCGATGACGAACGCGGCCAGGTCTCTCTTTTCCAGGTCGAACGCGTCCGCCGCCGAACGGAACTGCGCCTTGTGGTGCTCCATGCCGTCCTCAGCCTCCCGCCGGTTTGTGAGCCATGGTGAAGTACAGGAGGATCCGGCCCAGGGTCTGCTTCCAGGTGGGGATGAGGTCCGTGCCCGTCTCCCCGTTCATGGCGTCGTACGAGGGGCCGTACCCGATCGACCCGCCGGCCAGGCGGCTCAGGAAATACTGGACGTCCGCGTTCGAGGTCACCTTCCTGGCCAGGGGCGCGGCCGCGTCGAACACCCCGTAGAAGGCGACCGAGGCGGCGAACTCCTTCAGCGCCTGCGTGGCGTTCTCCCCGAGCGAGCCGGGGTCCTCACCGCGCGCCGCCTTGACGCCCGCCACGACCGCCACGTCACCCACGGCGAAGAAGACGCTGCCGATCGTGTACTCCGTCAGCTTGCTCAGCACGATCTTGGCGATGCTGTGTTGCAGCAGCTTCGCCAGCAGCCCGGCCTGCGCCCGCCGGATGAGGATCTGCGTGATCTGGTACGCGGCCCCGGCCTGCCAGGGAAAGGTGGTGATGAAGACGAAGCTGGCGAGGTTCGCCAGGGCCAGCGTCCAGTACGCGTCCCGGGCCGACTTGAGCGTCTCGGCGTAGTCCGTGCAGGCCGTGCTGCTGTCGCGGCACCGTTTCGCGAGCTTGGCGGTGTACCCGTCCTCGTCGGGCCGGCCGTACAGCCCGGCGGTGATCGCCGACTTGAACTCCTCGACCCCGCCCCCCTCGTTCCGGCGCCACACCGACTCCGCGGCCGGGTAGGTGCGGTCGGGGCTCTGCTCGATGCGCGCGGCCAGGCGGCCCCAGACGGCGGCGGCCAGGCGTGCCTTGTCCGGATCGCCCTCGGGGTAGTCGACGGCCAGCATCTCGAACACGAAGGCGGCGATGCCGAGGGTGCCGAACGCGTAGATGCTCGCACGACCGGGACTGATCTTCACCGCCGGTCCCGATCAGCACGATCCCGATCAGCACGGTCCCGAGTATGGTCCCGATCAGCACGGGCACTGGCAGCACGGCCCCCATCAGCACGAACGCCGTCGGCACGGTCGCCGTCCAGTAACGTGCCGGAGATGAACGGCGTCACCAGGTCGCTCGCCTGCTGCTCGGCGTCGCGCGCCGCCCGCGCGGCGGCGTCCATGATCGCCGCCGCGAGCCGGTCGGAGCCGAGCCGCATGGCACGCGGATCGATCGTGAGCCCGACGAGCGCGCCGGTCTGCCCCACTTTCACCACCACCCGCCCCTCGGCCGCCTCACCCCGGCCACTGACGGACGCGACCCGATCGCGCAGCCCTTCCAACGCCGCCAGGTCCTGCTGAAATCCGTGCAGGAGCCTGCTCAGGTCCTGGTCACCGGCGTCGGCGAACGGATCCGTCGGTGATGTCATCCCGCCTCCTGAACCTGCGCGAGCTACCCAATATACATAAAAGATCGGAAATAACGGTTTTTGCAGTCCGCCAGCCCGCTCCCCTCTCCGGCGGAGGATCCGAACCCCAGGACGGGTCGCGCCGGATCACGGACGACTCGCCCCGCCACGAACCGATGCGGAAGCATGACCGGTGAGACGGCTCCACAGGCACGCGGCCAGCCCGGGCGGCGAAACCATCAGCCGAGCGCCCACCCGTACCCGACCCAGGACGACTCGCGCATTACGTGCATGAAGAATCTGGAATGCGTGACAGATCAAGCACGATCCAGGATTTATGGTCAGACGAGTTCCAGTACAGGAGCGGTTCCTCTGGGTCAGCCGCGCGCTCGCCCGCCGTGGACACGCCGTAAGTGGCACTGTCCTCCAGTCGCCCGCCGATCCTCCCCGATTTCTCCGTGCATCGGTCGTACAGAACCGGCTGTGGCGCAGGGTGCTTCGCCGTGTAGGTCATCTCCCTGTTGCCATTCACGTACGGCCCCGCGAACAGGCCGAACCGATCGTTCAGCAGGGGCCCGCCGTACGACGCCACGACTTCCCGGCGTTCCGTCCCGTCCTTTCGCAGCACTACGAGTCTGGTCAGTTCATTGAGGCGGCTGGGCCGCATACCGACACACCATTCACGCCCGCACCGCGTCCCGTCCAGTTCCCGCGCAGCCGCCGGCACCGTCTGCGTGGCCGACGGGAGCCGCTGCACGGGCCCTCCGCCCAACGGCACGCGATAGGTCTGCCGATCTCCGCGCCAAACGGCGTCAGCACCGATGATCGACAGCCTGCCCTCTGGTATCTCGCCATGCCCGGTCAACCAGGTCACCAGTCTCATCCGACCGCCCGACCGGGGCATCGTCCACAGTTCCACGTGCCGTTTTCCCGCGTTCCACGGTTCCGAGCGATAGACCCCCGCGGTCCACACGATGCTGGTCTCACTCGTGGCCACGCTCATGACCTCGAAGCACAAACCGCATTCCGCCCACTTCGGTGCGGTGCCGAGGGTGCGGATCCGACCGGCACGAAGGTCGTAGGAGTAAAAGGTGGGCCGCATCTGTGACGAGGTGACCAGCAAAACCTCGTCCTCGCTCAACATGGCCGCCGGCTTGATGGGCGGCCTGCCCTTGACCCGCACAGGAACCGTGACAACGGCGTCCCGCCATATGTCCGCAGCCAATCCGAATTCGGGAACCTCAGGCGGCACCTGCGGATGCCCCGGGAGAGATGGACCGGATTCCTGAGCAGTGCACGACAATGTGCAGGAAATCAGCGTCAGCGCTATGGCCACCGCCCTGCATAAGCCGGCGTGCCGGGCTTTGGCAGTGGCATTCGACCGTCCCGGCGAAAGCATGATTTCGATCCTACGCGTCAAGGCCGGAACCCTGGACGCGCGCTCGGCAGCACCCACACGTCACAGGTTCCGACGGGGGACGCCCGGTCGATCGAAGCGACTTGCCATATTGTTTTTCGATGTTATCGTTCTTCGATACCATCGAGAAACGATATTGATCGGAGTGGGCCGATGGCCGCACAACACAGCACTGTCGGACGCATGGCACGTCGACCTGCGATTTTCGTGACTCTCGTCCTGATAGCCGGGGCGATCACCGGCCTGGTGCTCTACTCCAGGGCCGGGCTCTTCGGCCTGACCGGCCGGCACGTGATGGCCCAGTCGCCCGGAAGCTACGGCATCGGTCTCGACGAGCCCGCGTACACGGATGGGGCCCGGCCGGGCGTCACGGCCGAGGCGAGTGAGCTCCGATTCTTCGACTGGTCGCCCGACACCGGCCAGTACGTCCTTCAGGCCCTGACCACCTTCCCGAGCTCCGTTCTGGCGATCGGCGCGTTCTTCCTGTTGTGGCGGCTGCTGTGGCGGGCTCGCGACGGCGTCTACCTGCCGCAGGTCGCCGCCCAGGTGCGCGTACTGGGCTGGTGGCTGCTCGCCGGCGGCCTGCTGGCCCCGCAGATCGAGCACTTCGCGATGATGGCGCTGCTGGACACGATGGCCGCGAACGAGGCCCACTTCGGTCCCAAAGAGATCCCCGTGATCGTGCCGCTCGTCGGGCTCGGGCTGCTGGCGCTGGCGAACGTCCTGCGCACCGGGGTGCGGATGCGCGACGACCTGGAAGGCACCGTCTGATGTCGCCGGCCGAGCCGGACGCCCACGCCATCACCGTTCATCTCGACCGGCTCCTGGCCGAGCGCGGCATGACCCTCACCGAACTGGCGGACCGGGTGGGGGTGACCGTGGTCAATCTCTCGGTTCTGAAGAACGGCCGGGCCAAGGCCATCCGGTTCACCACCCTGACCAGGATCTGCGACGCCCTCGACTGCCAGCCAGGCGACCTGCTCAGCCATACCGCCGGAACGGACCGATGAGCGCTCTCCCGTCCGCCGCTCGCCGCCATGCGAAACAGGTCAGGCCCCCACCTGGCGCCATCCGAAATGGGTAACCGATCAATTACCGATTGCCAGGGAGTGGGTTACCTATTCCGGCCGGTCCGCATGCATGGTTTTTGGGATTGCGTTTCGGATTCGAACTTCCGCCTCGCTCCTTAGATTTGTCGCGGTTCGGGCTTTCCAGAACGTGGAGGAACGCGTGCGCAACACAACCCTAGGACTGGCGGCGGCCCTGGCTCTCACGGTGGTGAGCGGGCTGCCCGCGGCGGCGCTCGCCTCGGCGGCGCCGGCCGCCGGGCCCGTCCTGTTATCGCCGCAGTCACCCGACGTCAAGACGCTGCCCGAGCCGACCGCGCAGGCTCTGGACCGGGCGCGCAAGCTGGCCGAGCAGCATCCCGACGACTTCGGCGAGCCGTGGGTGGACCCGGAGACCGGTC
The DNA here is from genome assembly GCF_021699195.1 of Nonomuraea sp. MG754425. Classification (GTDB taxonomy): domain Bacteria; phylum Actinomycetota; class Actinomycetes; order Streptosporangiales; family Streptosporangiaceae; genus Nonomuraea. The sequence goes on along the minus strand of NZ_SSXE01000016.1, from coordinate 36,678 downwards.
AGGTGGTCCTCGGCACGGTGACGGGCAGCGCCGGCCGGTTGGCCGCCGGCCAGGAGAAGGACGCGCTGCTGCGGCCGGTCGCCCGGAGCAAGGCCGTACTGGAGAAGATCAAGGACGGCGCGATCGGCGAGCCGGCGGCGGACATCCCCGACGCGGACGCCATCAGGATGACCCGCCTCGACGCCGAGCACAACCGCGTGATCGTCACCGTGAACAGAACCACGGACGCGCTGCTCCAGGCCCTGACGGCCAGGTACGGAGCCGACGCGTTCGCCGTCGAGGTCGATCCCGCCTTCGACCCGGGCAAGCCCGGCCGCGACGACGACGGGCCGAACAACTGGGGAGGGGCCGCGCGGATGACGGTCCGCCAGGCCCCCAACGGAGACGTGGTCGGCTGCTCGTCCGGCATCCCCGTCTGGCTGCCGGGTGACAAGTCGGGCATGCTGACCGCGGGCCACTGTCTTCCCAAGGGCGGCTACACCTTCAACGGGAACGACACGAGCTACATGGGCTGGGTCAGCGAGAACAACCGGGAGAACTGGTCCGACGGCCAGGGCAGCACGCTGATCCCGGGTCAGAGCGTCTTCAGGGGCGACCTCGCGCTCATCGAGATCCCCAACGGGTTCAGCGGCTACTACATCTACCGCGGATCCGTGGCGAGTCCCTACACCTCGATCATCGGCCAGCTCGCGCCGCGCCGCGCCGGGCTGGGCGACGAGTACTGCACCAGCGGTTACAAGACCGGCGAGCTGTGCGGGTGGAAGGTCACCAACTACGGGGTCAACATCAACTACTCCGGCGGTGAGACCGTCCGCAACGTGGTGGCCGGGTTCAAGACCGGCAAGTGTTCGGGCCACGGCGACTCGGGCGGCACGACGTACTTCGTCATGTCGAACGGCCGGGTTCAGGTGAAGGGCATCAACTCGGGCGGCAGCAATCTGGACGGCTCGGGCGACTGCAGGGAGTACTTCACCGACGTGTGGGACGCCCTCGACGCCTTCCCCGGCATCTTCCCCCGCGTCCTGCCCTGACCCTGGCCAGGGTGCGGGGCAGGGGCACAATGATCCACTGTGCGCGAATCGATCTTGACGGGCAGGATGCGGGAACGGCAGGTCGTGGACGAACTGCTGGCCGGCATGGCCGACGGCGGGAGCGGCGCACTGATCATCAGGGGTGAGCCGGGCATCGGCAAGACCGCGCTGCTCGAATACGCGGGCAGCGCGGTCGAGGGCACTCTCCTGCTGTCGGCCGGCGGCGTGGAGACCGAGGCCGAACTCCCCTTCGCCGGCCTGCACCAGCTCCTCCGGCCGGTCATGCACCGGCTGGAGGAGTTGCCGCGCACCCAGGCGGACGCGCTGCGCGGCGCGATGGGGCTCGGTCCCCCGTCCGGCGACCGGTTCCTCCTCGGCCTGGCGGTGCTGACGCTGCTCACCGACTGCGCTCCCGTGCTCTGCCTGATCGACGACGCGCAGTGGCTCGACCGGTCCTCGGCGGACGCGCTGGTCTTCGCCGCCCGCAGGCTCGACGCCGAGGCCGTGGCGCTGCTGTTCGCCGCCAGGGAGGACTGGCCCGCGCCCGCGGGGCTGGCCGAGCTGCCCATGGCGCGGCTCGACCCGGCCGCCGCCGAGGCACTGCTGCGGGAGCGGGCTCCCGGGCTCAGCCCGCAGTTACGCGAACGGGTCATGGGCGAGGCGCTCGGCAACCCGCTCGCGCTGATCGAGTTCGCGAAGACGGCCGCCGAACCGCAGGGGCCCGACGGCCCGCGGGCCGCGCTGCCGCTGACCCGCAAACTGCACGAGACCTTCCACCGCCAGGTGGACGCGCTGCCGGAGGCGGTGCGGCACCTGCTGCTCCTCGCCTCCGCCGACGACACGGGCGACCTCGAACTGATCCTGCGGGCCGTGGACCTCTCGGGCGGGCCGGTCGAAGCCGAGCGCGCCCTCGAGTCGGCCGAGACCGCGGGCCTGGTACGCATCGACGCCGGCCTGCTGACGTTCCGGCACCCGCTGGTCAGGTCGGCCGTCTACCAGGGCGCGCCCTTCACCCGCCGCTGCGCGGCGCACCGCGCGCTCGCCGACGTCCTGCTCACCTACGGCGACGCCGCCGATCGGCGGCTCTGGCACCTGGCCCTGGCCGCCACCAGGTCCGACGACGCCATCGGGACCGCGCTGGAAGGGATGGCCCGGCGGGTGGGCGGCCGGAGCGGGTACGCCACCGCGGCCGCCGCCTACGAGCGGGCCGCCCAGTTGACCACGGACCGCCGCCTGCGCGGCCGGCGGCTCTCCTACGCCGCCGAGTCGGCGGTCCAGTCGGGTCACCTCGGGCAGGCGTGCGACCTCGCCGACCGCGCCGAGTCGCTCACCCACGACCCCGTTCTGCTCGCCGGCCTGGCCAGGGTGCGCGCCGCCGTGGAGTTCGAGCAGGGTTTCCCGCTGGACGCGGGGGACGTCCTGGTGCGGAGCGCCGAGTCCATCGAGCGCACGGATCCCGTGCGGGCCGCGCTGATGCTGGCCGACGCCATCCGCAACTTCTCCTTCAGCGGCGCCGCCGGCCGGGCGCACGACGCCGCGGGACGGCTGAGCCAGATCGAGGTGCCGCCGGAGTCGGGCCTGACACCCCTGGTCGGGGCGATGCGGGCGCTGGCCGACCTGCTGGAGGGCGGCGGTGGCGGCATCGGCGCGCCGATCCACGAGCTGATCGCGGCGGCGCACCACCTGCCGGCCCACCGCCACGCCGAACGGCTGCTGGCCGCCTCGCTCGCCCTCGTCACGGCGCAGGACAGGGTCGCGCTGGAGCTGGCCGAGCCGGTCGCCGAGCACGCGCGTTCGTACGGGATGGCCGGGCTGCTGCCGCACGCGCTGGAGATCATCGCCGAGGCTCAGTTGCTCGGCGGGCGGCACCTGGACGCGCTGGTCAACGCCGCCGAGGGGTACGGCATCGGCCGCGACATCGGCCAGCTCCACCGCTTCGCCCATCTCGGCGGTGTGCTGGCCTGGCTGGCCGCGATCAGCGGCGACCAGGAGCGGTGCCGCAGGCTGGCGGAGGCGGGCATCAGCTACGGCAACGAGCACGGAGTGGTGACGTCGGAAGCGCTCGGCACGTGGGCACTCGGCCTGCTCGAACTGGGCGCGGGGCGCGTGGCGCACGCCATCGGCCATCTGCAGGCCGCCCGGCACCCCGTCGTCGCGGCGTGGTGCGCCGCCGACCTGATCGAGGCGGGGGTGCGCGCCAACCGGACCGAGCTCGCCGAGCGCTCGCTGCCGGCGTTCATGGAGTGGGCCCGGTCGGTCCGGCAGCCCTGGGCCTCGGCCATGGCGCTGCGCTGCCAGGCCATGACGACGCGGGGAAGCGCCGCGCGGGAGTACTACGAGGCGGCGGTCGAGGTGCACGAACGGTGCGCGCAGCCGTACCAGCATGCCCGGACCTGTCTGGCCTACGGCGAGTGGCTGCGCAGGCGACGCAGCCGGGCCAAGGCGCGGATCCAGTTACGGACCGCCCTGCGGATGTTCGAGGAACTCGGCGCCCGGCCGTGGGCGGAGCGCGCGCGGGCCGAACTGGACGCCGCGGGCGAGGCCCGGACGGACCCCGGGGTCGGACCGTGGAGCCTGCACCGGCTCACGCCCCAGGAACTCCAGGTCGTCCGGCTGGCGGCCGAGGGCCTCAGCAACCGCGACATCGCCGGACGTCTCTTCCTCAGCCCCAAAACGGTGGCGCAGCACCTCTACAAGGCCTATCCCAAGCTCGGCGTCACCTCCCGGACCCAGCTCGGCCGCCTCGACCTCGGGACGCCCACGGGCACCGGCCGCTAAACCCGCAGCACCTTGGGGCCGGCCGCGCCGTAGCGCTGCGCGGACGACCGGGACATCTGCCTGCCGGTGATGACCCAGGCCAGTTGCCCGACGTCGGCGAACTTGGCGAAGCTGGTCACCCCGAACCGGGTGTGCTCGCACAACAGCACGGACTGGCGGGCCGCGTGCATCGCCGCCGTCTTGGCCTGCGCCACGGACGGGTCCGGAGTCGTCAGCCCGCGCTCGATGGACACCCCGTTGGCGCCCATGAAGGCCAGATCGACGTTCAGCTCCGCGAGCATCGCCGTGGCCCACCGGTCGACGGTGCCCATGGTGGCCGGCCGCAACCGGCCGCCGACAATGATCACATCGTGATCAGTCTGGCGGCCGAGTTCGGCGGCAACGGTCAAAGATCGGGTCACCACGGTCATCCGCGGCAGCCGGCGCATCGGCCCGACCAGATCCTCCGGCAGCGCGCCCTCGTCGAGCAGGACCGTGCCGACGTCGGCCATCAGGGCGACCGCGGCCTCGGCGATCGCCAGCCGCTCCTCGGTCCTGGCCTTGTGCCGGGACTTCACCGGCGTCTCGTAGCGGCCGATGTCGGTGGGGTAGAAGACGCCGTATGACCGGACGATCAGCCGCTGCGCCTCCAGCGAGCGCAGGTCGCGGCGGAGCGTCGCGGGCGAGATCGCGAACAGGCCGGCGATCTCGGAGACGACCGCACGGCCTTCGTTCCTGACGTAGTTGAGAATCCGCTGCTGACGATCGAAGGCACGGCCGTGAAACGAGCTTGACATCCGGTTTGCACCCTTGCACAGATGATTGAAACGTTCGTGCAATGATCACAGATTCGCCACCGTTTGAGCAGATTCGAGCACGTGACCTTCAGTAAAGTCGCCAGCGGTTCTTCGTAGATGCGGATGGGTGGTAGCCCGTGAGCAGTGGAGCAAGCGATCTCGGTTCGAGATCGGCTCAGTCGGTCAGGGCCCCTCGGCCCGCCGATACCGGGGGCACGACCTCCGAACGACTACCAGGTGCGGCGGCCCGACGCCGCCGCGGTTACCTGCTGTTCGCCGCGTTCGCGCTGCCCAACCTGGCGTTGATCGCCGTGTTCTCGTACTGGCCGATCATCGAGAACATCTATCTGAGCTTCACCACCTGGGACTTCATCTCGCCGCAGGCCGACCTGGTCGGCCTGCTCAACTACCGGGCGCTGTTCAGTAGCTGGGCCTTCCCCGAGGTCCTCCTGCGCACGCTGGTGTGGGTGGTCGTCGTCGTTGTCGTCAGCCTGGTGCTCGGCCTGGCGCTGGCGCTGCTGTTCGCGCAGCGCATCCGGGGCACCACCGCGGTGCAGACGCTCGCCTTCTCCCCGCACGTGCTGTCCGGGGCGGCGATCGCGACCATCTGGCTGCTGATCTTCGACCCCCATCACGGCCTCAGCCGGATGGTGTTCGAAGCGTTCGGAACGAGCTCACCGGCCTGGACGACCGACGACTCCTGGGCGCTGTGGGCGTTGATCATCGTCTCCATCTGGAAGGGCCTCGGCTTCGTCGCGATCGTCTACCTGGTGGGCATCCAGCAGATCCCGGCCGAGGTGCTGGAAGCGGCCCGCATCGACGGCGCCGGCCGGTGGACGCAGTTCCGGCGGGTGATCTTCCCGCTGCTCTCCCCCACCACCTTCTTCCTGGTGATCACCCAGACGATCTCCGCCTTCCAGGCTTTCGACGTGATCGCCATGATGACCGGCGGCGGGCCCGCCGGCGCCACCACCACGTTGAGCTGGTTCATCTACGACGAGGCGTTCAGCCGGACCAACGTCGGCGTCTCGAGCGCGGCCTCCATGATCATGTTCGTGGTGCTGATGGCGATCACCGTGCTGCAGTTCCGATTCGTCGAGCGGAGGGTGCACTACTGATGACGGCCATGCCGACCGCGGTCAGCCCGCGCAAGTCGTCCGGCCCTCGGCGTACGCTCTGGTGGGGCGTACTCGCCCTGGTGGCCGCGGCCCTGATCTTCCTGGTCCCGATCTACCTCTTCGTCAGCACGGCGTTCAAGACCGACGCCGACATCAACAGTTGGCCGCTGCGGCTGATCCCGGGCTCGCTGACGCTGGACAACTTCGTCAACGCCTGGACGCTGGCCCCGTTCGACCAGTTCCTGATCAACTCGGTCGTGGTGGCCGCGATCGGCACGGTGCTCAAGGTGCTGCTGGCGATCTCCACCGCGTACGCCTTCGCCTTCCTGCCGTTCCCCGGCAAGCGCTGGCTGTTCGTCTTCATGCTCGGCGCGCTGATGGTGCCGGGCCACGTGACCCTGCTGGTGAACTACATCACCATCGGCCAACTGGGGCTGGTCAACACCTACGCCGGCCTGATCCTGCCGGGCGTGGCGTCGGCGTTCGGCACCTTCCTGCTCCACCAGTTCTTCCGGTCGCTCCCCCAGGAGGTGCTGGAGGCGGCGCAACTGGACGGCGCCGGACATCTGCGCACGGTCGTCTCGTTCATCGTGCCGATGGCCCGCCCGGCGATCATCACGGTCGGCCTGATCGCCCTGATCGACGAGTGGAACGGCTTCGTCTGGCCGCTGATCGCGACCAACTCCGTCAACATGCGAACGCTGCCGGTCGGGCTGCTCTACCTCAAGGAGAACGACGGCATCAACGACTGGGGCGCCCTGATGGCCGGAACCCTGTTCGTCGTGCTGCCGATGGCGATCGTCTTCCTGCTGGCACAGCGCTACATCGTCGCCGGCCTGGCCGGGAGCGTGGTCCGCCGATGACCGTCACGTGCCGGCGATCCGGTTCGACCAGAGAGGAACCCGTGTGACCGGGACCAGTTTCAGCCGCCGCCGGCTCCTGACCGGCGTCACCGCGGCCGCGGCCGGCCTCGCGCTGACCGGCTGCGTCGGCCGCAGGGAAGGCGACTACGCCCAGGTGAGCGGGGAGGTCCCGGCGCAGTTCGCCCGCCGCGAGCGGGTCGTGCTGTGGAGCGCGTTCACCTCCCACAACGCCACGATCCTGCAGTCGGTCATCGACGGGTTCAACGCTTCGCAGCAGGACATCTTCTGCGAGATCCAGTTGTTCCCCGGATACCCCGCGCTCGACTCGAAGCTGGCCGCCAGCTTCGCCCTGGCGCAGGTTCCCGACATCGTCACGCTCAGCGACGTGAACTGGAACCGCTACTTCCTCGCCGAGACGCTGGAACCGCTGAGCGGCTACTTCGACGCCGGCTTCGGCCCCGACGCGTTCCATCCGCGGTTCCTGGCCGAGGGCACCGTCCGGGGCCAGGTCTACTGGCTGCCCTGGGCCCGCTCGACGCCGCTCTTCTACTACAACAAGGAGATCTTCGCCGGCGCCGGGCTGCCCGACCGCGGGCCGAAGACGTACACCGAACTGCGGGAATGGGGCCGCCAGCTCAAGGGCTTCAAATACCGCGGCTCACCGGTCAGGATGCGCGGCTACACCGGCAAGGACGACTGGTACTTCCAGGGCTCGACCTGGGCCTTCAACGGCAGCTACTCCGACGGCATGGCGCCGAGGCTGGACTCCGAGCAGACGATCGCCGCCCTGGAGTTCGATCGGGCCTTCATCCACGACGACCAGATGGCCTACCTGTCCGGCGACATCAACGCCGACTTCGTCTCCGGCGTGACGGCGACCATCTGCAACTCCACCGGCGCGCTCGCCTCGCTGCTCAAGGCGGCCAAGTTCGAGTTCGGCGCGGCCTTCCTGCCCGAGCAGGACGCGCCCGGCGTACCGACCGGGGGCAGCGGGCTGGCGGTCATGCGCAACTCGACCAAGGCGCGCAAGCAGGCGACCTGGGAATTGGTCAGGTACCTCGCCGAGACGGGCGCGCCCGAGTGGAGCCTCAACACCGGCTATCTCCCGGTGACCACCAGCTCACTCAACTCGGCGAAGATCAAGGAGCGCAACACCGCGACCCCCGCGTACCAGATCGCCCAGGACCAACTCGGCCGCGCCCGCCAGCCCGACGTGATGCGCCGGTACGTGAACGAGGCGATCTCCGAGCTGCTGATCGCGCTGGAGCAGGTGTACGCCGCCGGCGCCGACCCGGGCGAGGTGCTGCGCGAGGCGGCCAGGAAGCTCGGCCCGGCCATCGAGCGCGTGCAGCCGAAGTACCAGCGGCTGGTGGCGGCCTGACCTCTCATCGGCACGTAGACGTATATCGAGAAGGGAAGAACGTGGCATTTGCCATCATCGGACACCGCGGCGCCATGGCCGAAGCACCCGAGAACACCATCGCGTCCTACCGCGTGGCGGAGGAGGTCGGCGTCGACGAGGTGGAGACCGACGTCCGCATCAGTTCCGACGGGCAACTCTTCATGCTGCACGACGCCACCCTGGACCGGGTCGCGGCCGAGCCGGACGGCAAGGACCTGGGCCCCGTCGCGGAGCTGACCTGGGCGAAGATCAGCTCGGTCGACGTGGGCGACGGCGAGCGGGTGCCCACGCTGGAGCAGATGTACCAGGCGACGACGCGGCTGATCCAGTTGGAGATCAAGGCTCTGGGCGCCATCGACGGCCTGGCCGACTTCTTCCCCCACCACCCCGACTACGCGAAACGGACGATCCTCACCAGCTTCTCGGTCGAGGCGATGGCCGCCGTGGCCGAGAAGCTGCCGGAGATCCCCCGGGGCATCATCGTGTCCAACTGGACCGACGCCGAGGCCCACCCGGGCGGCTACCGGAAGCTGATCGAGGACACCGGATCCTCCCGGATCCACAGCGGCGGGCAAGGGCTCACCGCCGAGGTCGTCCACCGGCTGCACGACGAGGACGTCCCGGTGCACGGCTGGCCCACCCGCAACGCGGACGACCTACGCCACTGGCTCGAACTCGGCGTGGACGGGACGACCACCGACGACCCCCGTACGCTGCGACGCTGGCTCGCCGAGGCCCGCCGGTGACGGCGAGCACCACTGCTCCGGGCGCCGGTCCGCTGGAAGCGGCGCTGTTCGACATGGACGGCACACTCTTCGACAGCGAACGCCTCTGGGACGTCAGCCTCGCCGAACTGGCCGAGATGCTCGGCGGCACGCTGTCGGCCGGGACCCGCCGCCGGGTGATCGGCGCGGATCTGCGGGACACCGCCCGGATCGTCCAGGAGGACCTGGGTGTCGCGGCCGACGTCGAGGAGTCGGCCGCCTGGCTGCTGGAACGTACCCGGCAGTTGTTCGCCCTCGGGGTGCCGTGGCGGCCGGCCGCCCAGGACGTGGTGGACTCCGTACGCCGGCAGGGGATCCCCACGGCGCTGGTGACCTCGAGCCACCGCGCCCTGGTCGACGAGGTGCTGGCCCAGCTCGATCCCGGCATGTTCGACACCGTGGTCTGCGGCGACGAGGTGACCCGCCCGAAGCCCGATCCGGAGGCGTACCTGACGGCGGCCGGACGGCTGGGCGTCGACCCGCGCAACTGTGTGGCGCTGGAGGACTCCCCCCGGGGCATCGCGGCGGCGCTGGCCGCGGGCTGCCTGGTCGTGGCCGTGCCCGAGGACGGCGAGGCGCCGGCCGACGGTCACGGTGCCGTGGTGGTCCCGCTGGAGACCGTCACCGTCGATCGGCTGATCTCACTGCTCGCCGCCCGAATCGGCTGAGCACGCGACCCGGCCGCGGGCGAGCGCGTGCGCGGCCGAACCCGTGCGCCCAAGCACGTGCGCGCCCGAACCCGAGCGCGCGCCCGAGCGCGTGTGCGGGCCCGAGCGCGTGTGCGGCTCGGGCGAACCCGTGCGCGGCTGAGCATGTGCGCCCACGCACGTGTGCGCCCGAGCGCTGGTGCGGCCGAACCCCGTGCGCGGCCGAACCCCGTGCGCGGGCGAGCCTGGGCGCGGGCGGCCGGTGCCGGAGTCGGCGGGTTGTTCAGGTGCTGTCGCCGCCTTCGTCGGCGGCATGCGGCCGATGGCGCGTCGGGTGGCGCGGCCCGTGCGCGCAGTTTCCGTTCGACGTCCTGTGGAGGTGCCGATGACAGACATGAGCTGGGCGGGACTCGCGCTGGCCGCGCTCTTCGCCGCCTTCACCGGCTTCAACGACGCCGGCGCCCTGGTCGGGATCGGGCTGCGGATCCGCGGGTTGCGGCCGGTCACCGGCCTGGTCCTGCTCGCCGCCGCGGTCGCCGCCGCCCCGGTGATCCTCGGCACGGCGGTGGCCGCGACCCTCGGCCGCCGCCTGGTCGCCTTCGACGGCGCCGACGCCGGTGTCGCCGTCGCCGCGGGAGTCGGCGGCGCGATCCTGGTCACCGCCGCGTTGTCCGCGCGTGGCCTGCCGACCAGCCTGACCCTGGCCCTGATCGGCGGCATCGCCGGTGCCGGCGTCGGTGCTCAGACGCCGGTCAACTGGCCGGTCATCGGGCTCGTCCTGCTGGTCGCCGCCGTGTCGCCGGTGGCCGGAGCCCTCGCCGCGCTGGCCGTGACGAGAATGGTCGGGGCGCTGCCCGCGCCGGAGGACGCGGGCCGGCGGCTGCGCCGGCTGCACGCGGCCGCGCTCGCCGCGACCTGCCTGGCCTACGGCGCCAACGACGGCCAGAAGATGCTGGCGGTCTGGGCCGCCGTCCAGAGCGGCAGCCCGGACGCACTGGCGCTGTCACCGCTGGCGCTGGCCACCGTCACCGGCTGCTTCCTGGTGGGCGGCATGATCGGGCTGCCCCGGCTCGCCGCGGCGCTCGCCGGCGGGCTGACCAGTGGCCGCCCGGACGCGGTGGTGGTCACCGAACTGTCCGGCGCCGGCGTCGTCCTCGGCACCGCCGCGCTCGGGGCGCCGGTCAGCATGACCCAGTCCCTGTCCGGCGCCATGGTGGGCACCGGGCTGTCCGGCGGAGCCCGGCGGGTGCGCTGGCGAGGCGTGGTGCGACTCGGTCGCGCCTGGCTGCTGACCCTGCCGACGGCGTTCGCGGTCGGCGCGGCGGGCTGCCTGGCCCTGGAGGCGATCCGCTGATGCCGTCCCGTCTCCGCCACCTGTTCCGTGAGCTGTCCGGACGTAACGACCAGGTGCTCACCGGGCTGATCCTCGACCAGCTCGCCGCGGCCGAGGACGGCGTCGCGCTGGCGGCCGCGCTCGCCGACGGCGAGCTGCCCCCGTACGTCGCCCGGAGCCGGATCGGCGAGATAGAGCACGAGGGGGACGCCCGGCGCGGCCTGCTCGTCGCCCAACTGCACCGCAGCGTCAGCTCGCCCATCGACCGGGAGGACCTGTTCCGGCTGTCCCGGTCCGTGGACGACGTGCTCGACGCGGTACGCGACTTCATCCGCGAGGCGGACCTGTTCGCACTCGGCGACGAGGACGCCTTCCGCCCGGTGCTGGCCGCGCTGACCCGAGGCGTCGGCGAACTCGGCGACGCGGTCCGGCTGCTCCCCCGCGCCCCCCGGCAGGCCGCCGAACACGCCCTGCACGCCAAGAAGCAGGGCCTGCGCACGGCGTACCAGTACGCGGTCTCCGCCCTGCTCACCCGCCCGCTGACCGCCGACACGCTGAAGGCGACCCTGCTGCTGAGCCGGCTGGACACGGCGGGCGTCCACCTGGCCACCGCCGCCGACGCCCTGGCGGACGGGGTGGTCAAACGCTTCCAGTGACCGTTCGCCCCTCCCCGTCGGGGCCGGGCGAGGGCCTGCGGCGGTCCTGACCGGTCCGGACGTTCAGCCCGGACCGGTCAGCGGATCAGAGCCGGCCGAGGATCTTCCTCAGTTGCTCCACCTCGACCTGCTGCGTGGTTTCGATGGTCTTGGCCAGCTCCATGGCCTGCGGGTTCGAGCCGTCGCGCTGCTCGGTGCGAGCCATCTCGATCGCACCTTCGTGATGGGCGATCATCTGCTGAGCGAACAGCTTGTCGAACTCCGCTCCGCCGGCGGCCTCGAGCTCGGTCATGTCCTCCTCGGACATGACGCCGGGCATGTCATGCCCCATGCCGTCGTCCGGCGCGGACTTGCCCCACGCGCTCAGCCAGCCCTTCATGGTCTGGATCTCCGGGTCCTGGGCAGCCTTGATCTTCGCCGCGAGCTCCTTGATCTCCGGGTCGCCCGCGCGGGTGGACGCGAGGCCGGCCATCTCGACCGCCTGCTCGTGGTGCGGGATCATCATCTGCGCGAACATCACGTCCGCGGCGTTGAAGGTGCCGGCAGGCTGGGCGGTGGTGGTGGCGGTGGGCGGGCCGGCGCTCGCCGGTTCGTGGCCGGCCATGGAGTCGCCGTTCGCGCCACAGGCGGCGACCAGGGCGAGGGCCCCTGCGGCCACGGCGATGGACATCCTACGGTTGATACGCACAGTCGTTCTGTCTCTCGATCTGTCGGAACTTTTCGGCCGTCTGCGGGCATGCCGCCCGCACCCGCGATCGGCCTAGGTACGCAGGATCGAGAGAGTCGCCAGACGCTGGGACGTGCGTTTCGGTGGTGGCCGGGCGACCTGCCGGACCGATGAGTGCCTCCCGCCCGTGGCGTCGGCCCGGCGTCCCGCCCTGATCCAGGCGGAGCCCAACAGCACGACGATGAGCGACATCAGGATCGCCAGGCACACGTCCGTCGGGTCGAAGCCGGGCGTTCCCTGTTCGGGCACGAACGCCTGGAGCCCTGCGGGAACGACCGCGAGGGGGGTCTGGACCGCCTCCATGGCGTGCCCACGTGAGGAGGAGCCGCCGTGCCGGCCGTCCAGATGCCCCAGGGTGTGCATGCCGAGCACCCCGAGGGCAAGGGCGACGAGCAGCAGCACCCGGGTAGCGCGGATCGCACGGCGTCGCCACATGGATGCCACCCCCTCCCCGGTTCACCGGCAGGTCACGATGGCCGCCAGTGTACTGAGGAGGTTCGTCGCACCCGCGAACGCGTCCGGCGACCTGATCCCCCGAGGAGGCCGGCGGCGACAACCCATACCCATGGCCAGGTCACATTACCCCTGGGGGTATGTTGGCGTCATGGAGATGACCCCCGCCCTGGTGGGCGACGCGTTGACCCGACTGCGACGGGCACACGGCCAGTTGGCCGGCGTGATCTCGATGATCGAGGACGGTGAGGAGTGCGCCGCCGTGCTCACCCAGCTCGCCGCCGTCTCCCGGGCACTCGACCGGGCCGGATTCAAGATCGTGGCCACCGGGCTGCGGCACTGCCAGGCCGCCCGCGAACGCGGGGAGGAACCGCCCATGACCGAGCAGGAGCTCGAGAAGCTCTTCCTGGCGCTGGCCTGAGCCACGCCGCAGTTTCACCGGCACATACCCCCAGGGGTGTAGGAGCACATCATGAGTATCGACGTCCATGTCATCACGACCTCGTCGCTGGGCGACCGCAGCTATCTGGCCACCGACGGTCAGGTCGCCGTCGTGGTGGACCCGCAACGGGACGTCGACCGGGTGCTCGCCCTGGCCGGCCGCGCCGGCGTGCGCATCACGCACGTCGTCGAGACACACGTGCACAACGACTACGTCTCCGGCGGGCTGGAGCTGGCCAGGCTGACCGGGGCGCACTACGGCATGGCGGCCGACGACCAGGTGCCGTTCCCGCACCTGCCGCTGGCCGGCGGGGACGTCGTCGAGGTCTCGCCCACACTGCGGCTGCGCGTCCTGGCCACGCCCGGTCACACCTTCCACCACCTGTCGTACGTGCTGGAGGGCGCCCAGGGGGTCGAGGGCGTGTTCACCGGCGGCTCGCTGCTGTTCGGCACGACCGGCCGTACCGACCTGCTGGGCGACGAGCACGCCGACACGCTGGCGCGGGAGCAGCACGCCTCCGTCCGCAGGCTGTCCGACCTGCTGCCCGGCGGCGCCGCGATCTGGCCGACGCACGGGTTCGGCAGCTTCTGCTCGGCCACCCAGTCCTCTGGCGAGGACTCCACCATCGAGCGCGAACGGCAGATCAACCCGGCGCTGCGGCTGGCCGCCGCCGAGTTCGTCACGCAGACCCTGGCCGGGCTGGATGCGTACCCCGCCTACTACGCGCACATGGGCGTGCTCAATCTGCGTGGCCCCGCGCCGGTCGATCTGCGCCTGCCCGCCCCCATCACCCCGGAGGAACTGCGCGGGCGGCTGCGGGCCGGGGAGTGGGTGGTGGACCTGCGGCACCGCACCGCCTACGCCGAGGCCCGGCTCACCGGCACCGTCAGCCTGGGCCTGGACGGGCCGATGGCCACCTGGCTCGGCTGGCTGATCGACCGGGGCGCACCGCTCACGCTGATCGGCGAGACGCCCGAGCAGGTCGCCGCGGCGCGGCGGGAACTCGTGCGTATCGGCATCGACCACGTCGCCGCCGCGGCCACCGGCACGCCCCACGAACTCGCCGCCGAACCGGCGCAGGTCGGGTCGCTGCCCACGGCAACGTTCGCCGGCCTGGCCGCCGCCCTGGCGGGTGCGGTGCCGGCCGGGCTGCCCGCCCCCGAGGTGATCCTCGACGTCCGGCTGGCGGGCGAATGGCGGGCCGCGCACATCGACGGTGCCGTGCACGTGCCGCTGCCCGAGCTCGCGGCCCGCGCCCGCGACCTGCCCGCCGGGGCGGTCTGGGTGCACTGCGGCAGCGGCTACCGGGCCACCGCGGCGGCCTCGCTGCTGGCCAGGGCCGGGCGGGAGGTCGTGGTGGTGAACGACGCGTTCGGCCACGCCGCCTCCTCCGGCCTCGCCATGACCGCCTGACCACCCGGCAAGACACGCCGTCCGCTCGTCGCACGCACCGGACGGCCTTCGTACGACCAGGAAGACCAGCACATGAACACCCTCACCACCGCACAGGTCCGCCAGTTGCTGCACGACGACGCGGGCGTCCGGCTGATCGACGTCCGCACTCCCGGCGAGTTCGCCGCCGGCCACATTCCCGGCTCGGCCAACGTCCCCCTCGATCTGCTTCGCGAACACTCCGCCGGGCTCCGCGCCGGACACGACGACCACGTCGTCCTCGTCTGCCGCTCCGGCGTGCGCGCCCGCGACGCTCACCGGTTCGCCGCCGCGGCCGGCCTGTCATCCGTGAGCGTGCTCGACGGCGGTCTCAACGCCTGGGAGAGCCAGGGCGCGCCGGTGCGGCACGGCCGCGGCACCTGGGCGATGGAGCGCCAGGTCCGCCTGGTGGCCGGCGGCATCGTGCTGGCCGGCGTCGCGGGCAGCCTCGTCTGGCGGCCGGCGAAGTGGGTGGCCGGGACGGTCGGCGCAGGTCTGGCCTTCTCCGCGCTCACCGACACCTGCGCCATGGCGAAGGCGCTGTCGTTCCTGCCGTGGAACAGCACGGCACCGGCCCGGCCCGCCTCCGAACTGCTGGCGGCGCTGACCGAACCGTCCTGACCGCCGGCCTCCGGCGCTGACCGCGCTGCCCCGGACGCCTCGACGTAGAGAGCGATCTTCAGGCCGGGCGTCATCCCGGCGCACTTGACAGATACCCCCGGGTGGTATTTATTTGCCCAACACATACCCCCAAGGGGTATCTGAATATGACTGGAGACGCTGATGTCCGCACCATCCCCCCGGCGCTGGGCCGCCCTCGGCCTGATCGCCACCGCCCAGTTCATCGTGATCATGGACACGTCGATCATCGGCGTGGCTCTTCCCCGCATCCAGCACGACCTCGGCTTCTCCCAGGAGAACCTGTCCTGGGTCTTCAACGCCTACGTCATCGCCTTCGGCGGCCTCCTGCTGCTGGGCGGACGCCTGTCGGACCTGTTCGGCGCCCGCCGGCTCTTCGGCGCGGGCTGGCTCGTCCTGCTCGCGGGCTCACTCCTGGCCGGGATCGCGTCCGAGGTGTGGGTCGAGCTGGCCGGCCGCGCCGTCCAGGGCGTGGGCGCGGCGCTGATCGCGCCGTCCGCGCTCACCCTGCTGATGATGTTGTTCGGCCACTCCCCCAAGGAACTGACCAGGGCCCTCGCCCTGTACGGCGCCGCCGCACCCGCGGGCGGCACCGCCGGCGTGTTCCTCGGCGGTGTCATCACCGAGTACCTGAGCTGGCCGTGGGTCTTCTACGTCAACATCCCCATCGCGCTGATCGCGCTCCTGGCCACCGGCTCGCTGATGCCCGCCGCACCGGCCCGGCGCGGCTCCGTCGACGTGCTCGGCACGCTGACCGTCACCCTCGGCATCGGCGCCGCCGTCTACGCGATCGTCCGCGCCCCGGAGATCGGCTGGGGCTCGGCCTGGACGTGGATCGTGCTCGCCGGCGCCGTGCTGCTGCTGGCCGCTTTCGTGGCGATCCAGGCCCGGCGCCGCGAGCCGCTGATGCGGCTGTCCATCTTCCGCACCCCGAACCTGGCCGCGGCCAACCTGACCCAGCTCCTGCTGGGCGGCGCGTGGATCCCGATGTGGTTCTTCCTCAACCTCTACCTGCAGCAGGTGCTCGGTTACAGCGCCTTCCCCAGCGGCGCCGCCCTGGTCCCGATGACCGTGCTCATCATGATCGGCATGATCGTCCTGGCGCCGCGGGCCATCGACCGCTTCGGCCCCAAGGCGACCACGGTCACCGGCCTGCTCCTGCTCGCGGCGGGGATGGCGTGGCTGTCGCTGATCAGCCCCGACGGCAGCTTCACCGCCGATGTCCTGCCCGCCGGCCTCGTCGCCGCCCTCGGCATGTCGCTGGCCTTCATCCCGTCCCTCGGCACCGCCATCTCCGCCGCCCGCCCGGAGGAAGGCGGGCTGGCCTCGGGCATCGTCAACACCAGCTACCAGGTCGGCTCCGCGCTCGGCCTGGCCACGATGACCGCCGTCGCGGCGGCCAACGGCGCCGACCGGCCCGGCGACCTGCCCGCCCTCACCGACGGCTTCTCCGCCGCGTTCGTCGGCGCCGCCGCCATCGCCCTCGCCGGCGCGCTGATCGCCGCGACGGCCCTCCGTACCCGCACCGCACCCGCCGCGGACCAGGCCACCGCCTCCCGCGGCTGACGCACCCAGCCCTGCCGGGCGGCCGGCCGACGCGAACAGCGCCGAATCCCCCGGGGCGAGGTGTCCCCGGGGGAGGCCGCTCGTTCGTCGCCTGGGTATGAGCGGCGACTTTTCCGGGCCCCAGCTCCGAGCGGTGCCCGCCGCGCGAAGACACCGCAGGTCAGGCACAGGAGGGATAGACAGATGATGACGCGAGCGAACGAACTGCCCCTGCAGTTGCGGCGGACCGGGCTCGACCCGGCAGCCGAACTGGCCCGGGCCCGCGACGACGAGGGCGTGGTCCGGGTGGAGACGCCCTGGGGCGTGCCCGGCTACCTGGTCTGCCGCTACGAGGACGTCCGCACGGTGCTCACGGACCCGGCCCGGTTCAGCAGCGCCCTGACCCCGTTCCGCGGCGCCGGCCCGCTGGATCCCGGTGAACTGGCCAGGATGCGCGCCGGGCAACTGATCGCGCTGGACCCGCCGGAGCACACGCGGCTGCGCCGGATGCTGACTCCGGAGTTCACGGTGCACCGGATGCGCCGGCTCGAACCGCGGATCACCGAGATCGTCCAGGCGGCTCTGGACGATCTGGAGCGGGCGGGCCGCCCGGCCGACCTGGTGGCGCACTTCGCGGTGCCGGTGCCGTCGCTGGTGATCTGCGAGTTGCTGGGCGTGCCGGCCGCCGACCGCGCCGCGTTCCAGGATCGTTCCGCGCGCCTGCTGGACACCTCGTTGCCGGCGCAGGAGCTGACCGTGGTGCGGCGGAAGGAGCGCGCGTACCTGGCCGGCCTGGTCGCCCGCGCGCAGGTGGACCCAGGCGAGGACCTGCTGGGCACGCTGGTGCGCGAGCACGGCGACGAGATCGGCACCGACGAGCTCATCGGTCTGGCCGGGCAGTTGCTGCTGGCCGGGCACGAGACCACCTCGAACATGCTCGGCCTGGGCACCCTGGCCCTGCTGCGGCACCCGGACCAGCTCGCGATGATCCGCGAGGACCCGGCGCGGATCGAGGCCGCCGTCGAAGAACTGCTGCGGTGGCTGTCCATCGCCCAGTCGCCTCCGCCCCGCGTCACCACGACGGAGGTGGAGATCGCCGGGCAGGTCATCCCCGCGGGAGCGATGCTGATCTGCTCGATTCCCGCCGCCAACCGCGACCACGCGTTCGCCGGCGATCCGGACCGGCTCGACGTCACCCGGGAAGCCGCCGGGCATGTCGCGTTCGGCCACGGCGTGCACCACTGCGTCGGGGCGCCGCTGGCCCGGATGGAGCTGCGCATCGCCTTGCCCATGCTGCTGCGGCGCTTCCCCGGCCTCGCCCTGGCCGACCCGTTCGAGCAGGTGGACTTCCGGGTCCTCAGCTTCGTGTTCGGCCTGAACTCGCTCCGGGTGACCTGGTGAGCGGACGGGTCAGCCGAGGGGCGCCACCGCGGTGATCTCGGCCAGTTCCCCGGCGGTCGGCTCCCAGTCGCCCGCCGCCGCGTTGGCCCGGACCTGCTCCGGGCCGGTCGCTCCGGCGATCACCGAACCGCAGCCGGGCAGCGCGGCCAGGGCACCGATCGCCACCTCCAGGACGGACCGGCCGTGCTTGTCGGCCCAGGCCGCCAGCGCCTCCACCCGCTCCAGCCGCTCCGGCGTGACGAGGTGCGGGAGCCGCGCGAGCCGGGACCCGGCCGGCGGCTCCTGCCCGCGTCGCGCCTTTCCCGTCAGCAGCCCGTGGGCCAGCGGGAAGTAGGGCAGGACGCCGACCCCGTAGTGCACGGCCGCCGGCACCACCTCGCGCTCGGCGCTGCGGTCCAGCAACGACCAGTGGACCTGCGCCGACACGAACGGCGGGTACCCACCCGCGCGGGCCACGTGCGCGGCCTCCGCGATCTGCCAGCCGGCCACGTTCGAGCTGCCGAGGTAGCGCACCTTGCCCTCGCGCACCAGCTCGGTCAGGGCCGACAGGGTCTCCTCGATCGGCGTGACGCCGTCCGGGACGTGGTACTGGAACAGGTCGATGTAGTCGGTACGCAGGCGGCGCAGCGACCCCTCCACCGCCCGCCGGATGTACGACCGGCCGCCGGGCGCCCCGCGTGCCTCGCCCCGCCCGTCGTCGGGGCGGCGGCCGGGGCTGCCGAACTTGGTGGCCAGCACCACCCGGTCCCGGCGACCGGCCAGCGCCGCGCCGAGCAGTTCTTCCGAGGCGCCGGCGGGTTCGCCGTACGACTCGGCGGTGTCGAAGAGCGTGACGCCCTCCTCGATCGCCGCGTCCACGATCGCCCTGGTCCGGGTCGCGTCGAGACCCGAGCCGATGCTGTTGCACCCCAGCCCGACCACCGACGCCCGCAGGCCGGAGTCACCCAGAGTCCGGTAGCGCATGATCTGCAACCCCTTTCTGCCGGTCTGCCGGGACGACGTCCCAAGCGACCGGTAGCCGGTCCACTCCGTACACCGCCATGCGGCTGCGGGTCGGCACCTCGGCCGCGGGCACCGCCAGGCGCAGGCCGGGGAGGTGCTCGAAGAGCGCGGTCAGCGCCACCCGGAGTTCGGCCCGCGCGAGATGCTGCCCGAGACACTGGTGGACGCCGTGCCCGAACGCCAGGTGCCCGGTCGCGGAGCGGGTCACGTCGAGGGTGTCCGGGTCGGGAAAGCGGTCAGGGTCCCGGTTGGCCACCGGCAGCGCCAGCACCACGGTCTCGCCGGCCGCGATGACCTGACCGTCGATCTCGACGTCGACCAGCGCGGTGCGCCGTACGTCGAACTGGAGGATCGACAGGTACCGCAGCAGTTCCTCGACCGCCCGCTCCGGGTCGGCCGTCAGGAGGGCCCGCTGGTCCGGGTCGGTCAGCAGGACGAACGCCGCGAGCGCGAGCATGCTCGACGTGGGCAGGTGACCTGTGGCCAGGAGCACCATCCCGAGGTTGGTGAGCTCCTCGTCGTTCAGGTCGCCGCTCGCCGCGGCGTGCGCCAGCAGCCCGCTGTCCGACGGTCCCGCGAGGACGCCGCGGACCGTCCCGGTGATCGACCGCACGGCGTCGATGACCTGGTCGGCGGGCGAGTCCAGGTCGTTCAGCACCGCGGTGGCCGCCTGGATGCGCTGCCGGTCCGCCACCGGCACGCCGAGCAGCTCGCAGATCACGAGTGCCGGGATCGGCATGGCGAAGGAGGCGACGAGGTCGGCGGGCGACCCGCCGTCCGCCATGGTGCGCAGCGCCTGCGCGGTGTACTGCCTGATCGTGGGCGTCAGCTCGGCGACGCGGCGGGGTCCGAAGTGCCGGCTCAGCAGGCGGCGGTAGCGCGTGTGTTCGGGCGGGTCCATGTGCGGGAAGATGCCCGGCTCCGCGGGTGTCGGCCGCTCGACGGCGCGCTCGCGGCCGACCGGCTGGTGCAGCAGCTCGCGCCGGGTGCTGAAGCGCGGGTCCGCCAGGATGGCCCGGTTGACGGAGTATCCGGTGGCCACCCAGCCGAGGTGCCCGTCGGGGTAGGCCAGCCGGCTGAGCGGGGCCCGGCGGCGCAGCCCGGCGGGCGGATCGAAGGGGGTGGGCCTGTCGGTTTCCAGGGGCTGTGCTTGCTGACCGTCGCTCATGGGGAGACCTCCCACCCGCAGGCCGATGATCACAATCGAAGGGGATTATGCATGACAAATCAGGAAAATGCCACCACTAGCAATCTTTGAACCATCCGATTTAACATCGGCACCACCTGAACAGAAACATCTGCCAACACACGAGAAGCAGGACCACACCCCGGCCACTCTCGCCGGTCCGTGGTCGGCAGTCCGATGATTCCTCGAGCAGGCTCACGCCCCCAGCAGAGGTATGAATGGCACAGGTCGCGGTAGTTGGTGGTGGTCCGATTGGGCTCATGCTCGCGTGCGAGGTGGCGCTGCACGGTGTACCGGTGGTGGTGCTCGAACGACTGCCCGGCATCGAGACACACCCGAAGGCCGAGGGCATAACCGGACGGGCCATCGACATCCTGGATCGTCGCGGTCTCATGATCGGGATCGACGGCACCCCCTCGCCGCCGACGCCCGAACAGCGGGCCCGCATCGCCCTGGGCGAGCGGCAGCCGGACAGCCTGCACCCCAAAGCCTTCCCCGGCGCACGGCACTTCGCCACCATGTTCGTGCTACGTCCGGAATCCCCTGATCTGCTGGTGCCCCAGCAACTGCTGGAGCAGGACCTGGCCCGGCGTGCCGCCGACCTCGGCGTCGAGGTACGGCGCGGCCACACGATCACCGGGTTCACCCAGCACGGCGACGGGGTGCGTCTCGACGTGGACGGCCCGGACGGGCCGTACCGGATGGAGGCCGGCTGGCTCGCCGGCTGCGACGGCGGCCGGAGCACGGTCCGGAAGCTGGCCGGCATCCCGTTCCCGGGCACGGACGGCATCACGACCGGCTACCGCGCCTTCGCGGAGATCGACGACCCCGACTTCCACCTGCCCGGCTGGTTCCGCAAGGACAACGGGCTGCTGGTGTACGAGGAGGGACCGCCCCGGTTCATCACCCTCGAGTTCATCGGCCCACCGGCGAACCGGGACGCGCCGATCACGCTCGAGGAGTTCCAGGCGGCGCTGCGCCGGCTCAGCGGCACCGAGGTGACGGTCACCAAGGTCCACCAGATCAACCGGTTCACCGACAACGAGCGGCAGGCCGCGACCTACCGCCAGGGGCGGGTCCTGCTCGTCGGCGACGCGGCCCACGTCCAGTCGCAGTGGAGCGGGCCGGGCCTGCGGCTCGGCCTGGGCGACGCGATCAACCTCGGCTGGAAGCTCGCCGCGGTCGCACGCGGTCACTGTCACGAGGACCTGCTCGACACCTATACCTCGGAACGGCATCCGGTCGGCGCGCAGACGCTGGAGGTCCAGCGCGCCTCCATCGCGTTGATGCGTCCGGGCCCGCACGTGGACGCGCTGCGCCGGCTGCTCACCCACCTGCTGCTGCACGACGACACGAACCGGCGGTTGACCGCCCTCATCGACGACCTGCACATCAGCTACGACATGGGCGACCCGTCGCTGACCGGCCCGCTGGTCGGTCACTACTGCCCCGACCTGCGGCTGAAGGGGGACGACGGCACCGTACGGCTCGCCGAACTCCAGCGTTCCGGCCGGCCGCTGCTGCTCGACCTCGGCGGCCGTCCCGGGCTGCGCGCGCTCGCCGAGCCGTGGTCCGACCGGGTCGACGTGGTCACCGCCGCATGCGCCGAGGCTCCGGCGGACGCCCTGCTGATCCGGCCGGACGGCTTCGTCGCCTGGAGCACGCCCGCCGACGAGGCGTCGCTGCCCGACGCCCTCGCGCGGTGGTTCGGCCGACCGGCCCGAGCCCGCTGACCACCTCTGGCAGACCACATCGACACACCCCTCTCTCGGAGGCCGGGATGACCGATTCCACGCCGACGACCCTGACCACCCTGCCCGCCTCGGCCCCGGTCGAGGCGGCGATCGACGCGCTCGAAGCGGCCGGAGCCGTCATCATCGAGGACTTCCTCGATCCCGGCACGCTCACCGGCCTGTGGGAAGACCTGGGCCCGGACCTGGCACGCCAGTCGGACGGCGACGGGCGGCTGGTGGGCGAGAAGACCCGGATCCTGCCGGGCCTGGTCCGCCGGACCACCCGATCGGCCACGATCATGCGGCAGCCGCACTTCCTCGGCAGCGCCCGGCACTTCCTGCAGCGGCCGGTGCGGGCGTGGCTCGGCGAGCAGCGCATCGAGTTCGTGCCGACCGTCCAGCTCGGCATCTCGCGGGCGATCCAGATCCAGCCCGGCGTGCCGATCCAGGGCCTGCACCGGGACGACACCGCACACCTCCGTACCCATCCGGGCCCGGAGAGCCGGGTCCAGGTCATGGTCGCCGCGAGCGAGTTCACCGCGCGCAACGGCGCCACCCGGGTGATCCCGGGCAGCCACCGATGGGACGACGAGCGCGGGCCGCGCGCCGACGAGGCGGTGCCGGCCGAGATGCGCGCCGGCTCCGCGCTGCTGTGGCTCGGCAGCACGTACCACGGGGCCGGCACCAACGCGTCCGACGAGCCCCGCACCGGCCTGTCGTACGCCTACGACCTCGGCAACCTCCGTCAGGAGGAGAACCAGTACCTGTCCATCCCCCTGGACGTGGTGCGCGGCTACCCCGAGGACATCCAGCGGCTCCTCGGCTACGAGCCCTGTCCGCCGATGTGCGGGCTGTACGAGCTGAACGACCCGATGCTGCTGCTCCGCGACGGCCCCGGTCATCCCGTCGCGGCAGCGCACACCCGGTGAAGCACCCGGCACCCCTGCTGAAGAAAGGGTTAGATGCGCACTCCCGGCACGTACTTGCGCAGTATCGGCGTCCATCTGCCGTCCGTGGTCACGGTCGAGACGGCCGTCGCCGAGGGCCGGTATCCGGCCGACGAGGTGGAGCGTTTCGGCCTGGTCGGCGCGGCGGTGGCCGGTGACACACCGGCCCCGGAGCTGGGCCTGCGCGCCGCCCGGCAGGCGTTCGAGCGCTCGGGCGGCCTGTCGCCGCACGGCCTCGACCTCATGCTGTACTGCGACGTCTGGCACCAGGGTCCGGAGGGCTGGGAGCCGCAGTACTACCTGCAGCAGCATCTGGTCGGCGGGGACGTCCCGGCGATGGAGCTGCGGCAGGGGTGCTGCGGCCTGTTCAACGCGCTGCAGCTCGCCGCCGGGTACCTGCGGCCAGGCGGCACCGCGCTGCTGGTCGGCGCGGACAACCACGGCACGCCGCTGGTCGACCGGTGGCGGATGATCGAGGGCACCGTGATGGGCGACGCCGGGTGCGCGCTGCTGATCAGCACGGACACCGGGTTCGCCGAGCTGCGCTCGGTCAACGTGACCGTGCTGCCGGAGGCCGAGGCCGTCAACGACGGCGGCGTGCCGATGTTCCCCCCGGACGCGACCGTGGGCCGGCCGCTGGACTTCGCCGCGCGCAACCGGGAGTTCCGCAGGCGCCTGCTGGACGGTGACGGCTCCCGGGTGATGCTGGCGATCGAGACGGCGATGATGGAGCTGGCCGACCGCACGCTCAAAGAGGCGGAGATCACGCTCGACGACGTGGCGCGGGTGGCCTTCCCCCACGTGCGCCGGGACGACGTGGAGCACCGCGGCGTCAACTGGTTCGGGCTGACCCTGGCCGACACCACCTGGGACTACGGCTCCCGCATCGGGCACCTCGGGGTCAGCGACCAGTTCGTCGCCCTCGACCACCTGCTCGCCTCCGGGGAACTGGCCCCCGGCGACCACCTGCTGCTCGTCGGGTTCGGCGCCGGCACCACCCTGGCCTGCGCCGTACTGCGGATCCTGGACATCCCGCCGGAGTACGCCTGCGCAGGGCCGGTCTGAGCTGTTCGAGCGAGCCGGGAGGCGAGATGGAGACGGCGGACATGTACATCAGCGGGGTCGGTTCGTACCTGCCCGACACGGTGGACGTGCACCATGCGGTGGCGGCGGGCTGGTATCCGGCGGAGGAGGTCGAGCTGCACGGGCTCGCCTCCGTCGCGGTGGCCGGTGACGTCCCGGCGCCGGAGATGGCGTTACGGGCGGCGCGCACCGCGGTGGCCCGCAGCGGACGCTCCCCCACCGAACTGGACCTCCTCCTGTACACCTCCACCTGGCACCAGGGTCCGGAGGGCTGGCCGCCGCAGGCGTACGTGCAGCGCCATCTGGTCGGCGACGGCGTCCTGTCGACCCAGCTCAAGCAGGGCTGCAACGGCATGTTCGCGGCCCTGGAACTGGCCGCCAGCTACCTGCGGGCCGCACCCGGGCGTCAGGCGGCGCTGCTGGTCGCCGCAGACAACTACGGCACGCCGCTGGTCGACCGCTGGCGGATGCTGCCCGGGGCCGTCGCCGGCGACGCGGCCAGCGCCGTCGTGCTCGACACCGAGCCGGGATTCGCCCGGCTGGCCTCGGTGAGCTCGGTGTCGGTGTCGCAGGGCGAGGAGATGCACCGGTGCGCCGAGCCGCTGTTCCCGCCCGGCGTCACCGAGGGCCGCGCGGTGGACTTCGCCGCGCACAACGACATCTTCCGGCGCCGCGCGGTCGCCGGAGGCGAAGGGACCAAGGTACTGGTGACGCTGGACGAACGGATGGTCGAGGTGATCGACCGCGCCCTGTCGGAAGCCGGCATCAAGGCGTCGGACGTGACCCGGATGACCTGCATGAACACCTCCCAGGAGATCGCCGATCAGATCTGTGAGCACCGGCTGGGCATCCCGGCGTCCCGCTCGGTCTGGGAGTTCGGCCGGACCATCGGCCACTGCGGAGCCAGTGACCAGGTTCTCGCCCTGGAGCATCTGGTCCGCGGCGGCGACCTGGGGCCCGGCGACCATCTGCTGATGTTCGCCTACGGCCCCGGCGTGACCATCTCGGCCGCCGTCGTGGAGGTTCTCGAATCACCCGCGTGGTCGCGGCGGCAGGGAAGGGATGCGTGATGGACCGGCCGTTCGAAGCGATCGCGGTGATCGGGATCGGCTGCCGGCTGCCCGGCGGCGCCGACTCGGCGCAGGAGTACTGGAACCTGCTGTGCGAGGGACGGGACACGAGCGGGCCCGCGCCCGCCGAGCGCTGGCGGGACTACGCCGAGCGCGGCCCGTCCTCCATGGCGGCGGTCCGCCGCACGGTGTCGCGCGGCCACTTCCTGAGCGGGGTGGCGGACTTCGACGCGGAGTTCTTCGGGCTCTCGCCGCGCGAGGCGGAGCTGATGGATCCGCAGCAGCGCCTGGTGATGGAGACCGCGTGGGAGGCCCTGGAGCACGCCGGGATCTCCCCCGGCGCGCTGGCCGGCACGGACACGGGCGTGTACGTGGGTGTGTGCACGGGTGACTACGGGCACCGGCTGCTCGAGGACCTGCCCGACGTCGAGGCGTGGACCGGGATCGGTGCCGCCACCTGCGCGGTGGCCAACCGGGTGTCGCACGCACTCGACCTGCGTGGCCCGAGCATGGCGGTGGACACGGCCTGCTCGGCGTCCCTGGTCGCCGTCCACCTGGGCGTGCAGTCGCTGCGGGCGGGCGAGACCGACGTGGTGCTGGCCGGCGGGGTCAACCTCATCCTGTCCCCCGGCGAGACGCTGACCCTGGACGCCGCGGGCACCCTCGCGCCGGACGGGCGGAGCAAGTCGTTCGACGCCGCCGCCGACGGGTACGGGCGCGGCGAGGGCGCGGCGGTCGTCGTGCTCAAGCGGCTCGGCGACGCCGTACGGGACGGGGACCGGGTGCTCGCCACCATCCTCGCCAGCGCCGTCAACCAGGACGGCCACACCGTCGGCATCATGGCGCCGTGCGGCCAGGCGCAGGAGCATGTCATGCGCCGCGCGCTGCGGCAGGCCGGGATCGATCCGGGCACGGTCGGCTACGTCGAGGCGCACGGCACCGGTACCGCGGTCGGCGACCCTCTCGAGGCCGCCGCGCTGGCCGCCGTGTACGGGGCCGGCAGGCCGGCGGAGCAGCCGTGCCTGATCGGCTCGGCCAAGTCCAACATCGGCCACCTCGAAGGCGCCGCCGGCGTCGCCGGGCTGGTCAAGGCCGTCCTGGCGCTGGAGCGCGGCGAACTGCCGCCGAGCCGGATCGACACCCCCACCCCGGCAGTCGACTGGACCGGCGCCGGTCTGCGCGTGGTGGACGCCCCGACGCCCTGGCCCGGCTCCGCGCACCCGCGCCGTGCCGCCGTCTCGGCCTTCGGCTACGGCGGGACCGTCGCCCACGTGATCCTCGAACAGGGGCCCGCGGCGCCGGCGCCCGCCACGGCACCGGCCGGCAAGCTGTTTCCGGTGTCCGCCCGGTCGCGGGCCGCGTTGCGGCAGGCCGCGGGCAACCTCGCCGGCGTCGTCGGCGCGGTGCCGCTGCCGGGCCTCGGGCACACGCTCGCGCTGCGCCGGGCCCATCTGTCGCACCGGGCGGTGGTGAACGCGCGGGACGAGGCCGCGTTGACCGCCGGGCTGCGTCACCTGGCGGCCGGCACCCCGAACGACGCGGTGGCCACGGGGCGGCCACTCGGCGATCCCGGCCCCGGGCCGGTGTTCGTGTTCTCCGGGCACGGCTCGCAGTGGGCCGGCATGGGCCGGGACCTGCTGGCCACCGAGCCGGCGTTCGCCGCCGTCATCGACGAGCTGGAGCCGGTGTTCGCGGAGGAGATCGGGTTCTCGCCGCGCGAGACGCTCAGCGTGGGAGAGCTCACCGAGGTCGACCACGTCCAGACCATGATCTTCGCGATGCAGCTCGGCCTGGTCGAGCTGTGGCGCGAGTACGGGGTGCGCCCGCACGCCGTGATCGGCCACTCGGTCGGCGAGATCGCCGCCGCGGTGACGGCCGGAGCGCTGAGCCGCCTGGACGGCGCCCGGCTGATCTGCCGGCGATCGCGCCTGCTGCGCCGGGTCGCGGGCCGGGGCGCGATGGCCATGGTGCAGCTTCCGTTCGCCGAGACGGCGCGGCGGCTGGCGGAGCATCCCGGGGTGGTCGCCGCGATCGCGTCCTCGCCCGGCTCCACGGTCGTCTCGGGTGAGCCGGACGCCGTGGCCGGGGTGCTGACGAGCTGGCTCGACGAGGGCGTTCCGGCCCGCCGGGTCGCCTCGGACGTGGCCTTCCACGGGCCGCAGATGGACCCCCTCATCACGGACCTGATCGCGGCCGTGGCCGGCCTGACGCCCGGCGTCCCCGGCATCACCGTCTACTCGACGGCGCTGGACGACCCACGGACGACGCCCGGGTTCGACGGCGCGTACTGGGCGGCCAACCTGCGCCGGCCGGTGCGCCTGACCGACGCGGTCGCGGCGGCGGCTGCCGACGGGTACCGCACGTTCATCGAGCTGTCCGCGCACCCGGTCGTCACGCATTCGGTGCTGGAGACGCTGAGCGAGGGCGGGCACGACGACGTCTTCGTGGGCGCGTCGCTGCGCCGCGACCGGCCCGCCCGGGAAACGATGCTCAACGCCGTGGCCGCGGCGCACTGCGCCGGTCTCGACGTGGACTGGCAGCGGCTGCAACCCGCCGGCGGGCCGGTCGTGCTCCCGGCCTATCCCTGGCAGCGCCGCAGGCATTGGCGCACGCCGTCGCCCCCCGACACCGGCAGCCGCGGCCACGATCCGGACACGCACACGCTGCTCGGCGAGCATGTCGATCTCGCCGGGACGGACGTCCGGTTGTGGCGGACCGTCCTGGACGACCAGACCCGGCCCTATCCCGGCAGCCATGCGATCGAGGGCGTGGAGATCGTGCCGGCCGCGGTGCTCGCGGCGACGTTCTTCGCCGCCGCCGACCGTCAGGAGCTCGGCGAGGTGACGATGTCGGCTCCGCTGCTGACCGCCGACCGCCGCGAGGTCCAGGTCGTCCGGCAGGACGCCGAGCTGCGGCTGGCCGCCCGTGTCGCCGGCGATCCGGACGGCGCCTGGCAGTTGATCGCCACGGCCCGGATCGCCGACGCGCCCGGACAGCCGCCGGCACCGCGGTCGCAGCCGCTCGCCTCGGCGGACCCCGGCCTGGTCATCAGCCGGTTGGCCGCCGTCGGCGTGCCGGACACCGGGTTCGACTGGAGCGTCGAGGAACTGCGGCGCGGGTACGGCGCGCTGCGCGCCCGCGTGCGGTGCGGCCCCGCACTGTCCGGTGCCGCGCCCTGGGCGCCCATCCTGGACGCGGCCATGTCGGTGGCGCCGAGCGTCTTCCCCGGGGACCCGTTGCTGCGCATGGTCACGCATGTCGACCGGCTGGTCACGCTGGGAAAGCCGCCGGACACGGTGACCATCGACGTGCTGCTCGACCGCGAGCACCCGGACACGGCGCAGGTACGGATCACCGACGACACCGGCGCCGTCGTCGGCTGGCTGGCGGGGCTGCGGTATCCGGTGATCGACACGCCGGCCCCCGGGGAGAACGGCGCGGGAGGCGAGCGGCTCACCGAGTCGTTCGCCGACCTGGAGCCGGAGAAACTGCGCGAATTCCTGATCGAGGAGGTCGGCGCGCAGATCGCCAAGGAGATGCGGCTCGCCCCCGCCGACCTGTCACCGCACCGGCCGCTGATCGAGCAGGGCCTGGACTCGGTGCTCACCGTGGTCGTCCGGCGGCGGCTGGAGCAACGGTTCCGGTGCTCGCTGCCGACGACGCTGCTGTGGGCGCAGCCGACCATCGCCGCCGTCTCCGACTACATCGCCGGGGTGGTGTCCGGCTCGAACGGGGAAGCGCGATGAATGACTTGGAACCCGACCTGACGCCGGCCTTCCCCATGGAGCGGACCTGCCCGTTCGCGCCGCCGGAGGAGTACCGGCGGATGCGGGACACCGCGCCGGTCGTCCGGGCCGTCCTGCCCAACGGCGCACCGGTCTGGGCGGTCACGCGGTACGCCGAGGCGCGGCAGATCCTCGGCGACCCGAGGATCAGCTCGAACACCGGCCGCCCCGAACGCCCGCGCGGACCCGACGACGACCGCCCCGACGACGGCTTCTTCATCGACATGGACCCGCCGGAACACAGCCGGTTCCGGCGGTTGCTGATCTCGGAGCTCGGCGTCCGTCCGATGGAGGCCATGCGGCCGGCCGTCCAGCGGATCGCCGACACGGCGATCGACGAGTTGCTGGCGGCCGGGGCGCCCGCCGACCTCGTCGGTTCGTACGCGCGCCGGGTCGCGGCGCGCGTCCTCTGCGAGCTGTTCGGCGTCCCGGCCGGCGACCACGCGTTCTTCGAGTCACGGCTGCGGATGTTGTCGGTGACCAGCATGGATCCGAGCGTGGCGGCCCAGGCGTCCAGGGACGTGCGCGGCTATCTGCGCGAACTCATCCGCGACGCGGAGCGCGCACCACACGAGGGGATGATCCGGCGGCTGGCCGCGAGACACCTGCCGACCGGCGAGCTGACCGCCGACGAGCTGATCAACATCGGTTTCCTCCTGCTGCTCGCGGGTTACGACTCGCCGGCGAACACGATCTCCCTGGGCGTCCTCACGCTGCTGCGGCACCCGGCGCAGCTTGCCGCGTTGCGCGCGGACCCGGGCCTGCTGCCGGGTGCGGTCGAGGAGTCGCTGCGCTTCCACTCGGTGCAGGACTGGGTCAGCTTCGACCGGGTCGCGACCGAGGACATGGAGGTCGGCGCCGCGCGGATCCGCGCCGGTGACCGCCTGACGGTGCTGGCCGCGTCCGCCAACCGGGACGCGCGGGCGTTCGACGACCCCGACACGTTCGACCTCCACCGGTCCGCCCACCACCATGTCGCCTTCGGCCACGGGGTGCACCAGTGCATCGGCCGCAACCTGGCCCGCGCCGAGCTGCGGATCGCCTACGGCACGCTGCTGGCCCGGATACCGACGCTGCGCCTGGCGGTCGGGTTCGAGGAGCTGCCCTTCGCCTACCATGCCCCGTTCTTCGGGCTGCACGCGATGCCTGTCACCTGGTAGCGACGTAGGCGTCCTCGGCCGCGTAGGGGAACCAGACGTCGGGGCCGTGGCGGACGATCAGGTCGGGGAAGACGGCCTGCCAGTCGCCGCCCGCCCCGGCCACGGCGGCGACGGCCCAGTCGACGTCCTGGCGCAGCGCGTCGTCGTAGGAGACCGCGTCGCGGTATCCGAGCTCGGCACGGGCCTTGTCCATGCTGAACACGATCGGCTCCGGCACATTCCACGGATGGAACCCCAGGCCGTCCGGACGCGACGGGCCCGCGAAGGTGACGATCTCCGCCTCGTGGCCCATGACGGCGAAGACCCTGGCGCCGATCTCGGCGACGGTCAGCGGGTCGTCGGCGATGTTGAGGACCCGGGCCGCCGGATCGCGCGCGCACAGGCGGATCAGCTCGGCGACGTTCGCGACCGCCGAGGTGGGGAACCGGCTCCGCCCGTCGTGGGCGAGGACGACGTGCGGCCGCCTGTCCAGCGCCCGCTTGATGAACGACCAGTGATCCAGCGACCTGCCGTGCGGGCCGTGCAGCACGCCCGTCCGCAGGATGCTGACCGGCAGGCCGGGCGTCGCCAGCAGGAGGCGCTCCAGCGCCGCCTTCCCCGCCGGATAGTCGTGGGTGTCGCGCTCGACCGTCGGCCACGTCTCCGGGATCGGCACCGGCAGGCCGGGAGCCTGGTAGACCGCTCCCGTCGAGATGACCACCAGCGAGCCGACGCGGCCGGCCAGCCGGGCGAGCTGCGCGCCGTGGTACGGGGTGAACGCGACCGTGTCCACCACCAGATCATGGCCGTCGAGGGCCTTGAGCAGCGCCTCCGTGTCGGCCCGGTCGACCTGGACCGACCGCACCCCGTCCGGCTGCACCCCGTCCGGCTGCTCGGGGCCCGGACGGAGCCGGCGGTGCCCGAGGGTCACCGCGTACCCGGCCGCGGTGAGCCGGGCGGCCGTGGCCCGGCCGATCTGCCCCGTGCCCCCGATGATGAAGGCGTTTCGGTCGTGACCCGTCATCGATCGATCTTAACGCGCCCCGTCCGAAATCTCCGGTTTCGTGATGAAGCCGGTCAGCCGGGACGGCGCAGGACGCGGCGCACCGAAAGGCCGCCGAAGGCCGCCGACGCGAGCGCCAGGATCCCCGCCTCGGTCCACTGGAAGCGCCAGAACCGGGACGGCGGATGGTGGTAGACCGCGTACCGGTAGCCCGTGCCGAACAGGCACGCCTGCCACGCCTCGGTGCTCCGGGCGCTCCGACCCACGTCCACCCCGCGCGGGCAGCCGCTGCGGGCCGGCTCCGCGACCTCCCGCCCGGACGGCTCCACCCAGGCGGCGCGCACCAGCCGGGCGTCGGGGTCGTCCAGCAGCACGGTGCCGGACAACTCGGTGCGCACCGGCTCGGCGTAGTGGTCGCTCACCTGGAACAGGGTGAACATCGTCACCGCCACACCGGCCACGACCAGCGCCATCGCCGGCAGCGTACGCCGGAACAGGGTGCCGGCCAGCGTGCCCAGCGCGAACGCGTACAGCCACCACGCCGCCGGCTCCACCCCGACCATGTTGAACACCCCGATGTTGCCGAACGTGGAGTCGATCCCCTCCCTGAACACCGGCCGCCACAGACTCACCATGAGCGACAGCAGCAGCCCGCCCGCCGCCACCGCGCCGCCCAGGACCGACAGTTTGACCGCCAGCCACCGCCGCACGGGCACGGACTGGGTCCAGGCCAGGCGATGGGTGCCGCGCTCGTACTCGCGGCCGAGCAGGGGCGCGCCCCAGAACGCCCCGATCAGCGCCGGGGCCACCAGCGGCATCCAGCCGAACACCGAGTAGACCGCGTCGTAGCGCTGCCCGAGCGCCGCCGCGAGGTCTCCGCACGCCACGGCCGGCCCGGGGCAGCCGGGCGGGGCGTGCTCGGCCACGTACCGGCTCGCCTCCACCGCCGAACCCAGCAGCACCACCCCCAGCAGCGCCAGGAGGCCCGCCGTCACGAGGATCTGCGCCCGGTGCTGACGCCACGTCACCCAGATCATGCGCCCGCCCGCGTCAGGTGCGGCAGCGCCGCCGAGTCAGGGCTGCGCAGGTAGCCCATGACGAGCTCGTCCAGCCCGGGACGCCGCGCCCGCCAGCGTGGGTCGAGCGGCGGCCCGCCTCTCACCAGCAGGCCGGCCTGTCTGCCGGTACGGCTCGCGGCCACCACCCGCGTCCCCGCCGCCGACGCCTCGCCCGGCCCGGTGAGCACGAGATGGTCATCCAGCAGTTCCTCGATGTCACCGCTGACCTGCAGCCGGCCCCCGTTCAGCACGATCAGCCAGTCGCACGTGTCCGCCAGGTCGGAGACGACGTGCGAGGACAGCAGCACGGTCAGCTCCCGGCCGGCGGCCTCCCCCAGGATCGAGCGCATCACGTCGTGGCGGGCGAGGGGGTCGAGGTTGGCCAGCGGTTCGTCCAGCACGAGCAGGTCGGGCCGGCCGGCCAGCGCCAGCGTGACCGCCACCTGCGCCTGCTGCCCGCCCGACAGCCCGCTCACCCTGCGCCGCAGCGGGATGCCGAGCCCGGCGAGCCGGCCGGCGGCGGCCGCGTCGTCCCAGCGGGTGTTCATGCGGCGGCCGAAGGCGAGCATCTCGGCGACGGTGAAGCTCTCGTACAGCGGCTTGTCCTGCGCCACGAACGCCGCCGCGCCGGCCACGCGGACGCTGCCCAGCGCGGGCCGCAGCAGGCCGACGGCCGCGTGCATGAGCGTGGTCTTGCCCGCGCCGTTGGGCCCGACGAGCGCCGCCACGCGTCCCGCGGGCACGGACAGCGAACAGTCGCGCAGCGCCCAGGTACGGCGATGGCGGACCCCCAGCCCGGTCGCCTCCAGCGCGGGCCTCACGCCGCGCCCTCCTTCGCGGCGTCGGCCAGGACCACGCTGAACAGCGCCCGCAGGTCCTCCTGATCGAGCCCCGCCGAA
Organism: Nonomuraea sp. MG754425; assembly: GCF_021699195.1. Taxonomy (GTDB): domain Bacteria; phylum Actinomycetota; class Actinomycetes; order Streptosporangiales; family Streptosporangiaceae; genus Nonomuraea. Next base: position 3,767 of record NZ_SSXE01000016.1, on the reverse strand, counting down.
CGGGCCTCGCGCACCCACGCCTCCAGACCGCGCCGCAGCCGCGTGTGCTCGGCGAGCGTCGCGCCCGCGACGCCCTGCCGGACGAACGTGCCCATCCCCGGCCGCCCCTCGACCAGCCCTTCGCGTTCCAGCTCCCGGTACGCCTTGAGCACGGTGTTGGGGTTGATGGCCAGGCTCTCGACCACCTCGCGGGCGGTCGGCAACTGGTCGCCGGGCCGCAGCGTGCCGAGCCGCAGCGCCTGTCTGACCTGGTGAACGAGCTGCAGGTACGTCGAGACGCCCGAGCCGCGGTCCAGGTTGAACTCGATCACCAAAACACCCTTTCACTATTCGAATAGTGAAAGGGTGTTGGATCGGGCCGCCCGTTGTCAACCCGCGGCCGTCAGGCGACGCGACGGGTCACGCCGGCCGGATCCGGTAGGCCCGGATGACCGTCTGCTCCGCCGTGTTACCCGCCCGGTCCACCGCTCGGGCGCGCAGCGACACGAACCCGTCGCCGGCCGGATGGCGCACCACGGCCGCCGCCCCGCGCACCTCGGCCTCGGTCCAGGTGACACCGTCGTCGTAGGAGACCTCCACCGACAGCCGCCGGACGGGACGGGCGGCGCTGCCCTCCAACGGCTGCACGGTCACCGGCACCGTGAAGCGCCGCCCGGACGGGGCCGAGTTCCCGGCGTCGAGGACCGGGCCGAAGCGCACGACCGACACGGGCAGCCGCGCCGGCGCGCCGCCCGCGACCCGCCCCGACCGGAACGTCCACACCCCCGACACCCGGGTGGACAGCGTCGCGGGCGCTCCGCGCTCGCTCTCGACGACGAGACGGTAGCCGGCCTCCCCCGCGGGCACGGTGAAGCTCGTCCGCGTCTCCGGCTGCTCGCCCACGAGGACGCCGTCACGGTAGAGGGCGGTCCGCTGCGTGGCCCGGGTGGACAGGCCGAGCGCTCCGCGTCCGTCGCCGTACATGAGCAGGTCGGTCGAGATGACGTCGCCGGCCCGGCTGACGCCGTCCTGGTCCTCCGCGCCCGCCCAGGGCAGCGCGGGCGAGAAGACGCCGCGGTTCCACGCTTCCTGGTACGTCCGGCCGGGCCGGTACACCGTGAAGGGCGAGTCGAAGCGGTTGAGCCGGCCGTCGGAGCCGTACTCGAACAGGAGACGCTGCCAGCGGATGCCGTCGTCGGTGTTGACGTAGTCCACCTGCTCGAACGGCGTGGCGAACGTGGTGGGCGACAGGAAGGAGAAGATGGCGCCGTCGCGCGGCCAGGCACGGCCGTACGCGCTGGTCTCCGCGTCGGGCAGGTGGCGGGCGTAGTCGGACCGGACGGCGGCCAGGTCGCGCTGCGCCACGCGCCGCTCGAACCCGCTGACCATGCCGCCGGAGCGGAACCAGGTCAGGTGATAGGCGTACGGGCTGCCGACCCGGGCGGCGGCCCACAGACCGGCGACCTTGGTCCGCACGCCCGGATAGACGCGTGCCGGACCGAGTTGAGCGGTGAACCTCCCCTCGTAGGAGTCGCCGAGCCAGCCCCAGGCACGCGTCGCCCCGTCGTCCATCCGGTACTGGTAGACGATCTCCGACTGCAGCGGGACGGCGTCCGCGCGGGGCAGCGTCAGCGAGATCGGCCGGCCCAGCCGCGCGTCGGCGTCGAGGGTCTGCGACCGGTCCAGGTCGAGGCCCGGGTGGACGAGGAGCGTCCTGGTCCGGTCGTCGAGGATGACCGTCCTGACCAGCCACTTTCCCTTGGGCAGCCGCAAGGTGACCGGCCCCTCGGCGTTCTCCACGTCGATCGGCGTCAGGCCGGGGTCCAGGGGATACAGGGTCGTGTAGACCTCACCGGCCGGGCCTCCGTCCCGGCCGGTGAACCTGAGGGTGAGGTCGTAGCTCTCCTTCTCCTTGTCGACCCCGGCCGGCGTGCTGACGGCCAGGTCGCCGTCGCCGGTCGCGACGATGTGCGCGCCGACGAAGCCGTCGGGCCCCCCGGCCCGGGTGTCGGCGGTGACGACGGCCTCGGCCTGCCCGCCCGCGGGGACGGTCAGCGCGGCGGGTGCGACGCTGAACGCCTCGTGGCCACGCGCCTCCAGGCGCAGGGTCACCGGCTGCCGCCCGTGGTTGCGATAGACGACCTTCCTGGTGGCCGGCCGGTCGTCATCGTGCGGCCACGACTGCCGCCCGAAACTCAGCGCGGCCGGCTCGGCCGTCACGGCCTGCCGCGTGCCGCGGTCGGCGTCCACGAGTCCCGCGCCCTGCGCGAAGACCCCGATCCCCGGCAGCGGCCGGGCGGCACCCGTCAGGACCGCCTTGAGCATGTCGCCCGTCCAGTCGGGATGCTGCCCGGCCAGCAGCGCCGCGACGCCGGTGACGTGCGGGGTGGCCATGGAGGTGCCGGACATCGCGACGTAGGAGCCGTCGCCGGGGCTGTCCTTGCCACGGGCCGCGGTGATGTCCACGCCGGGGGCGGTGAGGTCCGGCTTGAGGCCGTCGTCGCCGGCGCGCGGCCCGCGACTGGCGAAGGCGGCCTGCTCACCCGCCTTGCTGACGGCTCCCACCTGCAACGCGGCGTCGGCGGTGCCGGGAGAGCTGAGCGCGCGATCAGTGCCGCCGTTGCCGGCCGCCGCCACGAACAGGGTGCCGTGCCGCTCGCTGAGCGTCTGCACGGCCTCCTCCAGCGGGTCGATCCCGGGGGTGTCCGGGGACCCGACGCTCAGGTTGACGACTCTCGCGCCCTGCTCGGCCGCCCACTGCATGCCCGCCAGGATCGCCGAGTCCGCGCACCAGATGGACTCGCACACCTTGCCGTCCAGCAGCGTCACGCCGGGGGCGACGCCGCGGTACCTGCCGTCCGAAGCGACACCGCTGCCCGCGATGGTCGAGGCCACGTGGGTGCCGTGGCCGATCACGTCGCGCTCGTCCTGGGCCTCGGTGAAGTCGGCGCGCGCCGCGACCCGCCCGGCGAGGTCGGGATGGGTGGCGTCGATCCCGGTGTCGAGCACCGCCACCTTGACGCCGTCGCCGGTGTGTCCGCGCTCCCACGCCTGCGGCGCGCCGACCTGCTTGACGCTCACGTCGAGCGCCACGCGCCGGCGTCCGTCGAGCCAGACCTTGCCCGTCCCGCCCGCGAGCGCCTGCCACGTCCGCGCGGCCTCGTCCCTGCGCTGCCGCACGGCGAAGCCCTTGACCGCGCCCAGCGGCCGGTACCCGCTCATCGCGCGGACGGCCGGCGCGGGGCCGGAGGCGCCGGTCACGATCAGCGGGAGTTCCGCGCGGCTGTCGTCGTACCCGAGTTCCAGCAGGCCGGTGACGTCGAACAGCCGGGGATCCAACCGTCCGGCCCGCACCAGCGGGACGGCGTCGTCGGGTAAGACGCGCAGCCGTCCCACTGCCACGTCGGTGAGGAAGGTGACCTGCTCCCTGCCCTGGCCCGGCTCGACCGCCGCGCTCGTGGGGCCGGTCACGGTCACCTTGTCTCCGGTGACCAGCGTGACCGTCCGCACGCCGGTCGCCGGCTGGTCGCCGGCCTTCGCCAGCGCTTGTGGCAGGGCGGTGGGCTGGACGGTCATGGCTGCGGCGAGCACGGTGGCACCAGCCCACCTTGTCGTTTTTCGCATGCAAATTTCCGATCATCGGGGGGAATGTCGCTACGTGGCTGACCGCACATGCGTGGATTGCAGCGAGTCCAGCGCGGCCGGGCCCGTCGGCGTGCGCTCGCTTGAGAACAGCCGGGCAGGCCCGCCGGCCGTGGGTACTGCGGCTGGGGGGGTGCGGCTGGGGG